>CAXGWX010000059.1:0-14593 GCA_964013445.1 uncultured Bdellovibrionales bacterium | reverse complement strand
TTACCGGCGAATGCGGCGATGATGAATGTGATGCTGATGAAGATGCAGAAACCTGCTATGCGGATTGTGGAAGTTGCGGTGATGGTCTGTGTAATGGGCCCGAAAGTAAAATGACCTGCCCTGCAGATTGTTCTTCCACCAATGACGGACCGCTCCCTAAGTAGGGGGCCGTTTTTCTTTTGAGGCCACAGCTTGCGTTCTTTTTTTTTAGTTTCTTTGAATTGCCCGGCACTCTTAGCCAGACAACCATGTCCCTGTGACATGTGAGCTTGAGGTACCATTTTGAACCAGGGGCAAACTGACTCCAGTTTTTCTAAGTCCTTAAAAGCACACAACTATGGCTGCTGCCTGCGGTGGGCCGCAAGCTTGGCCCCGATATTGCTTTAAGAGGTGTTGATGCTTTTGTGCCGATGGACGCAAAAGCCGGAAAGGACGCCCCATGCAACCCTCGACCACCAGCCGCGGTTTTACGCTTGTTTCACTGGCCATGACCTTAGGCGCCATTGCCATGTTGATGGCTTTCTCCCTGCCGCAGATCACTGCCATTCATACAACTTTCGCCCTCAATGCCCAGCAGGATAAGCTGGCGGCTTGGGCCCAGATTGCCCGGGATTCGGGCCTGACCCTGGCCAAATTCGAAAAATGCGCTGAAGGTGAAGGTTGCCTTTATCGAAAATTTGGCAACAAAAGAGAATGTATCGGCACCGGCGTTGGCGAAAGCAAAGCGGGCCCGGGGGACCATTATTACGCCGATGGGCCCTGCCGCTATAACCTCAATAAGTTCAACCATCGCTTTAAGCTGCAGCAGCAAGGCTATGTCTTGCCGGCCTTAAACACCTACCTTAACGGGCATAACGACCGGCCTATTTATCTCCTGCACGAAAATCATCAGGTCCAGGCCTTCACCTGTATGGATCAAAGCTATGTGGCCAATCAAAACATCAGCAATTTGGCCGACGTTTCGGCCAATCCGGCCTACGCTGTGTGTAGCCACAATGCCCATAAGGTGCTTTTTGCGGCCCTGCCGGATATGCACAGGGGCTTTCAAAAGGCCTTAAAAAGGCGGCTTTCCATCGGTTCGGGGGATAGTTTCAGTGATTCCGGCTCCGGTTTGGGGTCCGGCTCCGATTTGCCCTAAAGGCGTATCTTTAGGCCCAGAGGGCCATTTTGTCACTGTGACAGATGTGGATTTTTGCCCTGGCGGTTTTCAGGATTCTCCTCCGCTAATTCCTTAAGTCATTAACAATAAAGGATAAAAGCTCTAAGCGGCCGAGGGCCTAAGATTGGCCCCCTTCTTGCTTTTTATCCAGAGCAGACAACACAACCAACGAGGTAAACCATGCAAAAGCCCCCCAAAAACACCGACGGATTTAGCCTGATTGAACTGAGCATCGTCATGGCCGTGATGAGCGTCATGGCCACCGCCATGGTGCCGAATATGCTCGCCCAGCACCAGGAAAAGCTGGTCGAAGCCACGGTCGATGGCTACTACCACATCGCCGATGCGGCGAAGGCCTATGAGATGGACAAAGGCTTTTGGCCAGGTTTCCAGGAAGCGGAGGGTGGAGATTGTGCGCCGATTCTGAGCGGGGAAACCGGCCTGCAGGTTTTGTTTAACGAGGGTTATATCCACACTCCCACCATGGCCAATCCCTGGCAAAATGGGGGAGCGCAGGCTTTTCAGGTGCAAGCCAAGGCCTATCCGGTTGGCTGTAGCGGTGATTGTGAGCGCTGTGATTTAGAGCTGGTCAGCGATAATATCCCCGCATCGGCGCAAAATATGCTGACCAAACTCCTGCCTGCTGCCACTTGCGACGCTGCCGGTAGTTGTACCGCCTTAATGAGCGCTGAGCCGGGCGCTGGTGGCGGTGGTGGTGCGGCCATGCCGGCAGGTGGAGTGATGATGTTTGAGGATGGATGTCCGGCAGGTTGGGCTGAAGTTGACGGACTGGCCGGACGAATGCCGGTGGGTGTGGGTGATCCTGGTCTTGGCAGTGGACTTGATGAGCCCTACAGCCCTCGCGACAAAGGTGGAACGATTGGCTTTAAGCTGCAGGGCTCGGCGACGATGGGAACGCGGGGTTATGTTAAGGAGGATGACGATTTCGATACAGAGGGTGATCCGCACGGTGAGTTGAGGTGTGCGAGCGGCGGGGCTGATAGTGAATACTGCAGAACACAGATGCTCGACCCACCTGTTGGAGTTCTGCCCTCGGCCTTCGATCAGCTCAATCTCAATGCCCTGCAATGGCAGGAGGATGCGTTTGGTCTCCCCCGATTTGAAGAGAAGCAAGTCAATGAAGGAAGCTGGCTGAAAGGTGAGTTTACAGATGGTGCACCTGATGGCGCGCTTGCGACTAATTTTCTCAACATCATACCGCCCTATTATGCGGTGAGTTTCTGCAAAGCACCGTAGAAGCCCTTGCCGAATGCTCATCTCAGCCATGAAAGCCATGGTTTTGATCCCTGCAGGTACCGGTTTTAAAGCTGTCTCTGGCGGCGCGCGATTTGCTTAAGTTACTGTAAGTATTTAGAAAAAACTCGTTTCAGACCTTGTTTTAGAGATTGGCCCCCATCTTGCTCAATAAGGAGGGTGTGTGGCGCTGAATGCCACGCCAAAGCCAAGCGAGGTCAACCATGCAAAGCCCCCAACCACAAGCCAGCGGATTTAGCCTGATTGAGTTAAGTATTGTTATGGCCATCATGAGCGCCATGGCCACAGCGATTGTGCCCGGCATGATTTCCCAGCAGCGCGAAAAATTGGTCGAGGCGACAGCGGCGACCTACTACGCTCTGGGCGATGCGGCGGTGGCTTATTATATCGATAACGATTCCTGGCCAGGATTTATGGATGCGGACAACACTTGTCAGGCCGATGGCTTAGGCCAAAGCGGGCTGCAGGTTTTGCAGAACGAGGGGTATATCAGCAGCGCTTCTGCCCACAATCCCTGGCAGGATGGCTCGGTGGGACAAACTTTTGCGCTGAATGCCGAAGGTGTGGATTGTGATGCGACCGGTTGTGCTTCCTGTGCTTTAAAGATCGAAAGCGGCAATATCCCACAGAGCGCCCATAACGCTCTGGCCAATCTTTTGCCTTTGGCGCACTGTGTTGGGGAGAGTTGCAGCATGCAGATGAGCCCGGAAGCAGGCGGTGTCGCTGGTGCGGAGTTGCCCGCAGGGGCGGTGATGATGTTTAACGATCTGTGTCCACTTGGGTGGTCGGAAGTCACGGAGATGGCGGGACGGATGCCGGTGGCGACTGGTGATCCTGGTATTGGTAGTGGGCTTGCGCCCTATGGCCTTGGACAAAAAGGCGGCAGCATCGGCTTTACGCTGCAGGGTTCGGCGACCATGGGAACCCGAGGTTATATTGCGCAAAATGATCCAAATGGGGGGACGCACTTTAAAAAGACCAGAGCCACTGTGGCCGGCACACCTGCATCGGCTTTTGATCAGCTGAATCTTAAGGCACTCCAATGGCAGGAGGATGTCTTTGGTGCCCGATTTGAAGAGGCGCAAGTGGACAGTGATGAAGTTGGAAGCTGGCTTAATGGTGAGTTTACAGACGGTACACCTGATGGAGAGCTTGAGACCAATCTGCTCGAGACGATTCCACCCTATTACGCCATGTCCTTTTGCCAGAAAGATTAAGCAAAAGAAGGTGCGCCTCCGCACCCCAATTTCCCTGTTTTTACTCCTGATTTCCTTTGCACAAGCGTTTCTCCTGGTACTGTGCAAAGTGGGCTTAAGTCCTCTTCTGAGTGGGCCTTTTAGAACTTAAGTTGCTGTAATTACATGTATAATTTATGCAGGCCGATCTTGGCCCCCATCTTGCTCTTCTAAGGGGCACTTGTGCAAAACCAAAGCCCTTAGGAGATGAGCATGATGAACGTAAGACCAACACAAAGCAAGCAAGCCCAAGCCGGATTTACCCTGGTGGAACTCAGTATCGTTCTGGGGGTAATGACGGTTCTGGCGGTGAATTTCACACCGAGCTTTATTGCCGCTCAGCGCGAGGGCCTGGCGGAGCAAACCGTTGAGACCTATTACCGGCTGGCGGATGCGGCAGTGGCTTATCGAGCCAACAACGATAACTGGCCTGGAATCAACCCGGACTCTGGGAACTGCGCAATGCTCTCCGGGGGGAATGGGCCTGGCGGAATGCATAATCCTCCCGCTTTTGGCGATAACACATTCGGCCACGCTGCGGATGAAACGAATATGGCTCTGAAAAAACTGGCGGAGGCCGGTTATATTCCCAGCGAAGATGTGCGCAATCCCTGGGATGGAGACTTTATCTTGCGTGGGGTATGTCTGGACGGTGATGAATGCGAATCTTGCGGCTTAGATATTATCAGTCAAGCCATTCCGAGCACCGTAGGCAAGATGGTCAGCAATCTCTTGCCATTGGCAGAGGAGCCGGACGATAGCGGCAATGTTCAGGACATCACCATGCGCGTCAATCCAGATGCGTTGGGTGGCGGTGATGGTGGCGGTGGCGGCGGTGAGATGCCATCGGGGGCCATCATGATGAGCGTGCAGGATTGCCCGGAGGGCTGGAGCGAATACGATATGGCTGGCCGGATGCCGGTGGGCACGGGTTACTTTCAGGGGAGCAACTATGGGGTCGCGCAAGATGGCGGTAAGAGCAATTTCCGTTTGCGTGGGACTTCACGTCGGGGACTTGGTGCTGCGTTGATAAGCGCGTCTGATCTAGGCGAGCTAGCTCAGTATTGGATGGATGCTTCTGCGCCCTACCTCGGTATGGGTGGTCCTCCGAATCGGGGCATGCCCATTGATGCAATTGGCATTGATACCTGTGAAGGAGCATGCACCGATACCGCGATAAATGTGGGCGGAACGAATGTAAACGGCTTGGAGGTTAATGATGATTGGAATATGCAAGTTGAGCTGTCTGATGACACCGCCATCGATGGCACTGCCATCATTGGCTCCTATCATGGCAATAGGTTGGCTGGCGGCACTGCCTGGAGCAGGAGCAATGATGTTTCTCTTTACTCCCCCTACAGAGTCCTGAATTTCTGTCAAAAAGACTAGAGCGCTTCGGGCCAGGTGCCAAGGCCCTCGAAACCAGGCACTTCAGGGCTATTTTCCCAGCGCATTTTACGCCTTTGTTCTTAAGCCCACTTTAGGCTAGGATAGAGGTATGGTTGAAGCGGCCCATCTTCGTTCATTGCCTTTAGAGGAGCAGGCTGAGGCCCTGCCGCAGCTGCGGCAAATGCTCAAAGAGATTGTGCGCGGTCAGGACGAGGCCATCGATTTGTTGCTGGCGAGTCTTTGCGCCGGCGGCCATATTTTACTCGAAGGGGTGCCCGGGGTCGGCAAAACCACTCTGGCGCGCTGCGTTGCCAAGGTGCTGGGCTGTTCCTTTCACCGCATTCAATTTACCGCCGATATGTTGCCCTCGGATGTGATGGGGGTGCAGGTTTTAAATCCGCAAAGCCACGAGTTCGAATTCAAGCCCGGGCCCATCTTCGCCCAGGTTGTGCTGGCGGATGAAATCAACCGGGCGCCGCCGAAAACCCAATCCGCCCTTTTAGAAGCCATGGGTGAGGCGAAGGTCAGCGTCGAAGGGACCACCCATCCGCTGCCCGAACCCTTCGCTGTGATTGCCACGCAAAATCCGGTGGAGCAGCACGGCGCTTATCCTCTGCCCGAGAGTCAGCTCGACCGATTCATGGTCTGTTTGCCTTTAGGCTATCCTTCGGCCCGGGAAGAATACGATTTACTTTTTGCGCAAGTGGCGGTTGAAGAAGAAGTGGCCAATCTCGAAGCGATGCTCGACCCGGAGGCTCTCTTGCTTTTGCATGGGCGGGTCAATGCGGTGAAAATGGCCGAGCCGGTGGCCGAATATCTCCTGGCTTTGGTCAGCGCCACCCGGGAACATCCGCAAATTCTCTTAGGCGCTTCTCCCCGTGGCGCTATTGCGTTGCGGCAAATGTGTCGCGCCAAAGCTTTACTCGATGGCCGGGATTTTGTTTTGCCCGATGATGTTAAAGCCTGCGCCCAGCCGGTGCTGGCCCATCGTCTGGTTTTGGCCGGAAGCGCTCAAGGCCAGCGCAGCGAAGCCCGCCAGGTTTTAAATGAACTGCTCGCCAGTGTGCCCGCACCCCGTTAAGAGCCCGCCATGTTAAGCTCCCTTTGGCGAAACTTTTGGCGACGGGCACCTCGACAAATTAAGTTTTCACGTTCGGGAAAAATTATTACGGCGGTGGCCCTGGTGGTCGGCTTTGCGGCCATCAACACCGGAAACAATCTGCTCTATCTGGGCTGGAGTTTGGTGCTCTCGGCCATCGTGCTCTCCGGTGTCTTGAGTGAGACGAATATTCGCAGCATTGCTTTGCGCTTGCGGCCGCCCACTTTTGCCCGGGTAGGGCAGGAGTCTCTTCTGGGCCTGGAACTCTACAACCCTTACCGATTTTTGGCCCTCTTTGGTTTAGAGGTGGACATTGATGTGCAGGGGAAGGTGAGGACTTTAGTGCGGGCGCCTTATCATTTGCGCCTCGGGCCGAAGGCGGAGGAAAAGATCAGCACCCTCTGTGTGCCGGAACATCGGGGTCGGCATCGCATCGAGGGATTGGCGGTGAAGACAACCTATCCTTTCGGATTTTTCATTAAGACCCGTCGTCTTAAATTAGCGCCGATTGAGTTTTGGGCGGCGCCGCGCAAACTCAATATTCACCGCGATGTGGACAGCCTTTTGAGTTGGCTCGGCAGCGAGGCTTTAGGCCAGCTTGGCCATGGTCCGGACTTTTTTGCCTTGCGCCCTTACCACCAGGGAGACGACCCGCGCCATATTGCCTGGAAGCGCTCTGCCCGAACCGGCCGATTGGTGGTGCGGGAGCATGAGGCGGTGGCTTCACGGTCGGTGGAGCTTTTACTCTGTGTGTCGGGGCAGGATAGCCAAGCGGATGAGTATACCTTAGCCTACGCCGGCTCGTTGGCGGAGTTACTTTTGCAACAAGGGGTGCGGGTGGGCTTGAGTGGACCGGGAGTGGCTTTAAAACCGGGCTCCGGTCAGCGGCAAATTCAGCAGGTGCTTTATGTTTTGGCCCGCCTAAAACTCGCCGATCCTTTTGTTGCCAGCCATGGGGACGGGAGCATGGCGCGGATCGCTCTGTGTTCGCCGGGGCAGAGTGCGCCGCCGGAATGTGCTCATGTGATCTATCCGCAAGCCCTGGAGCGTGCCGCATGAATCGGGGATTGTCTTTGCTTTTGGCCCACGAGTTGGCTTTGGCCGGTGCCTGCACCCTGGCCATCATGGCGGCCTGGCTCAGTGGCGAGCTGGCGGCCTATGCGGGAATTATTTTGTTGGTGCCGGCGCTCTCGGCCTTTCTGCATTTGCGCGAGCGCCCCTTGTCGGCCCTTTGGGCGACGGCGATAGCGTTTATGGCCTTGTTTCTCGGCGTCACCAGCTTTTTACAGGGAGGCTTAGAGCGTTCGGTGGTGGCAGCACTCGAGGGGCTCTTGGGTATTTTGGCGGCCCGCTCTTTGCGCCGCACCAGTCGCAGTCATGATGTACAGACCTTGCTCTTGGCGCTCTTGGTACTCTTTGGCGCGTCGGTGGTGAACTTCCGTTTGAATTATGGGGTGATTTTTGTAGCCTTCGGTTTGTGCGTGGTTTGGGCGCTTTTGGGGGCGGAGCTGCT
This sequence comes from uncultured Bdellovibrionales bacterium, assembly GCA_964013445.1. GTDB lineage: Bacteria > Myxococcota > XYA12-FULL-58-9 > XYA12-FULL-58-9 > JASMKV01 > JASMKV01. The sequence goes on along the minus strand of CAXGWX010000059.1, from coordinate 6,923 downwards.
TGGTGGGGTGGAGCGGGATGCGCAAAACCGCAAGCATGTGGATTTCTATTCAGCGCAACGCCGCAGAGATATTGTTACCCCCGGATTCCTTATTGGCTCGGCCATGGCGGCGCTGCTTATTCTGGTTCTTTCCAGCGTTGTTTTCGTTGTCTTCCCGCGGGTTGGTTTAGGAAAACTTCTTTCCTATCAGAGTAAGAACCGACTTCTGCCAGCGGCTGTATCTTTGACCGATGCGCCGCGTGGAGCAGAAACGGATACAGAAGTTTTAGCCCGGGTCTATGGCTTGGAAGAGAAAGACTACCTCGACGGAATTTATTTGCGCGGCTTGATTTACAATACATTGAGCGAGCAGGGCTTTTTAAAATCGAGTCCACGTTTTGAGCGCACCATTCACCGTCAGGACTGGCGGGATTTTCCGCAGCGCCGGCGTTACGAGATTTATCAGCAGCCCTTGGCCGGTGAGTTGGTTTTAAGTTTGGGGCCGGTGGCCATCGCCCGGGTGCTTGGCTCCAGCGATTCTAATGTACGTCGGCCTCTCTTTATTCAGGGGCTCGGGAAAAATTCTGAAATTCTTTTGAATCGTCGGCCGAGCGGTGCGGTGCGGGTTTCTTTGGTGGGTGGAATTGGAAATAGGGTGTCGCCTAACGATATTGAACCGCCCGCCGCGGATGGTTCCTATTTGCAGGTGCCCGAGGGCTTGGCAGAAGCTTTAAGACCATTGAGTACGGAAATTGTCGGCGATGCGATGACCCATAATGAAAAGGTTGAGCGCTTCTTAAAATTTTTTGGAGATAATTTTTCCTATACCTTGGATGCCATCAATCAGAACAAAGCGGATCCACTTAAATCATTCTTGCTCGAAGACCGACGTGGTCACTGTGAATATTTTGCCACCGGTTTAGCCACCTTGTTGCGTTTAGAGGGGATTCCAACCCGGGTTCTGGGCGGTTTCCAGGGGGGCTATTGGGATCCACAGGATAAGGTGGCCATTTTTAGTTCGGAGCACGGGCACGCCTGGGTTGAATGGTACGATGCGGAAACCGGTTGGTTGCGGGCCGATGCCACACCACCGACCTTTGGTGGCAGTGAGACCTATCTTTCCGGTTATCGCGCTTGGCTCGAGCGGGTGCAGCGTTATTGGGATGATTATGTGATTGATTATAATTTTAACGTGCAGCTCGACATTATTCGGGCCTTGGCGCCGAATTTTAAAGATTGGAATAAAGCAGGAGCGAAACTGAGTCGACACCATATGGTCAATTTTGCCTACGGTTTTCTGCTCCTGGTGTTTATTGGGGCTTTGGTGTATTTGGTTTGGCGTCGCTCGAAAGACAGAAACCTGGCGATTCATCCTCTGGCCCAGGATCTGGTCAATCTTTATGGAAGCTTTAAGAGCGAAAGCGCGCCATCTGGGAAAACAGTTCGTGAGTTGGTGGTGGCGACTCAAGAGAGTTTGGTTCAACCGCAAGGAGAAGAACTATGTCTCATGCTTGACCAAACATTGGAACTCTACGAACAGGAACGGTTTGCGGCACGTCCAAGCTTCAAAAAGCGACATCAGGGGCAACGTCGGCGGCTCCTGGATGCGGCGGAGCGCTATCGTCGAAAGAGTGCCTAAAAGGCGGCTTTCGCCTCCAGTGAAAATTGAAAAAACGACATATTTTTGCGAGCTTGGCGATAGACTGGTCTTGTGACGCGCAGGGCTTTGGGCTAGAAGATCGATCAATGGTCCTTAAAGGCATCACGGGTGTCTGCGGGCAATGATAAAGGATAGCTGTGCGGTTTAGACGAGCATATCGAGATGGGCGAGCTTTGTATTTTTACTTTCTGAAGTTTAGCTCTTTAGCTTTGGTGCTTGGCTTGAGTCTTCCAGTCTTGGCTGCGGATACTGACAACGATGGGCTCGACGATGATTGGGAGAACACCTACTTTGAAGACACAAGCTACGACGGTGACGATGATCCGGATTTTGACGGTTTAGACAACGAGGCGGAAGAGACCGCCGGCTCCGATCCGACAAAAATCGATACGGATGGCGATTTGCTCTCGGATGCGGATGAAGTAAGTGCGGGGACGAATCCGACTTTAACGGATACGGATTCGGACGGACTCGATGATTTTAGTGAAACGGCGGTTTGGAACAGCAATCCGAGTCAGGCGGATAGCGATGGTGGCGGGGTTGTGGATGGTGAAGAGGTATTGGTGGATGGGACCGACCCAAACGAGAGCACGGACGATTTACTCGATTCGGATAACGATGGTTTGACCAACTACCAGGAGGCAAATCTCTTAGGAACCAGTCCATTTAATATTGATAGTGATGGTGATGGGCTTGGCGATGGCGCTGAAGATGCCAATCAAAATGGGGTTGTCGACAGTGGCGAGACCGATCCGGCGGACAGTGACAGCGACAACGATGGTATCAACGATGGGCTGGAGGTTAATACCTATGGCTCGAATCCTTTAAGTGAGCATTCGGATGAGGATGGACTTACGGATGGAACGGAGCATAGCCTGCGCCTTACGGGGAATATTTGTATGGATCCGGCTTTGACGGATTCGGATTTTGACGGGATTAACGACAGCGATGAGGTGAATTTTCATAGTACCAACCCTTGCCTGGCGGACAGCGATGGAGATGGCTTGCTTGATGTGGTTGAGCTTGGCTGGCGGGATGAGGATGGAGATGGCTTGTTTGAAGTGCATGAGAAGGCTCCCATTGACGGGGTTGTGACTTCTGATCCGGCGGTGGATTCGGGCACGGAAGATACGGACAGCGATGGGGACGGGCTTTCTGACTCCTATGAGAATCTGGTGACCAACACGAACCCAAATCTAGAGGACAGCGATAGCGATGGATTAAGCGATGCGGAAGAACTTCTTTTGCTTGTGGACGGTTTTGTCACAGCGGTCGATGATGCGGATACGGATGATGATGCGGTACTCGACGGTGATGAAGGTGGGGTCATGGAAAAAGGTGTGCTCAAGTTTGGTACCAATCCGCTGGTGGCGGATACGGATGGCGACGGTCTAAGTGATGGCATGGAGCAAGGACTGGGAACAGATGCGGATCCGTCCAGTACCACAAATCCTCTTTTGGTAGATACGGATGGGGATGGTTTAAGCGATGGGTTTGAAGATGCAAACAGTGATGGGGCTTGCTCTTGTACCTTGACGAGCGATCCGAATGCTTCTTGGGATACGGACCCTGGTGGTGATGGCGTTGTTGATGAGAGTAATCCTAACCAAGCGGATACGGACGGTGATGGTCTGGCTGACGGCTACGAAATGCTCTATCTCTTTTTGCCTGCGAATGATTTGGATGGGGATGGAGTCGACGATAGCAATGGCTGTACGGCGACGATTGGACTCAACCCACTGCGTGACGATGCGCAAATCGATAGTGATGGCGACGGCCTCACCAATATTGAAGAGTATAATTTACAGAAACTAGATACGAGTACGAACACTTTGGTGCGTAATTCAACCAACCCTTGCAAGGAGGATACGGACGGGGATGGGGTGGCTGATGGCACAGAAATACGGGCCATATACGTGGGTGGGGCGAGTGATCCGGTGGTTGCAGATAGCGATGGGGATGGCTTGGCGGATGGTGTTGAAGATGCGAATCAAGACGGGGTGACGGATTTAAGTGAGAGTGATCCAACCCGTGCGGATAGTGATTCGGATGGGCTGAGCGATGGTGCGGAACGCAATACCTACTCAACAAGCCCAAATGATACGGATTCGGATAACGATGGTTTGGACGATAGAACGGAAGCATTACTGCTGGGCACGAACCCTAACGCTATTGATACGGACGGGGATACGATTGAGGACGGTGTGGAGATGGGGGTCAGTGGTAAGGATGCGGATCCGTCGACCCGCACAAACCCCACGAATTTTGATACGGATTCGGATGGTATTCCTGACGGCATCGAAGATGCAAATCAAAATGGCGCGCTGGAAAGTGGCGAGCTTAATCCTAATAATGCGGACAGTGACGGGGACTCTTTGCCGGATGGACTCAAAGATGGGCAAGGCGAGGATCGCAACGGCAATGGAGTGGTGGACGAGGGTGAAACGAACCCGCTGCTTGCGGATACGGACGGAGGCGGTAGAAACGATGGGCAGGAGGTTTTAGTCGACAATACGGATCCTCTTGATGCGGACGATGATTTAAGCACGGGTACTGGAGAACCGGTGGATGTGGACAGCGATGGTGACGGGCTCGGCGACAGTCTTGAAAGCACCATTGGTACAGATCCAAACAGTATCGATAGTGATAATGATACCATCAGCGATGGGGTCGAAGTTGGTTCGGATACGGCCAACCCTTTGGATACGGACGGCGATGAAATCATTGATGCTCTGGATACAGACTCTGATGATGATACTTTGACCGACGATTTTGAGGCGGGGGATGTGGATGTGACCAGCCCGCCGCGAGATACGGATGGAGATGGGGTGCCGGATTATCGGGATACGGATTCGGATGGGGGTGGCACCACGGACAGAACCGAAATCACCTTACACCAAACGAATCCCTTAAATGCGGATGATGACGGCATTGGTTGGCTTGAGGAGAACGCCAAGGTTGGTAGCGCCGGCGGTTGTCAGCAAAGCCCGGCCACATCTTTGCTCATCCTGCTCGCCCTCATCGGTTTCATAGCACCTCGTCGATGGTGGGTGCGCGGATGAAAAATCTAACAAAAGTTTTTGTTTGGCTTTTGTTCTTTGCGAGCGCTTCTCCTCTTTGGGCAGCGGATGGAGAAGAAGAGGTTGCGCTGCCGATTCATCCGGATGCGCGGAAAATGAATCTGGATATTGGCTCCTACCATCTTGATTTAGGCACCGGGCCACTTTCAACGGGCTGGACCGATACAATTGGTCATTTGGCCGTGCATACATTTTTTGCGCTGCATCATACATCCCGGCCCTTTGTGGTTGAATACAAGGATGGTGAAGCGCTGATTCGCTCCCTGGTGGCTTATCGGGATCAACTTGATTTTGGCACCTCTGTTGGAATTCTCGAGCGCTTCGAGATGGGTATTATGGTGCCCTTTACGGTTTACCAGAAGGCCCGCCAGCCCGGCAAAAAGATGGGCTCTGTAAAGTCATCCGGCTTTGGTAACGGCATTTGGTACGGGAAGGGGATCATTCTGCGGGAAGACGATGGGCATCCGGTTTCTCTTGCCGCCACCCTGCATACCCACTGGCCCACGGGAAATACCCTGGCTTATATGGCCTACGATGGATTTGGTGCGGAGACCCGGGCCTTGGTGACCAAGAAATTCGGTGTCTACGGTGTGGCGAGTTCTTTGGGGTTCTACTTTCAACCCAAAGAAAAGATTTTCAACTATACGGATGATCATAAACTGACCTATCGTCTGGCCGGTTATTATGCGCCGAATCCAGACCTCTGGCGGGTGGAAGCGGAATTTGTTGGCGCCACACGGTTGATTGCACCTTTCAATAAAAAGGTGGAGCGCCCTTTGGAGTTTCTTGCCGGCGGCTCCTATCAGTTCTCTGAACGCAATCGCTTGATTGGGGCTTTGGGTGTGGGATTGAGCGATGGGATCCCCACGCCTGACTATCGAATTACCATCGGCATCGATCACAACTTGCCTAAAGATCCGGATAGGGATGGGGATGGTTATTTTAACGAAGATGATGATTGCCCCGGCCAGGCGGAAGATTTTGATGGGTTTGAGGATGAGGACGGCTGCCCAGAACGGGATAACGATGAAGATGGGGTTCTCGATGGGGATGATCAATGCCAGGGCGCGCTGGAGGATATGGATGGTTTCGAAGACGGTGATGGTTGCCCGGAAGAAGACAATGATGAGGATGGGCTTCTCGACGCCGACGATAAGTGTCCCGATGAGGCAGAGGACATTGATGAATTTGAAGATGAGGACGGCTGCCCTGATTTAGACCATGATCAGGATGGGGTGCTGGATACGGAAGATAAGTGCCTTGAAGAAGCAGAGGATGTGGATGAGTTTGAGGATGAGGATGGTTGCCCTGAGCCAGACAATGATGCGGATGAGATTCTCGACGAAGATGACCAATGCCCGAATGAGGCGGAAGATCTGGATGGCTTTGAGGACGAGGATGGTTGTCCGGAAGCTGACAACGATGAAGATGGTATTTTAGATGAGGAGGACACCTGTCCGGAAGAGCCGGAGGACAAGGACGGCTTTCAGGATGAGGACGGTTGCACGGATGCGGACAATGATGGTGATGGACTTGCGGATGATGTGGATCAATGTCCGAATGAGGCAGAGGTTATCAACAATGTAGACGATGAGGATGGTTGTCCCGATGAAGGAGAGAGCTTGGTTGAGCTTAAGGAAGCAAAGCTCGATCTTAAGCATCGCATTTTCTTCGGTGTCGGCACGGCGAAACTTAAGCCGCGCTCCTTTAAGGTGCTCAAGCAGGTTGTTAGTTTGCTGAAGAACCATAAGACCATCGCCAAGATGCGCATTGCCGGGCATACGGATAATGTCGGTAATAAGCGGCGCAATCGTATCATCTCAAGAAAGCGGGCGAATGTGGTCAAACGCTTCTTGATAAAACACGGCATTGCAGCGGAACGTCTCGAGGCGGTGGGTTACGGCTCATCGAAGCCGCGGGCGAGCAATGAAACTGGCAGGGGCCGCAGTCTGAATCGTCGAGTGGAGTTCGTTGTTCTTGAGAAAGTTGAGCAGAAGTTAAGTGTGCCGCCATCCGCTGAGGCGGAGGAAAGTTCTGGCCAGGTTGTTGAAGGGGTTTTTGAAGCGCCGCCGTCAGCTGAAGAGTCTGAGCCCGCTGTCGAATCCGAGGTGCAAGAGGAGAGAGAAGCCGAGGTTGAGGTAGAGCCCGAATCTGAATCTGAGTCCGAGGTCAAAGTTGAGGTAGAGCCCGAGTCGGAGCCAGAG
>CAXGWX010000058.1:0-14864 GCA_964013445.1 uncultured Bdellovibrionales bacterium | reverse complement strand
GTGTAAACTGATCCGAAGCAAGCTCACAAAGTAGATCCTCTGCCATTTTTTTCGAAAGCGAATACGGAACCGTGGGATTGAGTTCTGATTCCTCAGTCAATAGCCCGGCATCGGTGCTGTAGCTGTAATAAATCGAACAACTTGAAGCGAAGACAAAACGCTCAACACCTTTGGCAATGCAAGCCTCTGCCACATTTCGTGTGCCTTCTACATTAATTTGTAAATTTGCCGACGGATTATATTCTGAAGTTGGGTCATTGCTCAAACCAGCAAGGTGAATCACACTGTCCATGCCATCTAAAACCGATGGGTTAAAATCACAAATGTCACCTTGCACAAGTTCGATTTGATCCCGTACCGACTTGAGTCCCTCTTCTCCAAAAACCAATTTATCGAAAACGCGCACACGATAACCACGCGCCAACAACTTGGGAACTAAAACACAGCCGATATAACCCGCTCCGCCGGTCACAAGCACAGAACTCTGCCGCTTTTTAAACATAAGAACCTCTTGTCTTTAAATATTTTAAGCCAATCCATTCTTAAGCAAAGCCCGTGCCAGGTTTGCGTGAGGAGAGCATCTTTTTTTGCCTTTATTTTCAGCAACTTGAGGGGGCATCTGCTGCTTCATATAGCCCGAGAGTCAAAATGACTCTAAGCAACCGTCAAAACATTGGTGCTTACACACTCAACCGTTCAATAAGAACTGTTATTCTCTGCATGCGCAAGTGTTGGCGCAAGTGCGTCTTTCTCAGAAAGTAGTGGTGAGCACTCTGGCCACTCTACTCCTATTGCTGGGTCATTCCAAAGAATCCCCCGATCGTGTTCCTGTGAGTAATAACCGGTCATTTTATAAAAGACCTCTGCGTCATCACTTAATGTTAAGAAGCCATGCGCAAAACCAGGTGGTACATAAAGCATCTTGTGGTTTTCTTTACTCAAATGCAGACCAAACCATTTTGAGTATGTCGGAGAGCCCTTTCGTATATCCACAGCAACATCATATATCTCTCCGCGCATGCACCTTACAAGCTTGCCGACGGAACAGGGCTCCAATTGATAATGCAGCCCTCGTAGAACCCCTTTTGTCGAACGGGAATGATTATCCTGAACAAAATCAGGAAGTCCAAATTCAGCCAAAGAATTTTGACGATAGCTTTCAACAAAAAAACCACGACCATCTTCAAACATCTCGTGGGTAATAATGAGCAAATCAGGTATATCTGTCTTCTCGCAAAAAAACTCCATCGTACTTCCTAACCGATATGTCCTTTTTCTTTCAAGTAATCACTTAAGGCATGCTGCCAAGAACGTGGACTCTCAAGACCAGCGCCATGCAGCGCATGGTGGGCAAAGACTGAATAAGATGGGCGTTTTGCCGCCGCCCCATAGTCTTCACTCGTCGTTGGGGACAAATCAACATCCAAACCACAGCGCTCAAATATCGCGGATGCGAATTCATACCAGGAACAACTGTCCGTATTCGAAATGTGATATAAGCCATACCGTTCTGTTTGAATGAGCTCGATGATTTTTGTTGCAAGGTCTGCGGTGAAGGTCGGTGCTGTTATTTGGTCGGCAACAACATTTAAGGGCTTCCCTTCTTTACCTAGTCGCAACATGGACTCAATAAAGTTCCCACCCTTGCCAGCGCTACCGGCCACACCGTAAAGACCTGAACCTCTAATGACGAAATGTTTTTCGCAGGTATCACGCACCAAATACTCGCCTGCCAACTTAGAGGCACCGTAGACAGAAACGGGGAAGGGCTTGTCGTCTTCGCTATAAGGCACATTTCTGTTTTCCTCGCCGCCAAACACGTAATCCGTAGAAATATGAACAAATGTCGCATCCTGCTCAGCACAAACTTGCGCCAAATGTCTTGCAGCGTAAGCATTGACCTCAAAAGCTGAGCGCCACTCTTCTTCACACAAATCAACCTGATGAAATGCGGATGTATTAACCACCACCTCAGCCCTTACCTCTTCAAGGACACTGCGGACCTGTGCAAAATCTGTAACATCCAGCTCTTCTCTGTTCATCGGAATAAGTGTTGTTCCCTTTAGGTCACTCTCGATGCCTCGACATAAATCCGAACCAAGCTGACCACGGGCGCCAATAACAAGAATCTTTTCCAAACGCTTTCACCTCTTGCTCGGCACTTTATTCTGCCCTTTACCTCGTTGCAAGCACGTCCAAAACAAGAACAAGCGTCAACTTTTTGAACACAATAATGCCACAATACTGTCAATCCATTTGTCACCTATCGCTAAGTCGCTATTATCACAAAAGCTTCTTCTGGCACGATACGTGCTTTAAAGAACCTTGGTGGAGTAGAATGAGTAGAGCGAGCCAACAACGAGACATAGCCCTTACGGTTGTTATCCCTTACCGTGATGCGGACCGCACACTGGCTATGTGTCTTAAATCCCTGGCACGACAAACACTGCCTTCAAATCGTTTTGAAGTCATTGTGGTTGATGATGGTTCTGTAAACACGCGTGCACAGGAGGTCGTCGGCAAGCTTAAACTTCCTATGCATACCCAGGTGATCACACTTGAGCACAACCAAGGGCAAGCAGCAGCAACCAACAAAGGTGTAGAACGGGCGCGAGGCCAATATGTTTTATTGACATGCGCCGACATCGAACTTGATCCCCGATGCCTGGAAATCCATCTAAACACACATGCACAAGAGTCTGGCGCTATCGGTGTTATGGGCTACATCCCCTATCATCCACGCGTAAAGATGACCCTTTTCATGGAGTTCTTGTGGTCAAGTGGCATACAGTTTGCTTTTCATCACTTCAATGATGAAGACGATATCAACCCCAAGTTTCTGTACGCTCCAAATTTTTCAATCGAGAAAAAAGAGTTCGATAAAGTGCACGGGTTTGATGAACAGTTTGTCTTTGGCTGGCAAGACACTGACCTCGGGCTTCGGCTGGGAGCCAACAATATTCGAATGGTCTATAGAAAGGATGCAATTGCACATCATGACCACCCCGTAACTTTTGAAAAGTTTCTAAAACGAGAACATAAAGCTGGGGAATTACTGGTGCCCTTTTTGGAAAAGTATAAAGATATTATTCAAGGCGACTTAAATGCCCAGCAATCGAATGCGCTATATCTCTTAAATCTTCTACCTCAACTTGAAATTTTGATTGAAAAAACGAAACAGGTAGAGGCCCACTGTGCTGCCCTTGAGGTTGTTTCTTCGGAGCACCGAAAAACCCTCTATGAACTCTACAGCTTATGTTTTCAAATCATCCGAATACAGGGTGCGCTAACTCAGAAATCTCGTTTTCTTAAGCTTGTAGGGCTTAGTGACGCCCAACTACCCACCGCCCCTACGCCACAAGCCGCATAAATCGGCGTCTTTCGACCAATCATACCCATTCCCTCTCTGCACATATTTTGCTAGGCTCACGGCTATGAAGGCAGAGCTCACAGGCAGCAAACTCGGCCGCTACGATATTCTTTCCGAAATTGGGCATGGCGGCATGAGTGTGGTGTATCGGGGTCACGACACCTCACTGAATCGAGATGTAGCCATCAAAGTCATGCACAGTTTCCTGGCGGAGCAGCCAGATGCTAAGGAACGCTTTCACCGGGAAGCCATGGCTGTGGCACGGTTACACCACGCTAATATTATAGAAATTTATGACTACTCTGATGAAAACGCTGAACAGAATTATATCGTCGCCGAACTTGTCGAAGGATTTGCCCTGTCGACCATTATTGCGGACAGTCCCATTCTTCCCTTAGAAATGGCTGCTCTAATTGGCTACAAAATCGCCGATGCCTTAAGTCACGCACATGAAGAAAGCGTTATCCATCGCGACCTAAAACCGGAAAACATATTGCTTGGTACAAACGGCAGCCTCAAATTGACTGACTTTGGCATTGCACGGATTCTGGACAATGAATCCATGACCCTAACAGGGACCCTCTTAGGGTCCCCCGCCTACATGGCACCTGAATATGTAGAAGGTTATCAAAGCGATCAACGCGCCGACATTTTTGCCCTCGGCGTTATACTCTATCAATGCGCTGTCGGCTCAAGACCATTTGAAGCTGCAACTCCACACGCGCTGCTCAAAAAAATCGCCGCTGCCAGCTATACACCGGTCAATCAAGTCAGTCCTTCTGTGCACAGTGAATTCGCCCGCATCACTCACAACTGCCTGCACCGTGATCCAGAGAAACGCTACCAAGAAGCGTCGCTACTGCGCGATGACCTGCATTCGTTTATTGACCGCGCGGGAATTGACCCCGAAAGTGACTTTTGTGCCTATATGAAAGATCCGGATGCTACACGAAGCAATCTCGAAGAGCGGCTCAAGGATAATTATTTGGCCCTGGGCAAAGAGGCGCTACAAAATCACCATACGGGACAAGCTATCGCCGATTTCGACCGGCTCTTGAGTCTCGACCCTGAAAACCAACAGGTCCGTAAAACCCTCGCCCGTTTAAACCGAAATCAAATTCTCTTTCAACTCGGTAGAAAAGCAGCTGCGGTCGTTTTTCTCATCGCATTTCTTGCCGCCTTTGGACTCACCTGGCTCTATTTTTTACCACAGCAAAGCGGGATGAGTGACCTGAGCACGCCGCCGACACCACCTCCACCAAAAATTGCAGCGCCAACAGAACCGGAACCGGCTGTAGCTCCTCCCACTCTTGTTAATGTTTCCTTTGTCGCCAATGGCACAGGGGACCTCTATATTGATGGAGAAGAAGCAGCGAAAGGCTTCTACAATACGATGGCCAAAGAACTTCCGCCAGGTAAACATACGGCCTTGCTTGTGGGTAAAACGAAAGTTGACCGTCAAGAGTTCGAAGTTTTTGCCGATGGTGCCACCCCACCGGTCGAATTTGATGTGCGCCCTGACAAGCAAGCAACCAAGGCGAAATTTAAACAGGTAACCTTCCGACTGCCAAATACCTGGGCCAACATTTTCCTTGGCGACAACCCAAAGCCAATTGCTAAGAATAAAATGGGACTTTTTAGTTTACCCTTACGCTACGGTATACACGAACTCAAATTTGCCAACCCGAAGGCCCAGCCATTAACGAAACTGCTCAAGGTCAACGCCACAGAGCCCACGGGCCCGGTTGAGATTCTTCTTGAACCTCTGCAGGCCCGACTTAGGGTTGAGGGGGCCCCCGATGGGTCACTTCTGGATGTTGCCGGTAAACGCTATCTGATCAATGCAACCACCAGAGACACCCCGATCTTCGTCCCCATTCCAGCCGGCAAAGGCAAACACAACTACGAAATTCAAGTTTCTAAAGACAACCAAGTGTTTAGAAGCACCCTAACCTTTCGCCCCGGTGAAGAACAAAAACTGAACGTGCAGTTTCAGGACATCTGATTCCTGGCTCTTCCCCATCAAGCATTGAGTTTCACTCTAAGATCTGCAACACAACATATATGGTTCTAAACCTGCTACTCATGGGCCTGCTGGCACAAGCGCCAACACTTGATATCGATGAAACGCTGCGCCGTGCTCGGGAAGATTACACCTATGGGAATTATCAAGCCTCTGCCGACAAATTAAGTGCCCTACTCTACCCGATGCAGCTGCGCACCGATGAGCAAGTCATCGAAACGAGAAAGCTCTTGGGCTTATCCTATTATTTACTAAGCAATATAAAAGGGGCGGAGGAGGAATTCACTAAGCTGCTCTACCTTTCACCAGACTTTCAACTTGACCCTTTTAGTGTATCACCACCTATCATCGAAAAGTTCGAAGAAATACGCACCGCATTGAAACAAGACCTGGATATGATTCGTTTAAGTCGCGTCGCACCAAAGCCGGAAAGCGAAGAGCCACCAGGACTTCGTATTGTTGAACAAAGATATGTTGAGCGGACAACCTTGCCTCTTTATTTCCCTTTTGGTTTGGGCCAATTTCATAACGGCGACGTTATGCTTGGCAGCCTATTCGCCGGTGCCCATATTCTTTTACTCGCCGTAAATATAGGCTCTTACTTTTGGGGCCGAAGCATGGATGGCTATAGCCCTAAGGACAAAGAGACTGTCGAGAATTTATCAACGGCGCAGTTCGGTAGCCTGACCCTCTTTGCCCTATCATGGGGCTTTGGAATCTTTCAGGCCCACTTGCATTTTGTACCACGACTGCCACTGCCATCCCTTATCGAAGAGAATAATGGCAGCCCTACGCCAAGCTCTCCCTCTGCCCTCTTAACTATCCATTTTTAAACACTTTTTCCCTGCTTCTTGCCGTAGTCTGACTTTGCGCCTATAGGTGAAGCTCTATGGCGTATATTGTGCATCATCAAGGAGAGAACTTAACCCGTTCGGCCCTTTTTAAGAATTTGACCCGGGTCGGCTCTGATTCGGATGCGGATCTTTGCTTAATAGGCGACGGAGTTGCTCAGGATCACGCCCATATCATGCGCGAGCAAGATGGGTACTATATTGGTTCCTTGGGTCGTGGCCGTAGTGTTGTTCTCAATGGAAAAAAGGTGAAACGCGGCTTGCTTCGTAATGGTGACCGCATAGAGCTGGGCGAAAGTGTATTAACCTTCTATGACCAGGAACTTCCACAGAGCGATGACGACCCAAATCAGACAAATGTTGTCGCCTATAGAGAAATCGTCCAATTCTCTGAAAAATTGCTAGCACAGAACAAGCTTGAAGCTTTGCTCGAAAATCTGCTTGATAATTTAATTACGCTGAGTAAGGCAGACAAAGGTTTTCTTGTGCTCTTTGAAGATGAGGAACCTAAAATTCGTGCGGCAAGAAATCTTGATCATGAAAATGTCGACGGCTACGTCGATGAGCTCTCTGACACAATTATCAAGAAGGTTCTTCAGGACAAAGAACCCGTTATTGTCACCAACGCTCTGACAGATCAGGAGTTTAAAGACAGCGTCTCAATCGTTAACCTAAAGCTCTGCTCAGTGATGTGTGTTCCTCTTCAAACCAACAATGACTTCTTAGGACTGTTCTACTTAGGCTCTAATCGGGTCATTAATCTTTTTGAACCCGAACTGCTTGATGCGGTATCGGTATTTGCTGCGCAAGCATCCCTACTCCTGCAAAACGCCCTTCTCCTCAACAAATTACGAGTCGACAACGATGCCTTGCGTGAAGCTCTGGAGAAAAAACGCGCCGGCGCAATCATCGGGACTTGCGAAAGCATGCAAAAAGTTTTTAAACAAATCTCCAAGGTCGCTCCTACGGATGTCTCTGTCCTGATCACGGGGGAAACCGGTACCGGTAAAGAGCTGGTTGCCCGGGAACTTCATCGTGAGTCCGACCGGCAGGACCAACCCTTTGTCGTTATCAACTGCGGTGCCATCCCTGAGAATCTCCTGGAAAGCGAGCTTTTTGGGCATGTCAAAGGTGCATTTACAGGCGCTGTGCAAGACCGTAATGGCTCTTTCCAATCTGCCCATGGTGGTACTTTATTTCTCGATGAAATCGGTGAAATCCCTTTGTCCCTGCAAGTTAAACTTCTGCGCGCTCTACAGGAAAAAACTGTCACGAAGGTGGGCTCCAACGAAAGTGAGGTCGTCGATATTCGTATTCTGGCCGCCACCCACAGAAACCTTAAAGAAGAAATCCAGGCGGGGAATTTTCGTGAAGACCTCTACTATCGATTAAACGTCGTCTGCATCGAACTGCCTCCACTCCGCGCTCGAGGTGACGACATTTTACTGCTTGCCCGCTATTATCTGCAGCGCTTTACGCAAGAATATAAGAGCAATGTCAAAGGTTTCTCACCGCAGTGTATTCGCTATATGAAGAAATCGTCTTGGCCTGGCAATATTCGTCAGCTTGAAAATCACATCAAAAAAGCCATTATCATGACCGAAAATATCCATTTAAGCCCTGATGATTTGGAACTTGAAGAGCATGAACTCGACACAATCCTACCCCTGGCCCAGGCAAAAGAAAACTTTCAGCGTCAATATATCAATGAAATACTGGCCAAAAACCATGGTAATAGAACGAAAACCGCTAAAGATTTAGCCGTTGATCCGCGTACTATTTTTCGTCATCTTGAACGGGAAGAAGAAGCGGGTAACGAATAAGATTTTGATCCAAGAATTCATGAAAATCGTCAGAAAATTCGATATTTTTGCCAGATCTGTTAAGTATTTTAGTAGTTTTGTTCGTCAATTAATCGTGATGTCATCTCTAGCCCTATATTCAGGCTGTCTATTGCCCCCAGACATTGAACCGGCGGCAATAGTATTTAATCAGCCACCAAGGATTTTACCGGACTCCCTCACCCCGGACCCAACAGACGGACCTAAGGTGATGAGCACACAATGTGAACAATATCAGTTCTTTGCGCGGATTGCGGACCCGGATGCGCTGGATTCCCTCTATTATCGGGTATTTCTCGACTACCAGGCTGATATTAATCCGCTGGACACCAATGTCGAAACCATTGAGCCGGATCCGGAAAATCCTCAAGAATCTTACCTGATTAGCTTCGTTGTCTACCCAACCGATCTACGCTTTATTGGGGACGGGAGAATTGGCGAAACCCACACCGTTGAACTACTCTTAAGTGATCGGGAATTCTACAGCGACGAGCGTGAACCGCTGGCCAGAGCGATACCGGAAGATGGCTTCACCGATTCCTTTATTTGGCCTGTGGTTTTGAGCGAAGAAAGCTGTCCGACAGGAGTGAGCGAATGATGCGCTTGGCCCCATACTTCGGCATGATGCTCAGCACCCTTCTTGGCGCGAGTTGCATGATGGCTGATGCCTCACGTGCCTTAGAAGGCGCAGTACCTCAATGTGTCAACGTTGACGATTGCGGTGACGGCTACGTCTGCTTTTTAGGAGGCTGTGTTCCTGATGGAGAAGGCATTTCAACGATTTATGCCCACATCACCCCTGCCAATGATTCCGCCTATCTGCCGCAGGAGATTCCTGGAGCTGTCGTTCTCGACGACTCTCTGGAAGTGCAATGGAGCCTGCAGGAGGCAATAACCCTCACCGGCTCATTGGACAGTGCCAATACTGCAGTAGAAGGTGGTCTAC
Organism: uncultured Bdellovibrionales bacterium; assembly: GCA_964013445.1. Classification (GTDB taxonomy): domain Bacteria; phylum Myxococcota; class XYA12-FULL-58-9; order XYA12-FULL-58-9; family JASMKV01; genus JASMKV01. Next base: position 5,833 of record CAXGWX010000058.1, on the reverse strand, counting down.
TCAAAGCTGCTTACCAGAGCACAATTCCCGGCCGTGAAGGGTCCTTACACCAAACCATCCTGGATAATGGCGACTTTTCCTTAAAGGTTGTCCCGGGCAACTACACTTGTACATTCGCTCCGGAAGTGGTCAACAATCTGCCGACCATCAATCTTGAAAAGAGCAGCGGTGCCATCTGGGCGTTCAACTCAGACGCAAGCCTTACCATCAACTATCCGGAAACAGAGCAACTCATTACGATTGCGGGCAGCCTTAAAAAACAGGAAGAGGACAGTGCAACCAGTCCTATAGCTGGCGCCCTTATCAGAGGAAGTGGTATGAGTCCGGGGGGCCGAGAAGTTCAGTCCACCTCCGTCGAGACCGATGCCTCCGGCCTCTTTTCCCTAATATTTCCCGAAGGAAGTACCGAGCTGAAAGTACATGTTGAATCAGGAACAGAAACCCTACTCCCTGAAAAAGTTGTCGCACTCACGGACGAAGACGACTTGGACAACCTGGAGCTGCTACTTGAAGTGCCCAACCAATACACCATTAGCATCGATGTAAGCGATGCTGGCAATGCTGCAGCCAGTGACGTTAGTCTTCTCCTTGAGGGGCAAACCGATGCGGGAGTGTTTAAGACCAGCGCTACAACCGACCAAAATGGCAAAGTAGAAAACTTAGAGATTTTTGCCGGCCAGTATAAGATCTACGCCATTCCGCCCGTATCGCAGCAGTCGGCTGCACGCAGCTTTGACGTCGATCTGGAAGCACCTGAATCCACTGCATTAAGCTTCACTTTAAGTAATAAGATAAAGCTTAGCGGAAAAATATCTGCGGACGATGGCAGTGCGGCGAAGAACGCAAGCATTCGAGTAAAACATATCCTTGGCGATGCGGTTCGCCAGTTTAACACAAATTCCGACGATATGGGTAATTATGAAGTTATGATCGATCCCGGAGATGCAGAAACCCCGCTTCAATATGAGTTTAGTGCCCAATTTAATGCAACCTCCGAACTACCATTTCATCGAAAACTCTTGAATATCTACCACCAAAGCACACCCCTGCACATCACCCTTTATCGTCCCGCTTTTATTCATGGAAAAATAACCACACCCGAAAACACCGGTCTGCCAGAAGCCATCGTTTCGATTTATTCAACAGAGTTCAGCAGCAACAACAGCACTCCTTTGCTTATGGGAATAGCCTTAACAGATGAAACAGGTGAATTCGTGCTTCCTATTCCGTCCGCAACGGACTAAAGAAAAGATATGAAAGCCAGCTCACAGCAAAGACCCAAACGCTCTCTTTTTGGTCGACTTCTTATTCTCTTACCTTTTTGGAGCTTCATCGGGTATATTATCGTAATGGTCATCTATAGCGTTTTCGCTAATCTTTATATCAATGAGCCTCACGACCATAACAACATCGCCCAACGCTCATGGTGTCACGAAAACTTAAGCTACTTGAGCAGTCGACTTTCCGCCCGCAAGGTATCCTCCGATCTGCACAAAACGTTATTTCCTCACCAAGAGAAGTTGCAGTTTCAAAAATGGCTGGATAAATTTGAAGATTCCCGGAACGAGTGCGCTCACTTTACGGACGACAAATTACTGCAAGAAAAGCTGCAAAAACTCTTGGCTTTAAGTACAGGCCAAGGCACCTCTTAAGAAATAATTTTTGTCTTCTCCTGGTGCCTTTGCGCAAGCTCTACGTAGTGCTGCCAATTCCAATCAATGCGTTCCTTTTCCTGATCGCTCAACATTCTCTTCACCTTTGCCGGGGAACCCAATACCAGGGAACCAGGGGGGACTTTGGTCCCAGGAGTCACCAAAGCGCCCGCACCAATCAACGAATTTTCACCAATGTGTACATCATCCATAACAATCGCCCCCATACCAATCAAAACCCGATCACCTATTGTGCAGCCGTGTAATATTGCCCGGTGACCAACCGTAACCTCGGCACCAATGGCTGTATCGTAATGGCCCCCCGTAATATGAATGACACTCTGATCCTGTATATTTGTGCCCCGCCCAATCGATATGTGACCAACATCGCCACGCACCACACATCCGTACCAAATACTCACATTATCTGCACACACCACATCACCCAGAACTGCTGCGTCCGGGGCAATAAAAACATTTTCCCCCAAGCGAGGCGTTTTTTCTTCAAAACTGTATAACATTGATTGCCTCCTAAACTCTCATACGACTCTTCCTGCGCAGCTGAAAAGCCATAAGCACGCACAGCGCACCACAGGCATCTGCCAAGACATCACCAACCGTCGCGTCGCGTCCTGGCACAAAGCTTTGGTGCCATTCATCAGAAATACCATAAAGACAACACAAAATTGCCCATAAAATTCCCTGTCGAAACTCGGGAAACCCAGCCCCATACAGACAAGCAGACATAAGCAAACCGTATACAACGAAATGCACAACTTTATCTGCGTGCAGAAACAACTCCACTCCACCACCAGGTTGCGAGGAAGCCCAAAAGATAAGACTTGCCAAACATAGGGCCGGTAAAAAGCGCAAGAACTTCATGACCCAATTCTCTTTATCTGGAATAAACTTCAATGTGAATAGGGCGTTTACAATCAAGCGATGTCATATTAGTGATTATCTGACCAGATGAACTGGGGCAAAACTTTCATCTAATTTGGTAATTTCAAGCATGGAAAAGATAAAACAGGAAGCTTTGAGCAAGCGCTGGAAACGGCGGTTGATATCCATCCCTATTCTTGCGTCACTTCTGATTGTCTATAGCGGCCTCCTTCCGGCCATCCTGTGCCTGACTCTTATCTTTGACCTGCTCAAACAAAACCGCCTTGCATCGACCCGCTGTGCATTTATGCTGGGATTTTATATTTGGCTAAGTAATTTCTGTTTGGCCATCAGCGTACTCCTTTGGGTTTTGTGCGGAGCGGGACTCTTTACAGGCAAGACATTCTTCTTAAAGTTAAATTTTCGATTGCAGTGGTTTTGGGCACGCATGCTGCTCCTTGTTGGCTTCACTCTTTACGGCCTCAAGCTTGATGTGCAAGGCATTGAAGCCCTTAAAGAAGGCCCCTACCTTCTCTTCATGCGTCATTCCAGTCTCGCCGACGCCCTTTTGCCCGCAAATCTCGCCAGCCGCAACTATGGCACCCTGCTCCGCTACGTTCTAAAGAAAGAAATGCTCTGGGAACCCTGCTTTGATGTCGTCGGCAACCGCATACCCAATTATTTTGTCGACCGAAATGCCTCTAACAATGAAACCGAAATCGACAATGTTGGAAAACTGGGAACAGACCTAAGTGCTAACGAAGGGGTAGTTATCTACCCTGAAGGCACTAGATTCAGCACCAAGAAACGTCAGGCCTTACTCGATAAGTGCGCAAACAATGCAAACCCGGAACTACTCAAACGGGTAGAGCATTATACCCACGTCCTGCCCCCACGCTTCGGCGGCCCCTTAAAGCTCCTTGAGCGGGCAAGCCCAACCGATGTGGTGTTCATGGCTCACTACGGACTCGATAAGGCCACCCATTTTGCGGATTTGCTGGCAGGAAGAGTTGTCGGTTCAAAAATTTCTATTCGCCTGTGGCGCGTATCAGCCACTGAAATCCCAAGCGAAGATGAAAAAATTAAAGCCTGGCTTGATGAACAATGGAGTACGGTGAATACCTTCATTGCCCAAACCGAGCTGGCAGACCAGGCCTCTTCTTAAATCAAATATCGCTAAAAGCGACTTCCATAATGGCCTCCACCCCCGAACAGCTCTCTGGTCCATTGAGGCGCACACGATAGGTTGTTGTCACTGGAGACCCCACCACAGAGCCCACAAGTCGCCCAAGCAAACCATATTCCCGCATGGGGACGAAGCGATAGAGTTCCCCCGCAACTTGCCCTTTCAGCGATTTAATTTGTGGTAACCTGAAGTCCTTTATTTTAACCTTCGGATTTTTCCAGAATGGCTCTACGTTCTCGATTCGATTGGCCTTCGTATCCTCTCCTGACCAATACCAACCGACCGCACGGTTGTGGGAAGGATGAACCTGCAAAAGCACCAATAAGGGACATTGAGCCTGCAGAGACCGCACTCGCAACCAACTTGTCGCAATCTTCTTGGGTAAAACATTACCAATCGAATGGTCCAGATATGCTACACCTTTGAGCTGCCTGACGCGGCGCCCCTTCTTCTTAAAAACTACCGTCGCATCCGCGCGACTGACAAGAATTCTGCCTCTATAATGCTTATCTTTAGCCACCGAGATATCACCGTAGGGCGGTTTAAAGCCTGGGCTCACTTGCCCTAATGATACGCGAATCTCCGAACCGTCTAAAATCATTTCCGCTTCAATCTTATCCCCAGCGCTCAGGTAGCAGTTTTTCAAATCCAAAATAGAACTTTTTGCCCGACTATAGCTCCACTGCGAACGCTTGACCTTTTTCGACAGGGTCCAGGGCTCCTTATCTCCGTCGATAACCAAGGCTCTACAGGCACCCTGCTCATCACCAGGCCCCGCATTCGAAACAACAAACTGCAGCTGCATATAGGTTCGCTCGTTTAAGTCCAAAATCATCGTATAGGTTTCGGTATAGAGCTCATCTCCCCAAAGCACGGGCATTTTGATTAGCTCGCCGTGCTCTTGCGCGTAGGCAGGCCGGGCAAAGCCTAAGGCAAATAAAATCAAACCAGTCGTAAGCACGTTGTTTCTCATAGGCTTCTTATCCCAAAATGCCCCAGTCTTATGCTTCAAATCCTCAGCTGAAACAAAGAGAAAAGTACAAAGTGGGGCTTACAGATGGGGCTAAATGCCCCACTTGGGGTATGATTACCCCAGCCCCAAGCCCTCTTCTTGGAACTAACCACCTGTTATCATTAGCAATGCTTCTTGGCCTATCTTTTGCTTCTCATAAGCCCACTGACTTAGACCATCAGGAACACAACCATGAAGCAAAACGGATTTACTCTAGTTGAATTGGGCATTGTTTTGTCCGCCATGTCGGTGCTGACCGTGTCGACCATGACCTACAACGGCTTTCGCCAAGCGGCGGTGCATACCCAGGTGCGCAAGGCCCTTAAAGACATTCGTACTGGCACAGCAGCCAGCCTCACTCGGATAAGCATAGACGACGCGGTTGGACACAACAACTGGTTAGAATATCTGGGGGATAACAACTTCATTGCCACCGATGAAACTCATTCGATCACTTTTGCTGAAAATACGAACATCATTCAAGCAGGCATATCCACAAGCTATGGACCAGCCTTTCTTGCTGTTCTGATGTCGGGCCTCACAGATACCGCAGCTGAAGATCTTCTCAATACAGAAGCAAAAACGTCAAGCTATTATGAAAATGCACAATTTCCATTATGCAACCAGAAGGTCGGTGATCAATACACAATCTTATGCTACAAGCTCTAACGCCCCTTATACTCCATCATTCCCTGCATGGCTGATTCCGCCTCTTCCGCAATGGCCATTTCTTCCTGCTTGATTTCGGCACAATCCTCACACAAGCGCAGGCGCTTACCTTCAAAACGCAGACTCACCAACTCATCGACCTCATCACCACATTCCTGACAATTCATCATCGCTCCTTTGTTCCAGTACTTAGAGTATAATGAAGTACGTCTCCGAGGTACAGCCTATTCAATCAACGAAAGCGGCTCTTGTAAGCCGTTCAATGATAAGGCTATGTTAGGTGAGAAATGGTCAAAGATTTTCTCATATTTATACTCTGCCTATGCTTTTGTCCCCTCGCCCTGGCAAAAACACCGGCCTGCAAAGACTGTAATCTCTTACTCATTTCCATCGATACTTTAAGACCGGACCATATGGGCATTTATGGCTACG
>CAXGWX010000057.1:0-14875 GCA_964013445.1 uncultured Bdellovibrionales bacterium | reverse complement strand
CATCGGTTGTGTTACCATCATCGCAAGTTTCGCTGCCGCGGACCAAGCCGTCGGGACAAATGGTGGTACAGGAAGAGGGTTCACCAGAGCAATCCCAGCCCGACTCTTCCTGGCAGTTGGAATCACAGCCATCATTGTTGTTGGTGTTGCCGTCGTCGCATTGTTCACTGTAATCGGACTGAACGTCGCCATTACCACAGGTGCGCTCACAAACACTGAAGGTGAAATCGCCGGCGGTGGTGGGGGTGCATTGCCAACCCGCTTCGATTTCACAGGCCGCATTACAACCGTCTCCATTATCTGAATCTCCATCGTCGCATTCTTCACCGAGGTTTTCTTCAATTTGCAGGTTGGGGCAATTGGGTGTGGTGATGACAGTTGTTGCGGTGCTGGAGTTGTTGCTGCTGTTGCTGTCTTCCCAGCCATTGAGTACAGAAACCGTCGCGGTGTTGCTTAGAACGCCGCTCGCATCACTGGGTACGGTACCATAGGCATCGATGGTGATATAGCCGTCCGCATCGATCTGACCCCAGGATACATCGATGGTGTGATTCTGAGCACTGGCTTCACACCAACCATCTTGCGCGGTGGTGCAGGACCAGGTTGGACTCTCTAGATTGGCTGGTAAATCATCCGCGACCTGAAAAAAGTTACCCCAGCTTAAATCCTCTGGCCCGAGATTGGTTACCGTAATCGAATAGTGGATGATGTCGCCCGGGTCGATGCTCGCAGGCGCAGTTTTTACAATTTGCAAATCGGTTTGGCCCGCCAGCACATTAACATCTACGATATGATCCTGGGCTGCTCCACTGGCATTTAAGCTGTCCGCATAGGTTACACGTAAGGTTTGGTTTTCCTGAACCTCAAAGCCATCATCGCCGTTCCAGCCGCTGCCGGTGCCATACCAGGTCCATACCCAGACATTAAATTCACCGCTGTTTGCACTGCTTTCTTCGGCGATGGGGGTTTCGGTTTCGTTGGTGGTTAAGTTGACAATGGATATAGGAAAACTATCGACAGCGTTCGGATCAAGGTTTTCGTCGTTGTCGGTGATGGTCACCCAAAAGCCATCGTTGGCGTAAATTTCCGTTGGTTCGACTTCGAGAACACCTGTGTTGCCGAATTCCGCATAAAAGGGTTCTTCAAAAAGAAAGATGCTGACATCTTCATCAGGATGTGAGCGTTCGTTATCATCAAAGCGATCTTCATCGACTGTTAGTCCGAAACTAATAGAGTTGGGATTACAGACTCGTAACCAGCCACCGTCGTTGCTTTCATGGCTGGACTTTGTGGCGAGAATTAAGGGGGTGGAGCTGTAGCTCCCCGTATAGCCAAATGTCCTGCAGCCATTGTTCCAGCCCTCAACACCACCTAAGAGTCCGGCTTCATAGGAGATGGTAGTGCTTTGGCCGCTCGCATTGTATGCGCTAAAGCTATCAAGACCTACTTCTTCAAAGGCCACCCAGGCGATGGTTTCATCTTCTGGGAAATAGCCACTGCTGTTAAGGCCATCGTCGTCGACAGAGCTGCGCTCTAAAGCGATTTCAAAACCGCTGTTGGTGATGTTGCGAATGGCGGTGGTCGCCCAAGGCTCCAAGGTGCTTTCTGGAGGATTGCTGCCCGAAGCGATATTGTTCATGCTTTGAATTTGCCCAAGCACCACTGGTCGGTTGTTAAAGGATGTCGGAAAAGTCACTTGATGCCAGGTGCGCGTACAACTCATATTGTCACCGCATTGAATATTCTTATCCAGGTCGACGCTGCCGGCTTCAATACGTTTACCGTTAGGCAGTTCATGGGAGCCGGCCTCAAGGGCAAAATAGGCAACCTCCATTTCGACGTGTTCCCCATCTTCATTTTCCGGTTCAACAACCATGGCTTTGAAAGAGCTGGTGCTGATTTGCCCATTGTCAAAACGAATGGTTGCCGGGTTGCTTCCATTGGTGGAGGGCAAAATAAATACTAAGGGGGTGCTGTCGAAGGAGTCTCCACCCACTGAGCCCCAAAGAAAGGATTTCTCCGTTGGGTTGGTAGGGTTGGAATAGGTACTGTAGACATAGACTTCGCCCGCTTCCATTTTCCAGGCGTAGCTCGTCGAAGCGCAAACAAAGAGTGTGAGCACCAGTGTACCAATATGAAGTGACTTATTGATTTTTAAATACCCTTTGTTCAAACATCCGGGGGCTGTTTTGCAGAAGAGCGCGTATAGGACGCAAGGAAGTCTAGCTTAGTTTTGGAAGTGCCGCAAAAAAGCCACTTAGACCTTAAGTCCGCATTTTATATCTAAAAATCTACGCCCAATGTCCAGTAGAGATCGATATTTTTATTTCTAAGCAAGAGTCCCAGCTGGAGGTGCATGAAGGTCTCTTTTTGTATGGGAATGCCAATGCCACCATTGAGGTTCATTCCAGGGTTGTTTTGGCTGTAGTTTCGCTCTTGTGTCGGGGTGCTGAGCCGTGAATAAGCCAAACGAAAATGTCCTCCTAAAGCGGCGGTCCAGAGAAAAAAGTCTCCTAAGTGTCTGTAATTTATCGCGCTATGCAGATAATGGGCGTGCTCCAAAGTGCGAATTTTTGTTGAACCGCTGCGTCGCATCGCCGGGCGGTAACCGAGCTCAAATCCCCAGGGTTGGCTTAGGTTCCAGGAGCCATTGAGGTGGAGCGTGTTAAAGATTGCCCGGGTTTGTGCCGAATTGACCACACCAAGAATCCCCAGGCCTGCCTGCAGATGATCGGGAGCCCATCCTTGCTCAGCCTTCGCTGGGCTCCACGGCAGCAGCATGCAGAACACAAGTGCTATTGAATAGCGCATGGTGCCCCCTCACGAAAATTGCCCTGCAAGCGTTCATCGAGCAGGTTGCAGCCAGCCTCCGCCAGATCGTCGGGCAGGTTGGCGATAAGAGCCTGGGTTAGGGTATGCAGATGGTAGTTCGCATTCAATTGGGGTTCGAGGTTGATCAGGGTTTGCACGAGGGCTTGGGCCACTTGCGTTCTTTTGGTCTCATCATCACCAATGGCGTAGAGCCAGGAGGCAATCGCCGAGCCCAAAGGATAAGGGTCGTAGCCAAGTGAGTCTTCTTGCATATTGTCGTAGAGCTCCTGGCTAAAGGGTCGGGCTATGGCGATGTCTCTATCGAGACTTTTGTCCTTGATAGAGAGGCGAATGAAATCCGGATCATTGGTGTAAAGACTGGAGAAGAAATCAGCGATACCTTCGTCGTCTGAGTTGTATGCGTTTAGAGCGGGGTTTTCCCACTGATCTCGCAGTGGAATAGGCAAACGATTTTCTCCATGGATAATTCGGTGTTTGATGGCGTGGGAGAGTTCATGAACGACAACGCCTTCATTAATGAGCAGTGGAATGCGGTTGCTTTCTGTAAAATCAGGAAAGAGTAAAAACGCGTCATCGACCGGCGTATAAGCAGCATTCTTGCCTATCAAAGGGAGGCCACCAAGGAGTAGGGAAGAAACCCGCACTTGAAAATGGGTTAATATTTGCCCGCGAGCACTTTCCGGGACGCCTAAGGTTTCATAAAAGGCCAAACCCTTCTCGACATGGTGATAAAAACTAAACATAAGTAAGCTTTCCCAGTCTGTGGGATGCAAGACATCGTTGCGTACTTCGTATTGGGCCCACACCGGTCCATCGGCACTGACAAGATCAAAGTTCTGTGCCTGCTCTTCTGTTTTCAGATCCAGATCTCCGCTTAAGGCAAGAGTCTCCACATTGATGATGGCGCCACCGCGCATTTTTAAAGCTTGGCCCCGGATTCGGCGAGCGTTTTCCAGGGTTTCGAGATAACTTTCGTGGAGGTTGTATTCCTGACTTTCCTTATTGAATCCATAGATCAGCACGGTCTGGGGACCGAATAAATTGGCCTCCTGACAGGCAGTGCCCGTAAGGATGACGCAAAGTGTCAAAATGGTCTTGGCCTCAAGCTTCATAGAGAAGAGCCTTTCCTTATTAAAAGCTAAACAATTTTAACATCTTAACAGCGATCAGAAAAAGCAGCAAGGGGCTCTTTTCGGCCGAAACATTGGGGTCATTTTCCCGATAACCAAGATGCACTATTTTGCTCTGATTTTGTCAATTTTGGCTGAGAAGATATGCTGAAGAACTTTTATGTCCCCATATTTTGTCTTTTTGGACTTGTGGCCAATACGGCCCACGCTCTTTGTCCTTCAGGGCAGCTTACCCATTCCCTGGGGGTGAGGGTTGAGGACAGTCTTTTACCGCTGGTGCAGCAACCCATTTTAGATTTGTTGCCAGAGTCGATGGCCGTACCAGAGGAGCCTGTGACCTTGATGGAATGCTCCGGGCTTTTTGAAGATACGATTATTACACCTCGGGATGGTGATATTTCTTTCGAGTTGAGCTCCCCACAAGTTGATTTTGAAGAGGACCAGGTGCGTGTCCGCTTTTATGTGGATGTTGCCGCTGAATCCGATTTGGATATGCAACTCTGCGCACTTCCAGATGCAAGCTGTGCAGCGACTTTAAGTGCTCAGGATATTTTTGTGGAAGCGTTACTTGAGCCACAAATTACAGATTGCGAAGCGGAGTTTCCATTTCGTCTTCTTGATATCCAGGTTGACCCAGAAAAGACTGACGTGAATCTTTCTTCCTGCGGACTTTACGACAATGTTTTTAATCTGACCTACGATTATTTCTCTGAGCTGATGATCAATCTTGCGGTCGGCAAGATTGAAGAAAAGGTGCAGGAGTTCTTGCCAGAATTTATTGAGTCCTTTTCCAATGGGATTTTGTCCAATGATATAGAGCTCTACAATATCAAGTTTGGTGCGCGACCGCAGACCGTTATGGTTAAAGAAAATGTCATGGAGATCATTTTCCAGGCAAGCGCGGAGGCCACCAGCACCGGTGCATGCTTGTTGCCCGGATCCACTTTAAGTGCGGCCAACGCTCAGCCCGTTGCTTTTACTTATTCTAACTCCATGCTTGGAGTGGCGGCTTCGCGCTATTTTATTCAGGAAGTACTCGGGGCGGCTTGGATGAGCGGCTGGATGTGTTTCGACTCAAGGGATTGGGGGCTTGATTTAAGCGAGCCCTTGCAGGGGTTTTTGCCCGGATCGTCTATTGCAGGAAATGTGAATGCGATGACGCCACCGCAGCTTTTTCTGAATCAAGCGGGTAAAGAAGATGTGCGCTTGGTTTTACCAGCTCTTGATGCGGCCATCGAAGTTGATTTGGGTGGGAATAACCCATTTACGGTGCAGGCCAATACGGGAGCAGATGTGAGTGTGGCATTGCAGATAGATCCAAGTTTGCAGGCATTGGTGCTGGAGCCTCTATCTATTGAAACCGAGGCCTTGGTGGTTGATTTGCCCAAAGATGGTTTGATTTTTTCTGAAAGTGCTATGGCCGGGCTTATGCAAAACTTCTTATTGCCAAGCTTTGTGGATACATTAAAAGGTTTGCCCTTGATGCCAAGTATTTTTGTGGGTGCGCCTATAGCCTTAAGTGCAGAAGATGTGCACATCGATTCAGAATATGTGCAGGCGGATGTCCAGGTTTATCCTCTGGATGCAAACGATATGGAACCGCCGATGACAGCATTGTTGAATGTTCCTCCGCATCCATCTCCAAGGCGTGTTGAGCTGTCAATGAATTCGGCAGACAACTATACACCTGCAGATTTTTTACGACATCGAATTTGGGTTGATGGCGAGGAACAGAGTGAAAGTTTTTACGGTAAGAATCTTCTTTTAAGTTCGCTTGACGGCGGCTGGCATAATATTTCTCTAGCCGCGATTGACCTTAACGGCAATGAAGACGCCTCGCCTGTAGCACTTCTTGTTTTGGTTGATGGTGAGGCTCCGGAAATAGATATTGTTTCTGCGCCAGTGGGGATTTGGGATTCGACAGAAGCGGTGCTGGAGTATTCGATCAAGGATGATCACAGCAGCGCTGAAAACCTGGAGGTGACATATACGCTCGGGCAAATAACACGTGAGGCCTTGCCTGATATTCCCTTGGAGGAAGGCAGGATAAAAGCTTCCGGTGTGCTTAGCTTTCAGGGCTTGCCGGAAGACGCGATTGTCCGCATTACGATTCGTGCTGAAGATGAGGCTGGTAACATCGGCGAAGCGGAGGCTGTTTTTGCAGTGAATGCGGAGCCGACGATGGGGTGTCAGAGTACACAAGGCAATTCTTTAAACCTCTTATGGCTTTTGCTTTTCGGCATTTTTTGTTTACTGCGTCGACCAGAGAATTCTGTTACAAACCATTAACGTGTATTGCTTCCCATTTCATAAAAGGTGTTGGCTAAGCATTGGTTTGTGCCTTTTCCTTCTTTCACCAAATGTTTATGCCATCACTACCGGCTCAGCCTTTAGCGGTCCTGTGAATGCTGATGGGGTCTCTATTTATTGGAACGCAGCGGCTCTGGGACAAGAGTCGGATTTGGCTTTTAACTTTGAGCTGAATACGATTTACGCCGATGCTTCTTATCTTCGTGCGGGAACGGATCCGAATACGGGCAAGGCCTATGAAGAGGTGAGTTTTGCTTTGCCGGCACCAGATTTTACCTTCTCTATTGATGGTCCAACGCCACTTCATTCTCTGCGGTGGGTTTTTGGTGGCTTCAGTCCTTATGCGATTGGTGGCCTTTGGCCCGATGATGGCCCTCAACGCTTCTTTGCAAAAAAAGCACTTATCTTTACCTACAAGCTGGCCGCCGGCGTTATTTACCGACCACTTAAAAATTTATCCCTATCCGTACTGAGCGGGGCCACTTACGGCCAACTTGAACAAAACAATACGATTGATTTTGCTGCCTTTGCGAACAATCTTTTGCCGCCGGGAGCGGATATTTTTAGTACGGAAAACCCTATGCTCGAAGGTTCAATGCACCTGGAGGCTCAGGGGGTGTCGCCGAGTGCGAGTCTTGGGTTGTGGTGGGAACCGTTGCGACAATTGCGAATAGGTTTAGGGTTTCTTTGGATCAAAGACTTACAAATGAGCGGCTTGATGAATGTGGAGACATCAGAAGAACTCGAAGAAAATCTTCCCGGCCTTGAGTTACGACCAGAGGGGCAGCTCGATTTGACTTATCCCATGCCTTACCATGCCCACGCTGAGCTTGAGCTGCTTTTAGGAAAATGGTCTCTGGCACCTTTCTATCAATTCGTGAATCGAAATGTTCAGCGTGTGGTTTTGGCCTATGTTTCAGAAGTTGAGCCGGACTTTATAGAAGGGCAACAGCTTTCGGTGCGTGGAACAAAAGATGATTGGATGGCCGGTCTACGCGTTGGTTACAGTCATTCAGAGGCCTGGCGTTTTGCTTGGCGTGGGGTCTATGACCCAAGTTATATCCCCCATGAATCGGTGCATCCGGGCAATTTAGATTTTGATATGTTGGAGAACACAATCTCTGCAGAATGGAACCGGGACAAGTCTACCTGGATTTTCTCTTACGCTTATCTTTATTTTCAGCCCCTACAAATTACCAATTCACTCTTTAATTTGCGGGCCGGGCTGGATTCAGGGCTCTCCTATCCTTCCGCAAACGGGGACTATAATGCCTCGGCCCACCGTTTCACCATTGGATTCCGCTGGCTTTTCCGTTAAAGATAATACTCTAGAGAGGACGGGCAACGATGCAGCGTACAGCCGATAATGTTTTGGTTTGGGTTGATTTGGAAATGACCGGCTTAGATCCGGAGACTTGTGCCATTGTACAGATGGCAATGATTTTGACGGATACGGAATTCAATCAATTAACGGAGCCTCTTGATATTGCTATTTGGCAGCCGGATTCTGTTCTTGAAACCATGTGCCCTTATGTTCGCGATATGCACACGAAGACAGGTCTCATCGATCAGATTCGCGCGAGTAAAATCTCTCTTGATCAGGCCGAGCAAAAGGCAATGAAGATTTTAACACAGCATTGCGATTACGGCATCGGTCGCCTTTGCGGCAATTCGATCTGGCAGGACCGTCGGTTTTTGGAAAAATATATGCCGACCTTTACTGGCTACCTTCATTATCGACAAATTGATGTTTCGTCGGTCAAGGAACTTGGTCTTTGGTGGTACGATACAAAGTTTCAAAAGCCAAATTTGGCAAAGCACACCGCACTCAGCGACATCAAGCAATCCATCGAGGAATTACAGTTTTATCGGGATAGCTTTTTTAAAGAGCGCGGTTAAGCAAGAGCCTACTTGAAAAGTTTCTTTAGGCCCTTATCTAAATCAATTGTAAATCCCGCTTTTAATTCAAATCCAGTTACAGGATTGCTTTTGAAGCCTTCGTACTCTTTTGCGGTGTTGTTCATTGTAAGATTGGCCGCAACATAAAATCCTTCATTCAGATCTGTAAAGCGCACTCCAAAATCGTAGGGCATATAGGGTACATCCCGTCGCGAGGTCCCTGGTTCTTTGACATAGTTTGGTGACCACATGAAGGCGTAGCGATGGCCCTTTTTGCCGTTTTCGACATAGGCTTCCATCATCGAGTTGTATCGTCGCATGGAACCACCGACTCCCGCGTGTACTGCAAGACCAGCCCGATTGCCTTCGCCAAGAATTTCCTCGCTTAAGGCTGAAAAGGTTGGCCCAATAATTCCGTTCATGAGAAAGAAGTCGTGACCAGAGACACCGGGCGTTTTTTCGTAGTGCTCCCAAAAACATTCAAACATGATGTTGGTGGCCAGGGTACCAAACCAGGCGGCCAAGGGACCATGTCCCTGCTTTTTATAAATCTCTGTCGTTCCGTAAAAAACAATAGGGTGACCGACTCCATTGGCGATCCAGTCACCAAAGTTTCCATCTTTCCAGGAAAATTCACCACCGGCCATATCAAAGCGGGGGCCACCGTTATGCTCGGTGAACTCGCGCCAGGTTTCATCAAGGCCCATCTTGTTGGCGGTGTAGAGGGTAAGACCAATAAAGCCTTGCAGGGCAACCGTATCGAGCATCCAGGTACCAAAGTTAGATCTATCGCGTGATCGTTCTGGGACCATCTCCGTGATTTTCTTTAAGTCGATGCGCAAACCTAATTCCCCATCCGGGCCACGGTTGCTGAGCACCAAGCCGGCCTCTGCGGAGAATGCATTAAGAAAAGTATTCCAGGTGTTTTTGCTGGAAGCACTTTTAAACACGGTGCCGCGTTCTTCCATTTTGGCTTCCAAAGCGGCAATGGACATGGTGCCGCTGGCAAGCGCATGCATATCCTTGTACCAATTAGGCTCAAGCTTTTGATAATCGCTGGGCACCATATGGCTTAAAAGGGTTTTGCTTTCAGCGGAGTTAAGACTAACCGGACCCAAAGCAGGAATCGTAAGTGTGGGACTGATGCCGCGGGCATGGTTTGCACTCAGTGAAATGGAGCTGCTTTTTGGTGCGTTTAGACCGTCCGCATGGCTTGGGTTGTCGGGCACGGCCAGGTTGGAGCGATTGTCCAATGGCTGGGGGCCTTCAGCATTGGGCTGTATAGACACGATTTGCGGGGTATTTTCAGGGCTTTCGCTGAGACCATGGGCTGCATCTGGCTGTAGAGGAGTAATTCGCATAGCTCTGAGATAAGCAAGCCTTGGGCCAAGATCGGGGCTCGCTCAATATGACGTAAGTGTATAGTTTTATTAGATTTAGACCTTTGTTGAGGGATCTCGTGATGGGGGATCAAGAGCACTTTTGGGGAAAATTTGGTGTCTCTTACCCCAGATCCTCATGCTCCTGCATAAAGGCAAGGAGCTCCTCATTGATTTCTTCAGCGCAATCGTGTTGCAGCCAATGGGTGGCCTCAGGGTAGAGCTTGAATTTACCATCGTTGCAGAATGCGATGCTGGGCTCGACCATTTCCTGGCCTAAGAACTCATCTTTTGCGCCCCAGAGAATTTGCGTTGGAGTTTCCACTTTTCCGTTGTTCGCCATTTTTGGTCGCTTTCTGATGATCGCGCGATACCAGTTAATCATGGCTTGCATGGCCCCGGGTTGGGCCCATGCTTGACGATATTGTTCTAAGTCATCATCGCTAAAGGAGCCTGGTTGGGATGTGTGCTTGAGCGCACCGATACTTTTGCGAAAGTTTTGATGGCTCATAAACCATTCGGGGAAAAGTGGCAGCTGAAAGGCAAAGACGTACCAGCTTTTGCAGATTTGTTGGAAGTTCGAAAGAAGATTTTTGTGCATCACCGTGGGGTGGGGAACATTAAGAATGCTCAAGCTTTTTAAATGTTCCGGATAGTGTACCCCAAGCCACCAAGCCACCGCCGCTCCCCAATCATGTCCAACAAGATGAAAATGTTCTTTGTTCTTTGTTTGCGCTAGAGCAATTAAATCTTTGGCAAGGTTGTCAATATCGTAGTCCTGTACCCGTGTGGGTTTGTCACTGAGGTTATAGCCCCGCTGATCCGGAGCAATCACATGAAACCCGGCATTGGCCAAATGGGGAATTTGTTTCCGCCAACCATACCAGAATTCTGGAAAACCATGGGCCAAAATAACCAGAGGTCCGTCTTTCGGACCTGCTTCGCTGATATGCAAACGAATGCCATTGGCATCGATAAAGGAGTGTTCGATTTCTTTACTCATCATTTATTGCCGTTCATAAAGGACATTGTAGGTGCCAGTGCACTTAGGGGAGTTGTCGTTGTTGCGTATCTCCATGCTTATGGTGCCGCTAATTGTATCGCCAGACGAGTCATCCTGCTGGGTTATGGCAGTTGTCCTTGAAGAGGTGTTGTCGCTCGCTACGATACATTTTTGCACCGTTTGCAGCTCGCATTGATCACCGGACCAGGTGTGGGTTTCATAGATACAGCCGTCTGGCGGAGTCGGCTCTGAGCCATCGTGATCGATATTGATAAGGGTCGATGGGATTTCGCCACAGTTCCCAGAAACAAGTGTGAAGCTTGTCAGATAGGCCCCAGATCGGTCGCTGAATCGGCAGTCAATATTTTCTCCGCAACCGGCAAATATGAGACAGAAGCTTAGAACCAAAAATATTTTATTGACGATCTGCATGACTCAAACAAAACCTACTTCGCTATGGCATCTACGAGCATTCCTGAGCTTTGGCGAAGTCGTTGACTGGTGAGTTTTGCGATGTGCATAACAAGGCGTATGGCGAGTCGTGGTTTTTCTTCGATCAGTTTTTCAAAATGGTCTTCGCTTATCACGAGAATGGTTGAGGGCATGATGGCGGAGACAGCGGCGGATCTCGGTTCACCATCAATAAGGCTCATTTCACCGAAAGTTTTACCTACCCGGATTTGGTTGATGTTGCGTGCGGCTTTGTCTGAGCCTTCTTTGTGGACCGCCATTTTTCCTTTGACGAGCAGACACATGAAAGCATCCTGTGAGCCTTCCTTGACCACGACGGCCTCGTTGTCGACTTGATAGGCCACCATATATTCGGCCATGGCCTTAATTTCATCGATTTTAAATGTATCGCTCCAGCGCGTATTGTCCGCCAGCTCCGCAATCTTTTCAATCGGAAGCTCGAGATGTTTTATGCCCTGACCAAAGAGTTGTTTTCTTATGCTGGCTCGCACTGTCATGTTTGTACACCTAACAGATTTTTCCAGTGGCTGGCCAGAGCTTTTGCCTGCATATTGTTTGTATTCCTGTGCCGTATAGGGCCCGGAAATTGTCAATCAATGGCTTAGGAGCTGCATCTTTTTCTTTGTTTTCCGTTGATTTTGTGTTGAATTCTTGTCCGGGTAGGTCTTTCAATCAAAGGATAGGTTAATGCTTAAGTTCAAGGGTATTTTTTGTCTCGTTTTTATTGTTTTGCTTTCTTGTAGTGACAAGGATGGCAAAGTGGATTCCAGTAAAGCTTTTCCTGAAAATCTTGCCATCGCTTCGCCGCTGCATTTTGTGCAGAACACAGCAAGCCTGACAAAATCAACTTCATACGTTTCTCATTATGAATTTTCCACCAGTCAAATCGAGGATGCGCTGGGTGGAGCGGCAGTGACAGACTTGGTCGACGCACGTTTTCTTTATAGCAATGATATCAATGCGGATTGTTATGGACCCGCTTTAACCTGCGAAAATCATCCGGATGATTCGTCTGCGACCAGCTGCTCGTTTCCAAGCGGCGATTTAGGTCTATGGCTTGAGCTTAACGATGATGGCAACGCCTGCGCCGCCGCACAGCTGAACGCAAAGATGTCAGCCATGGAGGACACTTTTGCCAATGCAATGCTGATTGCGGCCACACTTATTTCCGTGGCGGACAACGCGGAAAAGCTTCCGGAAGCAGGTGAGTCCAGTGATATTGCAAGTGAGCTGGCGGCTGTTGCACCAGATTTGGATGGGGATGGGAGCGATGATGTGAGCTGGGATGTGGTGACCATAGGCCAAAGCGAGAGCGACACCTGGAGTTATGTGCTTGAGTTTACCTACACCGATCCGATGAGTTCTAAATCCTATCCGACAAAAATTGTTTTCGATCATAACGCAAGCGAATCCAGTGACGAATACTCCGGCCTTTTATGGTTCAGTGTGAGCGGAGATTCTACTGATTTTCATGGAGTCAATTGTCCGGATACGGAGCGAACCCGTAACGGTACTTTAGAATACACCGCCAGCGGTGATGGCAATATGCGCTTACAGGCGCGCTTAGGAACTCTTTGCGGTGCGGATGTGGACGGTCGTAACACTTCAGGCATTCTCGATGAAACGAATACCTACTCTTCGACCAACGCCAATGGCTGGAGTGAAAATTTCGGTATCTTTAGTGCGGACTTTGATGCGACGACTCTCGATGGCTCCTATGTCTATGCCTGGCAGGCTGGGCCAAACGATAGCCATTCCCGTGTCTTTAATATTGGGGTCAACTATGACAGTGCGGATAACGACCATGATGCGGAAGCCTATTTTGGTTTTTCTTCCGCGCTTAAAGATGACAGTGATGGGGATGGAGTTCTTGGTGTTGAAGGCTTTATTTGTAATTGGGCCGGTCCGGGGCAGAATCAGACTTACGTGACAACCCATGCCCAGCGTCAATTCGTTGCCTATAATTCGAGCACTGGACTTTTTGATGTTTCAAGCGGTGGCAGCAATATTGCCTATGCTCCAACCAACTCCTGTTCTTACGATGGCAGCGGCAGTTTTGTTTTCGATACGGATGCGGATGGGGATTTAAGCGATGAAGCGGGTGGGGCGGTTGCCAGCGATCTCTACACCTCGCCAAGCACCTGCACGGATACGGATATTTTCGATGTGATCAGCAATTGTCGGAATTTTACCCTGCCGGTTGCACCTTAATTATTCTTTTGTTTGTTGGTGCGCAAAGCTTATGACGATGCCATTGTTGCTCGTTTAGTAATGCACTTTTTGCGCAAGTTTAACCTTGTGACTTAGATCACCGGGTTAAATTCAACGATCTTAAGCGTTTAAAGCCATTCGGGAAAAAACCTTTCGGCATAGGTTTTGCTCTTTATAGGGTTCATGAGGAGCAGACTGATGAGTTTAAGCAAGCAAAAATATAAGGCCCCAGGTTTTTCCCTTTTAGAATTGGTTGTCGTTTTGGCAATTACAGCGAGCATGAGTGCGGTGGTTGTACCAGCTTTTGTTAAACATTCGAAATATGAGCTCGCCGATGGTCATGTGGATTCGGTACTTACCATTCATCATGCATTAAGAAGCTACTACGATACAAAGCTTGCTGATGGCGCTCCAAGCAGTACAACCGACCTTTTCCCGAGTGGCTGCGCTACACTTGTGCAGGAAGGTTTTATTGCTCAGCTTCCGCCGAGCGCATGGGGGGGAAGTTTTACTTGCTCAAGTCAAAATGTTGATGATGATCCTTATGCTAATTTGTTACATAGGACGGCCCAACTTGAAGTGACCAATGTTCCTCTCGAAATGACTGAATATCTAAGATCACACTTACCTCTTACATCCTGTGTCGGAACAACCTGTACGTCGACAATTCTGCCACCGAATGCGGAAGAACTGCCTGTGCGTGGATGCACCATACCCTATGCAGCAAATTATGACGCAAATGCGAGTGCTAATGCTGATGATTGTGTCTGTTATAATATGAAATTTCGGGAATGCGGTAGCTCCGGAAACTCTACGTTCGGTAGCTCCGGAAACTCTACCTTGAGCATTGGCTTAAGTTATGTGTGTAAAAAAATTGATGGGGATCCGGTGACCCCAGCCGACCTGGGACGGATTGTGGATTTGTCTTCGGTGATGTCCTGGTCTTCTCCAAGCCTTTACGAGGTTATTGATGTGTGGCCAGTGCCTTTCATTTTGTCCTATAACGGTGGCACCGGTAATTATATGAATAGTATTGATTCCTATCCGGCGGGTTGTTCTCAATAAAGACCTTTGTGATACCTAAGAAGAATCTTTTAGGCATTTGCTTTCCTTTTTGTTCCGGTTTAAGTTTTTTGGGTGAAGCTTAAATTTTGCATCTTGCTTAGCAGTGTTGTGCTTATGGCTGCCTGTGCCTCATCTTTGACAAAAAAAGATGTGCACTTGGTGTCGGTGCAGGGCAATGTTTGTGCGAATTGTTATTGGGGGACGGGATGCGGGGCTGTCAGCACTTTGGATGTGGCGCAGATGGCGTTGTCGAATTCGAATCCTGGATACACGGGCGATCCATATATCCAATTTGCTTGTGATAATGGCCGCGAAGAGCTTGGCGTGCTTTGGACTCAAGGTTCCTGCAATCAGACCGGTGGCCTTGAGGGGGAAGCCCTTAACGAGCGGTTTAAGAAGATTATTGGTCAAGAAGAGTGTCTTTTTGGTCGTTAAAGCCCAGCTCATCTCCAACAGACACTATATATATGTATAGATAAGAGTTTCAGTAGAGCTTCGAACTCGCTTGGCTTCGAGCGGCTTCAGCGAATGAAGGGGTAAAGGATTAATGGTCTAAGGCGATAAGGATTCGAACT
>CAXGWX010000056.1:0-15310 GCA_964013445.1 uncultured Bdellovibrionales bacterium | reverse complement strand
TGCTGCGCCTGCGGCAGCGCGATGGAAAAAGAGTCTGCACAAGGTCGCACAGGCTCCTCTGAGCAGGAATTAAGGGCTGCCCGCGGTGAACTTTCGGCAGAGCCCGCATCCAGCAAAAAAGCTGCAGATAAGGCCTCTCAGGAACGACAGCTCTTAGGTGAGGAGAAGGCAGAGGAATCCCTTGCTCAGGAAGAAGAAGAAAAGCTTAACCATTCGGACGATGGAGATGAGATACTTGCGGCGGAGCGAGCCGCGTGGATTGAGGAGGGTATAGCCCCTGAAATAAGCTACGAGGAGAATGTCTCTGATGTTGAAGAGGCTGGCTGGCAAAATGAGGCGGATTATCGTTTGGCGGAAATAGCCAATTGGGTGCAAGAAGCACCCGTTTTTCAGGAAATTCAAGAAAGTACGGCGGCTTTAGCAGCAGAAAGTGCCCAGGAGGAGGTGCCCACGTCGCAAGAGTCAAGCATAGAGGAGACTATTCAGCGCACACCGGCCTATGGAAGTGATGAGGCCGCTTCCGGCTCCTGTAGCTCTACTTGCAGCGCTCTTCCGGTAGAGGATGTTCGCCACCAGGATGATGGTACACAGAGGAGCGAATCCGCAGGCTTAACCAATTGGTGGAATACGATTATGGCAACAGGCATCGATCAAATGCCGGATGCCTGGCAAGGCCAATTGGATGAAAACGAGTTTTGGCGTTCGTCTCTCTATCCCAAAGGCTGGCAGCCGGGCTACAAGATCTACAGCGCGGATGGGCACAAAGAGCTCTTCTTGCAGGACTATTCTTACGCCGGTTATAAGCAAGGGCGTGAGCCATTGCCTGCCCCCAGAGTCAATGACAATATTTTTGATGTCACGACTTACGGTGCCGACCCTTCAGGCACCAATGATTCCTGGGCTGCGATTCAGAAGGCGATTCTGGCTGCTGAAGCTCTAAACCGAGGCATTGTTTATTTCCCTGCGGGAGATTATCTGATTGAAGGCTCGGACAATGCTCTCGATGATCTGAAGGACGAATTGCAAGCGGCAGCTAATCCACCTTCAACGCAGCGTTTAAACGCATTAGATTATGGGATTTTGCGCATTGCGGATTCTAACGTTATTTTGCGTGGCGCAGGAGAAAGTCAGAGCTTTCTTTATTTTCGTCGTACCGAGGGTATGTCGGAATGGAATCGACAGGCTCATATTCTTTTCGAACCCGTTGGTTCTTGGGGGAATACGACAGCCACAGAGGTGGCTCTGGAGTTGGACGGTGAAGTCTTTGATACAAGTGTCATTGTTTCTTCCTTAGGTTCGCTGGCCGTAGGGCAGCATATTGTTTTGGGTGCAAAGATAAGCGCCGCCTTTCGAGCGGACTTTGGCATTAATGACGAGTGGTCAGGCGCAAATGGCCAATGGATGCCATTTTTCCACCGCCAAATCACTTCGGTCGAAAGCGTGAGTCGTGGTTACCGCATTGGTTTCGATGTGCCATTACGGTATGCGCTCAAAACCCGGGACCAGGCATCGATTCGAATTCAAGAAAACTTGCTTGGACAAGTGGGGGTTGAATCTCTCTCAGTCTCCAACGCGGTCTCTCGGGATGCGGCTTGGAAAGTGGACCCCCGAGCAGGTATGAGCAGCTCCAATCTCATGGCCCATGTGCATCTGCTTGAGATGAACGGTGTAAAGAATGGTTTTATTCATAAGATTGAGTCTTTTGAGCCAAGTTCTTTCGGTCTGGATTATCAAAGCGGTAAGCATTTGCAGTCCGGCGGGCTTGATATTGTTAACTCAAAGAATATTACCATTGCAGAAGTACTCCTCAAGAATGCGCAAAACCGCGGACCCAACGGCAACGGTTATCTTTTTGAAATTGAACGCTCCAACGAGATTTTGGTGCGTGACTCGGTTGGTCAAAATGGCCGACACAACTTTGCGGTGAATAATCACTTTGGCACCAGCGGTTGTGTATTTCTGCGCATTTATTCTTCAGGCTCAACAAAATACAAATGGCTCAACGGTACGCCTGCTCCGGTTTGGTCAGGTTCGGGCAAGTCAGACTTTCACAAGGCTTTGTCCGCAGCAAACCTGGTGGACAGCTCGACCTTAGAAGATGGCTGGTCAGCCAAATATTACGTCAACGGCTTTCCACATTATAACCCGAACGCAGGTCATACCTCTTTTCAGAACGTCTTCTGGAACAATGGTGGTTCGGGAACCGTGGTCTCACACCAATTTCAATACGGTTACAATATTGGCGCACGCGGCTCGCTAAGAACAGATTTAAATGGTCAGAGCCAGACTTCTCCCCAGGATTTCTTTGAAGGCGGGCGTAATCTGATGGTGGGGCAGGATATGGACCGTAATATTGGCGCTAAGCTTTTCCCTTCATCTCTTTATGAGCACCAATTGGTGCGTCGTAAAGGCGGATACCCGGGTACGAGCCCAACGGTCCAGGCGCCACAAAGCACAGGTTGTCCATGGGGAATGGATCTCGAGGGTTACTATTTAGACGGGACGCCAATTTGTAAGTCTGTCCTGGCGACGGCGGTGCGCATTTGTAAGTGTGTCAAAGAAGATGCATTCATTTATGGCTCTCAGTGTCTCTATAATGAAAATGGTCACTACCGGGCACGGGAACTCAAATCCGGTTCTTGCAGTGATTGTCCGTTTGGCATGTCAAAAATTGGTGAATACCAGGGACGAAATGTTTGTAAACCTCTTATTACGACTCCCGTAAGTGAAGTCACCTGTATGGATACCAATGGCATGATTGGTCCATCTGGTTTTGCCAATGAGTGTTTGTGGGAGCAGCATTATAACTCCTACAACAGCTACTATAAGGCGCGCGGTCTTAACGGCAACATTTGTCCGCTCTTGCAAGTGCATCTTGGAGACCGAAATGGCAAACCCGTATGCCATGATATGACGTCGATACAAATTTCCCAAATCACTTGTGTCAACAATGGCGATGATATCTGGAGCACGTCGTCAAACGACTGGTGCGTTCATGCAGAAGGTTCAAATGGGACAACAACCTGGTACAAGGCGCGCTCTGCGAATCAGGTGTGTCCAAACCTTCGACCTTATTTAGGGACCCATAACGGTAAGCCCGTCTGTCAGCGGTTGCCTAATATCGAAATTTCACAAGTGACCTGCGATAACAATGGGGACACGGTTTGGGATAATGGGAATTCAACCTGGTGCGTTGATGAAGCGGTTATGTTTGGTGGTTCGGTGAGTTGGTATAAGGCGCGCTCAGCCAACAATGTATGTCCCAACTTGCGGCCCCATTTGGGAACACACGCAAGTGGTAAGCCAATTTGCCAAGCCCTGCCGAATATTGCCATGTCTTATGCCGCATGTTTTTCCGACAACAATAACACCTGGACCTCACCAGGAAATTCGAAGTGGTGTCTTTTACCGCAAACAGGCTGGTACAAGGCCCGCAGTCTTGGGGATAAATGCCCCGGTGTCGGCGGCATCAGCTTGATGACTTATAAGGGCATGAGAAATGGATTGCCGGCCTGTAAGTATAATCCGACCTGGTACATCACGCAGAACCAGTGTTCAAGCAACGGTGGTGTTTGGTGGAATGGTGGCTGCGCTGAGCCTCGGAGTGGTTGGTGGAAGTGGCGACCGAAGTATCCATCGTTGTGGTAGATGTTTAAACTAAAAATAAAGTCGTAGCCCAGCGACGGGCCCTGAAAGAGAGCGGGCGCCAATCCTGTGTCCGTCATAGCCGAGGAAAAGTTCTGCGTTTCTATAGAGAGCGCCAAAGGTTGCCCGAACTTTGGCCGAGCCCATCCCGGATTCAACGTATTGCCCGATGCTTGTCATTACAGAAAGAACGATAGGGCGATGGATGAATAGGTCAAAGCCGTAAGTTAGATGTATGCCTGAATCCCTGATATTTTGTTCAAAGAGTCCCATATAGCCCAGACCGATACGGAATTGACCATGTGTTCCCACAGCAAAGAGATAATTTAGATCCATATTTGTGATATTCAATTTTTCATTTTTTAAATCGAAGCCTTCAATGTATAACTTGTGGTCGAGAATCAACTCGAAGCGGGAGCCGGAAGCAAATGCCACATTTAAGGCCCCGTGCATGAGATTACCCCGACGCCAGGAGGCTTCGCTGCTGACACGCAGGTGGAAGTCTCGAAAGCCTTCTTTTTCCTCATGGGAGGCAAAGCCCTTATAGCGAGCTGCGTACGGGTATTCGGCCCAGTAGAGATGTGCGCCGTATTGGTCGTTGGTTATAACCAGCGGGATCCAAAAAGGAGCGCGGATAAGCTCATAGATGATTCGTGCCTGTAATTCGTTAAGGTCGCTGCTCGCATCTTCACTATAATAATTATTTGTGCTGAGATCGGAGCCTTGCGAGCTATTGTCTTCTGGGGATTCGGCGGATTTTTTAAGCTTTTCTTTGCCTTCTGCAATATCTTCTTTGAGTTCCTTGAGCACTCCTTTTTCAGAGGCTTGGACTGGAGCTGTGATGAGAGCGATGCTGATGGCCAGTAAAGAGCTTTTGATGGTTTTCGTTCTAATGCCCATAACACTGGATTTTAACAGACTTTGTCGGGCATGCAACCGGCGCCTTGAATTTGTCACCTATTCTGATTGACCTAAAGAGAGGAACATTCTACTAAGACAGCACAAGGTCCCACCTATCTAGCCCACAGAGAGATAAAGCTTTAGTTTAAAAGCATGGAGGAAGAATGATATCTGCCAGGAGTCATTTCGCCAGGGATTTGCGCGAAGAGTATGAGGAAGATGGTTATTATAATGCAATTCCGGTTTTGAGCGAGGAAGAGCTCGAGCGAATTCACGAAGGTTATCTTGCCTATCAAGACAAGGTGCCAAAGCATATAGCTGATCCCTATAAGCATAAGGTGCACTTGCTAAGCTCTTGGGCCGACACGCTGGTTCATCATCCTAAGGTTCTGGATGCGGTAGAAGCGGTTTTAGGGGAAAATATTCTTTGTTGGACCAGCAATCTTCTGGTGAAGGATGCTAAGAGCGGAGCTTTTGTCTCCTGGCATCAGGATTCCGGCTATTGGGGATTGGAGCCGGCGGAAGTTGTCACCGCCTGGATTGCCTTAACACCAAGCACTAAAGATTCAGGTTGTATGCAGGTCTTACCTGCAACCCACAGGGGAGAGGATTACAGCCATCGGGACACCTTTGATAAGGACAATATGCTTACCCGTGGACAAGAATTAGAACTGGAAATTCATGCGGATGATACGGTGGCTTTGGAGCTTCAACCAGGCGAGATGTCATTGCATCATATTAAGCTTGCCCATGCGTCTGGACCAAACTTCTCAGCAGAAGACAGAGTGGGCTTTGCTATTCGTTATATGTCTGCAAACGTTAAGAAAGAAGGAGCGAAGGAGTCAGCTCTCCTGGTTCGCGGTGAAAGAGGGGACTCTGACTTTATTCCGGAAACTCGATTAAACCAGGATTGGAGTGCGGCGGCACGCTTGCAACATAACCGTGCACTGCGACGACAGGTGGCGAACAATTACAGAAGTCACGGCAAAGGCAGCTTCGCTCAACGGTTACGTTTGACGTTGAAAAAGTTGGTTTCAGAACTTTTTTTGGACATGAGTTCTTTGCCGCTGCGCTTAGGGATTGGTGCAAGGCATTAGAGCAAAATAAAAGTTTCATCAAAGGTCTTGCGCACGTAAACCGAGCATGGCGCCTTATCTACAAGATCACCTATTGCTGAACCGGTGAAATTGTATTGGCCTTTTTCATAATCCGGATCTTCCCGAGATGGTACTCCCATAAGAATCATATCGCTTGATATGTTGCCCGCCATCTTGAGTATCTCCGTGACTAAGTCTCCAACGCTGAATCGTTTATGGATTGCACCGACCTGAGCAAGGTCAAGTTCTCCTTCTTTAGATACTTCCACAATGGCGCGCATCAAAAGTCTATCCATGGAGTCCATAGCCCTTTCCAGAGCATTGCTAAGTGTGTCGCGGCGAACGCTTCGACCGA
Organism: uncultured Bdellovibrionales bacterium; assembly: GCA_964013445.1. GTDB lineage: Bacteria > Myxococcota > XYA12-FULL-58-9 > XYA12-FULL-58-9 > JASMKV01 > JASMKV01. The sequence goes on along the minus strand of CAXGWX010000056.1, from coordinate 9,313 downwards.
CGACCTTCGGATTAGCCACGCGAAAGAGATAGATTTCGTAGTCATCCTGCTGTGCCAGAGAGAGGGCGTATTCGATAGTCCTTTGGGTGATGAATGTGTATTCGATGGGGATAAGGACTTTCTTGCTCATGATTTAATCAACTCACTGCTCTAGGCGTCACCAACAATGTTTTCCTGGAGGTCTTTTTCTTCGATGCATTTGGGGCATGCAACTCGGTAGGCAAATGTGGATGTATCAAGAGTTTTGGATAACTTCGTTACAACTTTGAATAGTTTGTCGGAACTAAAACCGCAAAAATAACAGATTGTTTGTTCGCTCATCGCTCTATACCCTCACTCGATTCAACTTAGACAAGACTCAGGAGCGGGTCAAGTGGGGTGGCTTAGGAGTGTTTTTTCCGCTAGATTAGGGGAATGTTAGAGCGCTTCCTTACCTTTTTCACCATGTTTATGCTTATCTGTGGTTTTTGCTTTTACGCTTGTGATTTCGCTGACGACTGTCGTTCCGGCGAAGACTGTAATTCGGAGACTTATGAGCGCGGTGATGAGAATGGTGACGATGATGACGACGATGAGAGTGACGATGATGACGACGATGAGAGTGGCGATGATGACGACGATGAGAGCGGCGATGATGATGACGACGATGAATTAGTCTGCGGCGAAGCCTTGACCTGTTGCGATGGTAATTTATATCCGAATACTTGCTGTGGTGCAGATGGGAGCCAATCCACTGGGCCCTGCGATGATGAAGAAATTGTGGGATGCCCGCCGGCCCGCTCTTATGATGGCCCATGCGCGCAAGCTATTGTTTGGGCACGCAATCCTGACGATGGATCCTGTTGTAATTATGGTGATATGTGTAGCGCTCCGGAAGATTGGGAGATTTTCTACAATGAGGAAGAATGTTTAGGAGATTAGGCGACGGCATTTGTCCTTGGCTGTGAATTGTTCTACAAGCCGGCGCACAAGGTATTAAATATGCGTATTGGGGTTATTATTGGCCGGATTGGCGGCATTGACGGTGTGGCCTTGGAGACCGAAAAATGGCTTCTTTTGCTTAAAAAGCTTGGCCATGACATCCATATCTTAACCGGTAACCTGGAAGCGAAGTTGCCCTATTCGGTTGAGCTTTTGCCAGAGCTTGATTTTCATCACCCGGACACGATTTCGGAACAAGAAGACGCCTTCTATCGACCACGGGGCAGCGAGCAGAAGTTATTTGACCGTCTGCAAGGACAAACCCAACGCATCGAACACGAGATGCTTACGTGGTTGGTGCGGCACCGTATCGACGTGATACTTGTACAGAATGCTTCTGCTTTGCCCTGTCATTTACGCATGGGGTGGGCGATTAAAAATATTTTAGAGCACACCGGGATTCCATGTGTCTCGCATGAACATGATTATTTCTGGGAGCGTGGTGACCGCTACAAAACTCCCTACAAGAGCATTAGAAAACTCATCAAGGAATGTTTTCCTGTTGATTTACCGAATGTTGAGCATGTGGTGATCAACAGTGCCGGGCAAAAGCAGATCTTAAAACGCTATGGCATGGGCTCGCGCGTTGTGCCCAATGTGATGGATTTTTCAAAGCCTTTTGCCAGGCCGGATCGGTATAACGGTCAACTGCGGCGTGAATTACGTTTATCTGACGATGATATTCTTCTTTTTCAGATAACCCGTATTGTGCGACGCAAAGGGATAGAAACCGCTATAGACCTTGTGCATCGTCTCGACGACCCTCGTTTTAAGCTTCTCGTGACGGGCACATCTAAGGACGATGACAATCGTGCCTATTTTAAATCCCTTGAGGCGCAGGTCAAACGGTTAAAATTAGCAAAGCAGGTCCGCTTTGTTGGCAACCGTTTTGCTAATGTGCGAGCATTGAATAACCGCAAAAAACCACTCTTTTCCCTCTCAGATGCTTACGCACAGGCGCAAGCCTGCACATATTTCTCGACCTATGAAGGTTTTGGTAATGCGTTTGTGGAGGCTGTTCTGGCTCGCCGACCTATTTTTGTGAATAATTATAAGCCGGTCTACTGGCCTGATATTGGCTCGAAGGGCTTTGAGGCAGTGATGCTCAACAATAGCCGGTTGACACAAAATAATGTTACGCAAATCGCCAATGTTTTAGTGGATTCTCGCATGCAAAAAGAAATCGCCGAGCATAATTTTAAGCTCGGAAAGAAGCATTTTTCCTTTGAAGTCTTGCGCGACCACCTTGTTGAACTCTTCTAAACCGCATAAGATAGTTCTGTGGTTGCTTATAGCCATAAGCAGATCGAAGCTCGGTATACCGGTTTCATTCGCGCACTTGACGATGCAAAGGTGCGAACCTGGTTCGATATGGGCTTGTTCTTGGATCGGATTCGCGACAACAGACAGGAGTACGCGGGTCGTGGTTTAAGTTTTAGTCAGTACAAAAAAGAGTTGGGTAAGGGAATAGGTTTTCTCACTTTCGATTATGGAATTGATGGTGTTTCCATCGAAATGGTGAAGTATGCTTTGGCGCTTGAAAAGCTCTTTTCACGCGGTCGAAATAAAATGCCGAATATTTATTGGCTGGGAGGGCATTTTAAAGAGGAATCAAAAAATATTTTATTGCCACGGTGGAGCACTCATGCGCTGCCCGGTGCTGATGGTTTTGACCAATGGGATGGCTACAAGGAATATTTTTCGACCAAATTAGAACGCGGCGGCGATGCTTATAATGCATTGGCCAAAAAACTTTGGAGCCAAACCTATGAGCTGTCTGCCCATTTGGCTCGTTATATTCTGCGTAATGATATTAGTCTTTTGGTCACGGTAAATATTGCATCAAATCCTGGTAATGTGGCGCTAACTTTTGCAACGGTTCTGGTGAGCGAGCTTTTGAACGTTCCGGTCATCAATAGCTCGCACGATTTCTATTGGGAGGGTGGAAAGCCTAAACGACTAAGGAAAAAAGGGGAAGAGAAAGGTGTGCGTGATCATTTTTTTCGCAATGCACATGTTGGCGAGGTCTTTTCCATTATTGAGATGCTTTTTCCCTGGGAGTCTCGGTCTTGGTTCCAGACGACCATTAACTCGAGGGCAGCCAATGTCTTGATCAATGATTTTGGCTTCAATCCGGTGGGCACATCCACGCTGCCAACATCTATTGATGTAAGGAAGTATCGACCCTTACATGAAAATGTCAGAGCAGATACTCTCGACCGTTTGCAGTACCTTTTTGCTGACGGCGCCGGTCACGTTCCGATTGTTCGGCCAGAGGCATTTCTTGAAAGCAAAGTATTAAAAAGGGACTCTCCGCAACCAGTTGTATTGGGGAGCAGATCAGCAGAGCCATTTAGCTTTCGCCGAGCAAATTTGATATTTCTACAGCCCACGAGGATTTTAGAGCGGAAGCGTATCGAGCTTAACTTCGTATTGCTGGAAAAATTGGTCTTGCAGAAAAACTTTTCCAAGCATCTGGCGTCCCATCCAAATTTACGAATGACGTTGCTGGTCTCTGGCCCATATACGAAGAGTCACGCTGATTACTGCGCTTCGTTGGTAAAAGCGTTTCGACGTTTTCTTCGGCGTTTGCCGAAGAATATACGTCATCGTGTTTTTCTTGCCTTCAAATTTGGCAACGAGACAAGCACGTGTTTAACAAAAGAACGAAAAAAACCGGTCAAAATCGAGCAGCTTTATGGGGTATCTCATTTTGTCATGCTGCCGAGTCAAACAGAAGGCCGTGGTTTGCCTATATTGGAGAGTGCTTCGACCGGTGTGCCAATTCTTGTGCATCGTTATGAACCGGAAGAAGTGTTTGCTGAGGTTAAAGGGGAGCATTTAGACAAAAATTTACGGCTAAAACTTTTCGAGTTTTCTGGCGAGCATTTTTCTGAAAAGCTTGTGGATGATATAGCGAAGGTTTTGCTGGAACCAGATGAGCGTGAAAATCTTATTGAGCATAATAGGTCGGTTGTGCGTAAACGCTTTAGTATCTCAGCCCTTGTCTCGGCCTTTGACCCAATCCTCTTGACTCTTTATGAGCGAACGAAGTCAGACAAAGGGCGTTTCCGTTTGATCAAAGAGGCATTTGCAGAGAATCAGAAGCGAAGTGTGTATGATAAGGCTTTTTACTCGTTGGTTCGTGGAGAAAACCGCAAATACACCCCCGGTGTGAGCCATATTGAATATATGGTTATGCTCAAGTCTCTGATTGACCCTAGTTTTTTCAGGGTTGAAGAAAAGGCGTCGAGGGGGCGGGTCATGGGTTTTGCCAGACGTTATATCGAACGTTTTGGGGAAAGCATGAATTTAACTTTTAGGCAAAAGCTGGAGTTTTTCGTAAACGTTGAAACCCTTTTTGCCTGGCACAAGGATGAAGATGAATTGGCGGTTGACCACAGCTTAAGCTATCGCCACAGGAATCGCCGGCATTATGCTTACCGCAAACTTACGGAGCAGGAGCTTTGCGGCGTTGCTATTCTTCTTTTTGAAAAAGTGGTCGGTAGGAAAGGCAGAGCTCGCAGCACTAAGAAGCGTTCAACCGGACTCTTTAGAGCTTTTTCCCCAGCTCTCTTGGAGCTGACTGGGGCTGAGTCGCTGCGTATTGATGATCGAGACTTTCTGGACAGAGAACTCAAGGGCAAGCGTCCCTTGGCTCTGGTGCCAAGTAAAAACTTTGCTGCGGAAATCCAGCTTTTTGGTCTGGGGACACAGAAAGCAAGATCAGGGCTCGGTCCAGATGAAATCTTGAAGTCCGAGCATATACGGGGCGCACAGAAAGCCAAGTTGCCAGAGGTTATCCTATTTGCCAGAGATACGCCTGTGGATGACGGAGTAGACGTAGGCAATATTCGTCATTGGGTTGAGTCCCAAGCATCCAGTGAGATTAAGAAACTTTTTGCACACGGGCTGATTAAGATTGTTTCTGTAGAGGCTCTGGCCCGGGGGTTTCATCTGGCACAACTTGGGCGCGCTGCAAAAAAAGAACTCTTAGAGCTTAAGAAGAATGATGGGATGTTGGTTGTGATGGGGGAAGATAATATGCTTGCCTGTGACCTTTTGAACCTGCGCACATTTCGCCTGGGTCGTTTAAATAGCGAATTGGTGGCAAATTTTATGGGTGGAAAAGTGGGGGAGGGCTATGTGCAATTTGTGCCACCGGCGATGCGCCCAAGCTTGGCCTATCCTACTCCCATCCAAACACCCGTTGAGTTTTCGAAGGCATTACATAAAAAGCCCTATCGAGAATTGTGCGGAAAGATGGGCGAAGATGAACTCTTCGAAGCTCTTGCTGATGATGCGGACCTATACGGGACGCCTCTTGAGGCAATGCTCAATGATTTAAGCCGTCAGGGGCAGGGAGCCTCCGGTGAAGACAGGGCCTTTCGCACCAAAAAGCTTGTTGGCTTGCATGATGATGGGGAACCCTGGTCAGGGGCAATGGTTGAGCTGGATTTAGGAGCACCTGAAGATAAGGGGGTATGGTCTTTCGACCTGTCTCTTGCCCATGAGGGGGCAATTCCCGTTTTGGAACATGTGCGGCGCTATGAAGCAAAGAAAAATAAACGCGTTAAGGTTGCCTGGAACGGCGGTTATATTCTCAATGCGGAACTGGTTGGTAAGCTTGGACTTCCGGAATCTTATATTGGTAGCCCTTTAGGGCTCGTCATGTCACGCGGAAAGATTGAAGCCTTGCCGCTCTTTAATAAGGCTGTGTTGCTTTTTAAGAAAGATGGTTCATTAGAAATTTCCCGGGCAGGTTTGCGTTCAGGCCTGAGCATTCGTCTTAAGGGGAGGCCCATCGTGGAATTGCCGAGTAAAGGCTATAACAGCAATGATGCCAGAGGGTTAAGGTATTACGATTTGCTCTACAAAAAATCGTTTATCCCTGCAAAAGGTCGTAAGCTTTATCGTTTCGTCGGTAATAAGATTATTGATGTTGTTAGCGGTGTCGAAAAGAGTGAAGTCCTGCCCGTAGGGCTTGTCGTTTCCGCACCGGAAAAGATGGATATGGCTGGTTGGAAAATTGGCGCAAAGGCGAGTTTTGAACTGCCAGGTTATGAGGATGTGCAGCATGCCATTGAAGCAGGGCCGATGTTGATGGAGAAGGGCAAGATAGACTTACGGGTAGAGCGTGGCGGCTGGAAGACAAAGCACTCCATTGCGACCCAAGCGGCTCGGGTTGATTACACGGACATGCGCGGCCCGAAGCTTGGTGTCGGCTTAAGTGCCGATAATCGTTTGGTGGCGGTGGCAATCAATGGCCGCATTCGTGAAAGTGTGGGCGCCACTTTACTTGATTTAGCAAATATTCTAAAAGCCCGCGGTGTTGTTGAGGCGATGGGATTCGACCCGGGAGGGAGCGTGACCTTGGTTGCAGATAACGAGCAGCTTAATATCTCGCCCTACAACAAGGACTATGAGAAAAATATTTACACAAAGCCCCCGGAACCACGCTTTGTTGGAAATGCGGTTTTGGGCTTGCTCAAGGGCAAGAGGTAAATGATGCCAGATATTGTTGTCGCTGCTCTTTATAAGTTTTGCGCTCTGGATAATTATGCGCAGGTCCGTGACCAATTTGAGGACCTCTGTTTGGCTAAGGACATTAAGGGGACACTCATTTTTTCCGACGAAGGTGTTAACGGCACGGTTGCCGGCTCGAGAAATGCAATCAATGAGTTGCGAAGTGCTCTGGCGAAGGAAAGCCGCTTTGATGGCATGGAATATAAAGAGTCCTATTGCGAGGAACAGCCCTTCCTGCGTTTAAAGGTGAAGACCAAGAACGAAATTGTAACCATGGGGGTGCTTGATGCGAAACCGGCGGAGCAAACGGGGCAACATGTTGCAGCGAAAGATTGGAATGCGTTGTTAAAAAGGAAGGACCTGCTTTTGCTGGATACCCGCAACACATACGAGACGCGCATAGGAGTATTTGAAGGTGCAGTCGACCCGGGACTTAGTGACTTCAGGGAGTTTCCACAATATGTGGATGAAAACCTGGACCCTGAAAAGACCCCAGCCGTAGCCATGTATTGTACAGGAGGGATCCGTTGTGAAAAGGCTTCCGCATATATGCTTGCAAAGGGTTTTAAGGAAGTGTTCCAACTCAATGGCGGCATCTTGCGCTACCTGGAAGAAGTCGATGCGGAGGAGAGCACCTGGCAGGGAGATTGTTTTGTCTTCGACAATAGGGTTAGTGTGGATCAGGATTTGCGCCAAGGCGATTACTCCGTATGTTATTCCTGCCGGGAGCCTTTGCGGGAAGAGGACAAGTTGTCCGAGCATTACGAGTTAGGGGTTTCCTGTCATTATTGCTATGAGAGTCACTCTGAAGAACGCAAAGCTCGGCTGCGGGAGCGACAAAAGCAGGTTGAATTGGCTAAAAGTCGGAAAGAGACCCATATTGGTGCGGATATGACTGAACTTCGCAGGAAGAATCGCTGAAATGACTATTCCTTACGTATACACCTTCCGCCGTTGTCCTTACGCAATGCGCGCGCGAATGGCTTTGGCCCAGAGTGGGATTGATTTTGAAATTCGTGAGATTCTTCTTAAAGATAAGCCGGAACATATGTTGTCCCTTTCCCCGAAGGGAACAGTTCCCGTGCTGGTTCTAGAAGATGGTGAAGTTATAGACGAAAGTCTCGATGTGATGCGTTGGGCTCTATCCCAGAATGATCCGGATGGCTGGATGCAATACTCAGACGAAGAGCAGCAAAGTGTCGACGCCTTGATTCAGCGCAATGATGATGAGTTTAAGTTTTTTCTCGATCGCTATAAATATTCGAGCCGCCACCCTGAGAAAACCATGGAGGAGTGGCGCGACGGTGCTATGGGGTTTTTGTCTCAGCTTGAAGAGCTTCTGCAAGAGAATCCATTCCTCTACGGCGAAAATATTTCATTTGCTGACATTGCCGTGTTTCCATTTGTTCGCCAGTTCGCTCATGTTGATCTCACGTGGTTTGAAAACGCAGGTTTCCCACAGGTTTTTTCCTGGTATCAAAAATTCCTTAATTCGCTATGTTTTACCTGCGTGATGAAGAAATATCCGCTCTGGAAAGATGGGGATGCACCCATTTGCTTTCGCGACTAGCGCGTGTAACCCAAGGCTTTTAGGGTTGCGAGGGTTTCATCCGTCGTTTTGAGAAATGCGCTTTGAGTTTTGATGAAGTTTGTAAGGGTTGCTTTGGCTTTCGCCTTAACCTCTTGACCTAATTCTTTCTCGTCCGGTGTAGCCTTTTTGAGTGACACTTGTCGCCACTCTACACACCGTGTCCCCTCTAAAGAACAGTAGATTTTGCGTAATTTGTTTTTCAATGTGATTTCGCCACGAAAGGAGGCAAAGGTTTTACGCGTAGCCTCTACTTTAAAGATAGAGGACCCTTCTCTTAAGTGAGTGTGTGGATCCGATACTCGTAAAAGGTTTGTCAGGGTAGGTAATATATCCAGAGTGCTGAAGGCTTGTCCTTCTATGTGAGGTCTTTTTGTGAGACCCGGAATGCGAAATATCAGAGGGACCCGAACTTCACGTTCGTGAAGTGTGATACAGTGATCCCACATTTCCTCTTCGCCCAGCCATTCTCCATGGTCAGAAACGAGGACAACAACAGTTTTCTCCCAGAGTCCTTGCTGCTGTAGGAAGGTGAACATTTTGCCCAGGTGTGCATCCGTAAAAGCGATTTCGCCATCGTAGAGGGCGATGAGGTTTTGTCGGGCGGCATCAGAAAAGATGCCGGGCCGTTTCTGCCACTGTCCTTGAAAGCCTCCCTTTTGTGCCGCTAGCCGTCGGTCCCCATCGGTGTAGAGTTCTTGACCTTTGAGCCATTGACGATACTGGGCGGGAGGGTCATAAGGGTCATGGGGGTCGAAAAAATGGGTCCAGAGAAAGAAGGGTTTATTTGTATTGCGACGCTTCAACCAATTAAGGGCTGCCTCCTGAATGGACCGTGCATCCCGGGTGGACATGAGGTGCTGATTTTCCTCGTAAGGTTTTTGAATATCCCAGGATTCAAAGCCGGCAATATGTAGTTTTTCTTCTTTTGCTGTGCGTAGCAGGGCTTGGGAGATAATGGCTCCTGTTTGATAGCCAGCTTGTCGCATGATTTCCGCCAGACGGGATGCTTTGGTGTCGTAGCGACCGCTTAAGAACTGTTTAATAGACGGGATGGTGCAGGGAGAGGGGGTGGTGGCATTATCAAGCACAACCCCATCTTTAAGATGCTTGTCGATATGTGGCGTGGTTTGGCGCCCGTAGCCATAAATGCCCATATGGTCTGGTCTTAAAGTATCGATGGAAATGAGTAAGAGATTACAGTCTTTGCAGGCCGGT
>CAXGWX010000055.1:0-15321 GCA_964013445.1 uncultured Bdellovibrionales bacterium | reverse complement strand
TTGAGGAGAATAAGGTCTTCGCATCCGGCCTCTCTTGCAGCGCTGACACTTTCAGAAAGTTCATCCATGCTGGCCATTCCGGTGGACATAATCATTGGTTTACCGGTGGCGGCAACTTTACGAATGAGTGGGATATCTGTGTTTTCGAATGAGGCGATTTTATATGCCGGTACGTTTAATTCCTCGAGAAAGTCGACAGCACTATCATCAAAAGGGGAAGAGAAGCATACCATACCCAGTTCGTTCGCCTTGTCCATGATCGGCTTGTGCCATTCCCAGGGTGTGTAGGCCTTTTGATAGAGTTCGTAGAGTGACTGACCTTGCCAGAGATTGTTTTCTTCCGAGATAACAAAATCTCCTTCGCGAATATCGAGAGTAATCGTATCTGCAGTATAGGTCTGCAGCTTCAAAGCATGGGCCCCGGCCTGCGCAGCTGCTTCGACAATGCCCAGTGCGCGCTCCAAGGACTGGTTATGATTGCCGGACATTTCCGCAATGATGAAGGGTTTATGTCCTAAGCCAATGTTTATGTTCGCAATTTTTCCAGATGCCATCTTGTGTACTCTATCGACGGATTTTTCTTTTTTTTGAATTCTTACTCACGCAGCGTAGTGCGATTTCTCGTATGCTGCAATGAGAGGGTAGATTTTTCTCTATATTGATAATTTTTAAGTTCTTTCCAGCATGACTTGAACAGTTCGGCTGGCACCCATGCCATCAAGCATCTCTTGATTACGTTGTCGATAGATAGATGCATTTTGACGCACCTGAATGAGACTTTGTTCCAGGGAGGAGGCGGAGATGGCATCGACCTCGAGGGTTGCCGCCAGATTAAAGTGTTTCAAGAGGTTAATCCCGGGGCGCTGGTTTTCTGCAATGGCAATGGCCAGGGTTGGGATGCCTATGCACATGCGTTCCCAGAGCATGCCGCCGGAGGCACCAATGGCGAAATCGTGGCTTGCGAGCAGCTTGCCTATTTCATCAGAATGTTTAAGCAGGTTTATCTGGAGCTGTGACTTACCGGAAAACTCTTGCAATTGCTGCCAGTGGGGGTTGGTCACTCCAGCGATGCATGTCCATTCTATATCCGTATTGCTGGCAATAGCATCTAGAGCCTCCAGAACACGGAGCAGAATATTTTGGGGATCCGTGCCGCCAAAACAGATCAGACCTTTTTGCCATTCTTGTGTACCACTGTGGCGTAAGTGTTGAAACTCGGTTCTGAGTAGGGCGTAATCTGCTCCGAGGAGTAAGTGACATGCGCTGCCAACCCAGGGCAAGTAATCCTCCGGCTCTATAAGCGGGTTTTGATCGAGGAGTATGTCGCAAGCATGATGACGGTTGGCCATATCATCAATGACAAGGATATTTTGCACATAGTTTTTAGCTTGTTCTTCAAAGGTGTGGTCGAGCTCGTAGTGATCAACAATCAGCCAAGCAGGCTCTAGGCCCTCCAGGGCTTCTAAGGCATGCTCATCGTTGTCTATATTGTGAATTATATGGCCTTTAGTGGTGAGGATTTCACAAAGATTTTTTTCAAGATTGTTGCATAGGAAATGACATTCGACGCCGTGACTCATAAGTTCGTCGGCCAGCGTCAGAGAGCGCATGAGATGTCCGGTGCCAATTTTGGAATTTGCATCAAGGCGTAGGACGCATTTTCTTAGTGAAGCTGCCACCCTTAGAATGTCCTTAGCTCAGCACTGCCTTGATAGTGCTTAGAGCGGAGTTCTGTCAGATGAAGAAACATGTTGAAATCACTCTCATTTATAGCTTTGAACTCCTCTGGCCTCTTAGGGGATGCAAAAAAATCGCATAACCGATTGAAAAGAATTAACATCCTGCCTGTATGAAGTCCAGTTATGCCCTTGTGGCTCGGACAGGTTTTAGGCGATGCGAGGCAAGCTTGAAAGAGAAGACAGATATAGGCAGCAAGGCATTTAGCTTTTACGGCATTGAGTTGCGACCAATTGGAGCCAGGGATTTGCCCGCTTTGCGGCGATGGCGTAATTCTGATGTCATCAATCAAAACATGCTGGATACCTCCTTTATCACACCAGAGCGACAAATCATGTGGTATAAATCTATTCTTGGTCGCGAAGATCAGGCCCACTGGGTTGTTTGGAGTCAGGGAGTGCGGACCGGCTATTCCAACATTAAAGGTAAGGGTGCCTTACACGAAGAACAAAACTTTGAAGTTGGTGGGTATATTGGCGCATCGTCGATACGCCACGTATTACTAGGTTATGCGCTCATTTTGGCTCAGTGGCATATTGGTTTTGAAGAGCTGAAAGCTGAGACTATAGATATTCTAATAAAGGGCGATAATCAGCGACTGATTGAGTTTAATGAACGCACCGGCTATCGGCGAAAAGAGGAGACGGCAGATGGTATGCGTCTAAGTCTTGCCCGAGAAGAATATCCGGCAGCCCAAGCCCGCCTGCTTAAATATTTCAAATAAATCCGAAATGCTTAAGCTGCAGATTTGTCTGTTCTCATTGCTTGGTGGTACCGATGATTTTGATTCACGGGAGTATAATGTATTAGAGCCTCCTTTGGGCCTGATGGCGCTTCTCACCTACATCAATCAGGAGTTTGGCGAGAGCGTTCATGGGGGCATATATAAATCGAGAATTGATTTTGACAGCTACGAAGAGCTGTTGCAGCTTGTTAAGGAATTTAAGCCAGATATGATTGGGGTCCGGGCAATGACTTTCTACAAGGGCTTTTTTCACGACTCTATCGATTATTTACGCAAGCATGGGATAGAAGTCCCTATCATTGTGGGGGGGCTTTATCCGACGGCGTCTTATGCTGACGTTCTTGAGGATAAGAATATTGATTTGGCAGTGGTTGCGGAAGGCGAAATTACCCTAAAGGAAATCCTGACAAAAACGATTGCCAACAACAAGACTTTCCCTGGCCATGAGGTTCTTCGGGAAATACCTGGGGTGGCGTTTTATGGGCAAGAGAGCACAGATTCTCGGGAGTCGAGATTAAGGATACTTTCAGCTGATGCCTCTGAGGAGCTCCCGAAAGCCCCATAGTCTTTCGATTCAACAATTTCAGTTTTTGTGAGTAATTTTCTGCCCTGATGACGGACACTTAGGGGAAATATCTCAATGTTTTTCGTTATACGACGATGCCACTGGTGGTAATGGATGTCAGGTGGGTCTATGTTCTCATCTGCAGGCAAAAGATGGGTCGATAAGTTCTTAACAAATTTCATTTTTTGTCCTAAATAAACGCTGATTTCTTGATTATTCAGAGAGTCAGAGGAGAATATACGACATGGCTTCGCTCTTAGATAAGCCCAGACTCTTAAAAAAACTAAAGAGTTTTCACGACTACGTGCGTAAAAATAATGGCCAGATTGGGACGAAGCAACGCGGTATTGATCTTAATCTGAACAATGCCTGTAACCTGACTTGTGATTACTGCTTTACGAATTCACCCATTGGTGATCATGCAAAGGATACACTACCCCTTGATATGGTGCGAAGCGTTGCAGATCAGGCGGACGAGCTTGGAATGTTTGAGTTTGATCTTCAAGGTGGGGAGCTGCTCCTGCGACCGGATTATCTCTTCGATGCTTTGGAGGCGATTCGCCCTGAGCGCTTCTATTTTTATTTGACGACCAATGGATACTTTTTAGATGAGGCTATGGCCAAGAGACTGGCAGAAGCCAAAGTGAGTCGTGTTTCTGTTAGCATTGATAGTTTTGACGAGGGGACTCACGATAAGATACGTGGGCGCAAAGAATCGTGGCGCCGGGCTATGGATGCATTAAAGCATGTTCAGAATCAGGGCATGGATCCTTACCTGAACATCACCGTTGGGCACTACAATGCATTCTCTGAAGACATTGAGATGCTCTGCAAGTACTCGGATGACCAGAATTACACCACCCTTTTAAATGTGGCCGTTCCTTCTGGGATGTGGCTTAAGCTTGATAAGATGGCAGAAGTTATTGTCGATGAAAAAGACAAGGAACGCCTCATTGAGCTGAGAAAGAGACACAAGAATATTTTGCGCAATATATGGAATCCATTCGACAAGAATTATGAGCAGGTGCTTGGTTGCAATACAGTTAACCGTCTCTACATAACACCTCTTGGCGATGTGTTGGTTTGTCCTTATGTGCACGTTAAAATCGGTAATGTCTTTGAGCAGTCACTTAAGGAGATTTCCGAATATGGTTTCCGGATTAAGCACTTTAGAGAGCATAGCCCTTTGTGTCTGGCCGGTGAGAACAAGGAATTCATCAGCAAGTATATGAGCACGGAAGGTCAGTCGATATTTAATCCCTCTCTAGCAGAGGACATTTTCGCGAAGGAAGATTTCGTGTAAATGAAATTTTGTGATAATCATTAAAGAGACGTTTTGAGCATGAGCAATAAAGAGAAGTACAACAAGGCATTCATGGAAAGTTTTTCCATCGAGGAAACTGTTTTAGGCGAAAGTCTTGAATACAACACCATTCCGGAGTGGGATTCGATAGGGCATATGGGCTTAATTGCAGAGCTTGAGGATGCTTTTGAGATTTCCATGGAAATGGATGATATTATCGACTTTAGCTCCTACAAAAAGGGCATGGAGCTGCTTTCTAAATACGAAATTACTTTTGAAGCCTAGTCGAACCTTTGCCTCAGGCCTTAATCTAAGGGACCTAAGATTCGCACATAAGAATATTTGGCAGATGCCTGGATTGTCGTTCGATTTCATTGCGGCAAGTAGACATTTTGCCTAATGGTTTTGAGGTTTGGCCATGAGTTTTTTTAATCAGCTTGAAGAACATGCTCAAAATATTGCTCTTCTCAGCGAGTGCGGTCAAACAATAACTTATCAGGAATTGGCAAAGAGGGCTGATCGGATTGGTCATCATATAGAATCACGCTCTCTGGTTTTTATCTTAGTGAAAAACAACATAGAATCTCTATCGGCTTATGTTGGAGTGTTGCGGTCAGGTTCAGTCGCATTTCTTATTGATGAGAGTATTGATAAAACTCTTCTGGGGAAGTTGTGTTCTCGATTTCGTCCACATTACATCTATGCTCCAGGAGGAAGTGCGGCGGAAGATATGCCGACAACGGAAGTCGATGCCTCTGATGGCTATACTTTGATGAAAAACACTGGGTCGATTGACTATGCTCTCGACGACAGACTTGCTTTACTGCTGACAACTTCGGGAAGCACGGGCAGTCCCAAGTTGGTGCGTCAGTCTTATGAGAATATAGATGCAAATGCAGCGGCAATTGTTGACTATCTTGATATTACCTCGAATGACCGCGTTATAACGACAATGCCGATGTATTACACCTATGGGCTCTCCATTATACACACACACTTGTTAATGGGGGCCACCATTGTCCTCAATGAAGCAACCCTTATGGAGAAAGCATTTTGGGAGAGGCTGAAGGCGGAAAATGTAACGTCATTGAATGGTGTGCCCTATGTTTACGAGATGCTCAATAAGTTGCGCTTTGATAAACAAGAACTGCCTCATCTAAAATACATGACTCAGGCCGGTGGGCGGTTAAATCCAGAGCTGACAAAATATTTTGTTGAGCTTTGTGTCGACCGAGGAATCAAGTTCTATACAATGTATGGTCAAAGTGAAGCCACAGCACGGATGTCCTTCGTTCCCTGGAATGAGGCGAATCGTAAAACAGGCAGTATTGGCCGTCCCATACCAGGTGGCGAATTTTGGTTGGAGACTGAAGATGGGCGTAAGGTTCTTGAGAGTGAAACAGTCGGTGAGTTGGTTTACAGGGGCCCTAATGTGACAATGGGCTATGCAGACTCCTACGATGATTTGGCTAAGGGAGACGAGAATGAGGGAGTTCTGCACACCGGAGATTTAGCTCGACGTGATGCGGATGATTTTTATTATGTTGTAGGCAGAAAGAAGCGTTTCCTGAAACTATACGGCAGCAGAGTTAATTTGGACGAAGTAGAAGAACTGCTGGGGCAGCAAGGTTGGGAGTGCATATGCGCAGGGGAAGATGACTTTTTGCGGATTTATACGACAAAAGAACAAGACAAAGAGGCGATCAGCACATATGTTGCCCAGACGATGAAAATTCATCGGCAAGGGTTTTCTTGTTCGACAATTGACGTGGTGCCTCGCAATAATGCGGGAAAAATCCTTTATGCAGAATTAGAGAAGCGTTGCGGGTGAAGTATGTTTAGCCTTGAGTCAATAATCCAAACATCGCCCTATGCGTTGGATAAAGAGCGAAAAGGGTCGCTTTACAATGAAGCACTTCATGGCTTAACGGAACATCATTATCAAAACTGTGAACCCTATCGCAAACTGTTGAACACGCTTGGTTATTCCCCGAACAAGGAGAGGGGAATAGCGGAAATGCCCTTCCTGCCTGTGAGGTTGTTCAAGGAGTATGACCTAAGAAGTGTGGCTTCAGACGATACGGTTAAGACGATGACCTCCTCGGGAACGAGTGGGCAAAGCGTTTCGAAGATTTATCTCGATAAAACAAATGCAGCCAATCAAACCAAAGTATTGACTAAAATTGTTGCCAACTATCTTGGGGAGAAGCGTATGCCGATGTTGGTGATTGATTCGCCTGCAGTGCTCAAGAACCGCACCATGTTTTCTGCCAGAGGCGCGGGGATTTTGGGCTTTTCTATGTTTGGCAACAAGGTCGTCTATGCCCTGGATGAAGAGATGCGGTTGGATATCGCTGCGGTTGAAGCCTTTTATGAGCAGTATAAGGACCAGGATGTATTGCTTTTCGGTTTTACTTATATGGTCTGGGAGTATTTTTATAAGGCGTTGGTGCGGGCCGAAAAACAGCTTTTATTTGCTAATGGCACGCTGATTCATGGTGGTGGCTGGAAAAAACTTGCTGACGAGGCGGTTAGCAACGAGGCATTTAAGGAATCACTTGAGAAAGTCTGTGCTCTTAAACAAGTCGTCAATTATTATGGCATGGTAGAGCAGACAGGCTCTATTTTTATGGAGTGTAGCGAAGGACACTTGCACGCCTCAATCTTTTCTGACGTTTTGGTGCGCAGAAAGGACCTTTCTTTATGCGATTTTCAAGAGCGGGGTTTGATAGAGGTTATATCTCTTCTACCGTCCTCCTATCCGGGACATATTTTGCTTAGTGAGGATGAAGGAGAGATTTTAGGAGAAGATGACTGTCCTTGTGGTCGTTTAGGTAAATACTTTAAAGTGTACGGCCGCATCGCCGAAGCTGAAATACGAGGATGTTCTGATACCCATGAGCGACAATAGCAACATTACCTGGTTGGTTGGCAACGGAACACCAGAGGTGAGGCCAATGGCTCCCTATAACCGATTGGCTTGCGATTTCCTGGATGAGTTGTCTCAGACATTGAGAGCTTCTCAAGAAGCGAGCATGTACCCGGACGTCATGAGTTTCGCCTTTTGGTGTCGCAGAGGTCATATTGATACTTTGAGGGACCAGTTTGAAGATAGCCGGGTGCGTCTGGGGGTGGGCTTAGCGCTACATGTGGCTCCGGGAAATGTTCCAATCAACTTTGCCTTCTCGTTCGCCTTTGGCTTGCTGTCAGGCAATGCCAATATTGTAAGGGTGCCAACAAAACCATTCCCACAGGTGGACCTTGTTTGTAACGTCATTAAGGAAATATTGGCCAAGGAACAGTTTCAAGCACTTCAGGAAATGACATCCTTTGTTAGGTATGAGCACACGAACAATGCGACGCAGGAGTTTTCGGAACGAAGCGATGCTCGACTGGTCTGGGGTGGGAATGAGACGATTAAGGCGATTCGGGCTTTGCCGGTACCAGAGCGCTGTGTAGATTTAACTTTTGCCGATCGGTATTCCTTTTGTGTACTCGATTCGGCGTCCGTCGAGGCGCTTGAGGACAAGGATTTAAATAGACTGGCTCAGGGCTTCTTCAACGATACTTATCTGATGGACCAAAATGCCTGCTCATCGCCCCATTTAGTGGTTTGGCTGGGAAAGAACACAGATCATGCAAAGGCAATGTTTTGGCAGGCCGTGTCGGCTCTGGTGGCTGAAAAATATGAACTCGAAGCGGTCCAGGCGGTCGACAAATACACGCAGCTGTGTCGCAATGCGATAGAGTTGGAGAATATTAAGGACGTGGACTGGGCTGATACGGGAGTTTTTCGAGTGGGTTTGAGAGAGCTGGACAAGAATGTTGACGAGCTTAGAGGACAATGTGGCTATTTTTACGAATGCGATTTAGAGGAGCTTTCTCCTTTGGCGGAGATTATTAATCCTACCTATCAAACGTTGACCTACTTTGGTGTCGATAAAGAAAAGCTGCAAGAATTGGTGTGCTCGAATCGTGTGCGCGGGATTGACCGGATTGTGCCAGTCGGCATGGGGCTGGACATTGGAGTAATTTGGGATGGTTATGATGTGGTGCGCTCTTTGTCCCGCATTATTGACCTGCGATAGGCAAAGAATGTTTCGTCTGACAAAAACGAGGGACCATTGATGGAAAGCATAGCTCTTGATTTAAACGGTGTGCATGAATACCAGCAAAACCGGCATCCTTATTTGATGATTGATGGGGCGGATGAGGTGATGCCGGGCGTTAGCGCCAAAGGCTACAAACAATTGACACAGGACGATTGGTTTTTTGCTGTGCACTTTCCCGGTGATCCAAATATGCCCGGAATGTTGCAGATAGAAGCGATGGTGCAGTTGGGGGCCCTCATGGTTCTGACGCTACCGGGCAACAAAGGAAAAGTCATGTATTTGACAGGGGCGACGAACGTAAAGTTTTTGCGCAAAGTCCTTCCCGGTGAACGTTTGGAGCTTGAGACTAAATTGCTTTCCTGGAAGCGAGGTCTGGGGAAATGTACGGGACAAGGTATGGTGGCTGGTGAAATTGCCTGTAAGGCGGATTTTAATATTGTGATGCCGGATATCTTGAGTGAATATCGAGTGGGCTCGACAGAGAAATAGGACCCAAAGGAGATTTAAGGTGTTGCTTAAAGAAAAAACGGCAGTCA
Organism: uncultured Bdellovibrionales bacterium; assembly: GCA_964013445.1. GTDB lineage: Bacteria > Myxococcota > XYA12-FULL-58-9 > XYA12-FULL-58-9 > JASMKV01 > JASMKV01. The sequence goes on along the minus strand of CAXGWX010000055.1, from coordinate 6,323 downwards.
TTACAGGTTGCAACCGAGGTATTGGTAAAGCGACCTTAAAGCTCTTCGCTGAACACGGTGCGGATGTCTGGGCCTGTGTGCGTCAGGTGGACGACGAATTTGCTGCTTTCTTAGATGCTCTAAGAAAAGAGACTGGGAGAGTGATAACTCCTGTCTGTTTTGATTTGGCGGATGAGGATGGCGTAAAAGCCGGCGCGAAAGAAATTTTAGCGGAAAAAAAACCGATAGACATCCTTGTTAATAATGCTGGGATTATTCACACCTCACTGTTTCAGATGACGCCGGTAGATAAAATGAAAGAGCTTTTTGAGGTCAACTACTTCTCACAACTCTTGCTCACCCAGTATATGATTAAGACTATGATGAGAAAGCGAAGTGGGGCCATCGTGAATATCTCTTCAAGTGCAGCGATTGAAGGCAATGAGGGGCGGACCGCCTATGCTTCAAGTAAGGCAGCAATGATTTGTTCGACTAAAGTGATGGCCAAAGAGCTTGCCCGTGCAAATATACGGGTTAATGCGATTGCACCGGGCTTAACAATGACTGACATGATGACAGGAAGCACGCCGGAGGATGCTCTGGAGCAAACATTGGAGCGTATATGTATGAAACGTGTAGGTGAGCCGGAAGAGATTGCTAAGGCAGCACTTTTTCTCTCTTCTGATTTGGCTTCTTATATGACGGGACAGGTTTTACGCGTTGATGGGGGAATGTGATATGGGAAATAGAGAAGAAATGATTGCCAGGATTGAGGCGATGGCCGGGAGAATGCGAAGGAACGTTCTTGATATGGCCTTGGCTGCAGGAGCCAGCTCATCGCATTTTGGTGGCGGGCTTTCGATTATTGAAATTACCGCAACCTTGTTTGGTGAGGTCATGAATTATGACCGCGACAAGCCGGAGTGGAGCGAGCGTGACCGGTTTATTTTGTCCAAAGGTCATGGGTGTGTTGGCTATTATACAGCCCTGCTTGAGGCAGGATTTATTACGAAAGAGGATTTGCTGACTTTTGAAAAAACCGGAAGCGATTTGATCGGCCACCCTGTTATGAACAGGGCCAAGGCCATCGAGTTTTCCAATGGAAGCTTGGGCATGGGGCTGTCTTTAGGGATTGGTGTCGCATTGGCGGCCAAACGTCGGAAGAGCGACCATAAAGTCTATGTGGTGATGGGGGATGGCGAATGCAATGAGGGTTCTGTTTGGGAGGCGGCAATGGCAGCACCAAATTTCAAGCTCGATAATGTTGTTGCAATTCTGGACCGTAATAAGTTTCAGCAAACCGGATCAAATATGGAAATCATGAGTGTCGGAGATCTGGCAGACAAGTGGCGTAGCTTTGGCTGGAAAGTCGTCGAGGTGGACGGCCATGATGTTGGGGAACTCTATGACGCATTCACGAATGAAGGCGTGTCGGAGCAACCCTTGGCCATTGTAGCGCATACGATTAAAGGTAAAGGTTTTTCTTTTTCTGAAAACAACAACGATTGGCATCATCACGTCTTGTCGAAGACGCAATACGATGCAGCTCTTGAAGAGCTCAACAATTCATTGGCAGGGTAAATTAATGAAGATCAATGCAGCCAGTATGAAAATGTGGTCCAGGATTGGTTCGCGGGCCACTTTTGGTTTAGCGGCTTTGGAAATTGCAAAAGAGCATGAAAACTTGATGGTTATGACTGCGGACACTTCGACATCTGCAGGCTTAGACCGCTACCGCAAAACCTATCCAGAGAAGTTTCTTGACGTGGGTATTGCAGAACAGAATATGATGGGCATTGCGGCAGGCTTTGCTTCTGAGGGTCTTGATGTCTTTACTGCGACCTTTGGGCCATTTCAGACGATGCGTTGTTGTGAGCAGATCAAGGTTAATTTGGGGTATATGGGGCATAAGGTATGCATGGTGGGCTTGGCCAGTGGAATTGTACTGGGAACACTTGGCTATAGTCATTGTTGTATTGAGGACGTTTCGGTGATGCGTTCTATTCCCGGGATTACGGTCATCTCTCCAGCAGATTCAGGAGAGACTGTGAAAGCAACATTGGCTGCATTAAAGCACCCTGAATCCATTTATATTCGTCTGACCGGAGGCATGGGCAACCCCATTGTCTACAAGGACGATTATGAGTTTGAAATAGGCAAGGCTATTGAGTTGCGCGAAGGCAATGATGTGACTTTGATTGCGGCTGGAACGATGGTTTATGAATCCCTGGAAGCGGCAAAGCTCTTAGAGGAGGAAAATATCTCAGCCAGTGTGGTCAATATGCATACCATCAAGCCTATTGATGTTGAGGCGATAGAGCGGGCTTGTCGCAATACCAAATGTATCGTCACTGTCGAAGAGCACAATGTTGTTGGTGGGCTTGGCTCTGCTGTTGCAGAATATAAAGCGACTATTCCAGGTGCGCCACCGCAGATGCTCCTTGGATTGCCTGATAAGTTTGGTAAGTCGGGTGAGTATCGAGACCTTTTAGAGCAATACGAACTCACGGCACCGCAGATTGCTAAGCGTGTTTTAGGGAGATTGAAGGAACTGACTTGACCTTGTTTATGCCGTGCCGTCTTTATGTGCGGTTGCAAGTTTGGTGAAATGCTCGGCACTTAAAATGATGAACAAGCCGTCTGCTTCCGCATAGGTTTCCCCCTGCGCATCGTGGAGTCGGGCTTGGATTGTGACCTTACGTCCATTTACATTGTCTACCCATGCTTCAAAATAGGCGAGCGTCCCCAGAAGAAGGCTCTTCTTGAAACGAGTGTTAAAGCGGGCAGCCAGGGTCGTGTGCCCTGATTCCCAGGAAATTGCACCCATGGCTTCGTCAAGCAGAGCGGCCATGGAACCGCCATGAGCGTGGCCAGGGGGGCCTTCGGTTTTGGGCCCAAACCAGGCTTTTCCCACCAGGTGCCCATCGGTCTCCCGTACATAGTAAACAATTTTGTATCGCTCCGGGTCATCGTCCCCATAAACAAAACGGCCAGCAAAGAGTTCGGCTACGAGGCGCTTAGGCTTGATCCAACCCTGCTCAGGGGCAAACTCAGAATCCGGGGGTGGTTTGAGATCCAGCTGGGGGCGGGGGTAGTCCATCCAGGGCTATTCGCTTTCCATAGCTGCCTGGTGAATTGCATCGAGAATAGCAAGATCATCTTTTGCTAAACGTATATTGTCGAGGAGTTTAGTGCCTAAAACCAAGCGAGAAACTGATGCCAGCAGCAGCAGATGTTTTTGCCGATCTGCAGGTGGCCCCAGGGTTACAAAAAACACATCGACCTCGCCACCGTCCGGAGCATCATAGTTCAAAGGTTTGGCGCTTGTGAACACGCCCAAGTAGGTGCGGTCGCTTTCTGTTAAGGTGGCATGGGGGAGAGCGAGCCCATTGCCTACAGATGTGTTTTGTAATTTCTCCCGGTCCCAAAGGGCTTTGACAATTTGTTCTTTTGTTACATTTTCCATCTGCTCAGAAAAAATGCTGGCAACATGCTCAAAGAGAGTTTCTTTCTTCGTTAAAGCAACTTTTGCATCAACGCAGCCAGGGGGGATGAAGGAAGCAATGCGTGAAGGTGTGTCTTGTGCAAGCTCGGGTTTTTTCTGTACCGCTTCATGGGTTTGGGTTCGCGGTGTTTGCACCCGCAGAACAGAACAGGCCGCTTTGTCCGTAATGCGATCCGCCAGATTTCCATCCCACCAATGGCGCAGCCCGACGCCCTTTTCTTCTCCCATAACCAAAAGGTCATATGCCGCACTGGCTTGCGCCATGGCGAGGGCTTGGTTCTTGCCGCGAAGGACCAGGACTTCCGTGGGGGAATCACAGAGTGGACGTAGCTCATCAAGATAGTCGTTAGCTGATTGCACTTCAGTCATAGGTGCTGAATCAGGAACAAATCGAACCAGGGTTATGTCGCCGTCGTGGAGTTGAGCGAAGTGGTCGGCGGTGGATAAAACCAAGGCATCGTTGGGACCCGGTTCGACACTAACCAAAATTTTACGCATATAGCGCACACCCGCATCATAGAAGATTGCTAAATTACATGGTAAGTGTCCTTTGAGCCAACCTAATGGATTAGCAAATGTGAAAGTTCCCTCTTGTTTCTTTCCCCACTCCATAATCAGCCACTGGCAGTGTAAATTCTCGCTGACTTGATGCACTGTTTTAATGATGTCTCGAGAGACCATGGACTCAAAGCGCAAGGGGATGTTTTCCGCCTTCGCCATGGCTTGAATTCGTCTTTCGACGGACTTTAAGCGGGGACTTTCTTCTTCAGCGAGATCCAACGCCGTTTGTTCTGGCAGCTGCGTAAGGTGTAATACTTCAAGAACATCAACTTCGCGAAAAGAGTTCCCCAGGTCCACGAGGGTTTCAGGAGAGCGTTCGTGTCCAAAAAGTGTAACCAGGGTGGATACGGGCATCGTGGCTTTTTTCGCTTGGGTATCCGTAAGGTCTTTGTCACCGTTCTCTTCGAAAAGGTCAGCCCGCTTGGACCGTTGTCGCACAACTCCTTGTCTGTCTGTGCGATGTGAACCGTAGACAAGATAGAACACTGCACCAATGGAGGCTAAGACAGCGGCACCGAGCCAGCCCAAGGGACCGGAGATGACAATAATAATAAGGCCACAGATGATGCCAAAGAGCGGTATCCAGGGATAAAGGGGGATCTTGTATTTTGGCTCGTACCATTGAACTCCGGTCTCACGCAGAACAATGACCGCAAGATTATTCATGGTGAACATCAATAGAATGAACACACTGGCGAGCTTGGCGATGCTGGCGATGTCGAGAAACAAGATAGCGTTCATGATGATTAAGCCGGAGACAATAATCGAGACTGTGGGAGTGAGTCGTTCCGGATCGAGGTGGCGCATGAAGGGCGGGAGTAGATTATCCCGACTCATGGCGAGAGGGTATCTCGAGGCGGTGAGTAAACCCGCATTGGCCATAGAGGTCATGGTAATGATACCCAAGACGCAAATCGCGTAGCCGCCCCAAGTGCCCAGTACCTCGTTGGCCAAAGTGAAGATTGGCTTGAGATCTCCGTGCAAGTTTTCTACGCCAATGCGCTTAACGAGAACATAACTTAGGGAACAATAGAGTAGGGTGGCGGTCGACCATGAAATCATGATGCCCAATGGAAGATTACGTTCCGGTCTCTTAATCTCTTCCGCAACGGCTGCTATTTTGGTCACCCCAGCATAAGAAACAAAAAGCATGGCTGCAGCTTGCCAAAGTCCAAAGACGGGTAAGCTATCGGTGGTGGCGGTGAGCACTTCTGGTGACTTGCCCAGCAAACCAGCGAACATTAAGCTGAAGAGTCCGGTTAATATGACCACAACCAAATTCTTTAAAACCTTAGTAACAGTTTTTACACCGCGGGTGTTCAAAGCCGTAATAAAGGCAAGTAGGACAAGGGCGGTTGGGACCAGTGGGACATCGGTTAAAACCGAGAGATAGGTGCCGAAGCCGACCAGTGCAAAAGAACTTTTCAGCAAGAGTGAAAGCCAGACGCCTAGGCCCGCAATCGTGCCAATAAACGGTCCAAAGGTGCGATCCAGAAAGACATAGGTACCGCCGGAAGTGGGCATGGCGGTGGCCAGCTCAGCCTTTGACAGGGCTGCGGGCAGGACGCAGATCGCCGTGAGCAGGTAGGCGGACCATAAATAGTCGCCCGTATGGTTGATGGCGAGGCCTGGTAAAACGAAGATTCCGGAGCCCAGCGTTGCACTCAGACTGATGCCAACTGCGCCACTAAGTTTGAGGCGTCGTTCAAGGATTCGCAAGTTAATACTCCGTAAGTGGTGATTTTGACCTAATCTATTAGAAGCTTTAGGCGAAGGAAAGAGTCAAATGACGAGAAAAGGGAGGACCTGGGGATAAATCCTTAGATTTCAGTGACTTGCGGGTCTGTCGAAGGCTGCTTTTTGACTGACAATGAGCGTCGTCGTCTGGGAATCAAGCTTGTACACGCAGGCGGTGTGCCAAGCCCTGGGGCTTTAATACGAATATGAAGACCAGGGCTCAGACCTAAAGCATCTACTATCCCCTTCAAGGGGAGAGCAGTTTAGCTTTGTTTGCCCATCAGATGGGCAATACCGTGCAGCGCACCGTCAACCACATCTTTACCCGCAAAGGCAAAGCCAAGTGGAATAAGGGCTGTGGCCATCATCACATCTTCAACCCGATTGGTGAATCCGGGCTTTACTTCACCGCCAAATGCGCTTTTGGCGCCAAATGCGGAGTGAAAGGGCTGTGAAAGAACGTCGACGACAGTTCCTGCAGCATTACTTAGGTTCTTTTTGGCACTGGCACTGTGATCGATTTTAGCAAAATCATCGCTCT
>CAXGWX010000054.1:0-15441 GCA_964013445.1 uncultured Bdellovibrionales bacterium | reverse complement strand
TCAGTTTACACCGGTTTTTTTGCGCAAGGGAACAGTTTTTGGTTATAGCCCACGAATGCGATATGACCTGGTGGTGAATACTTTTCTACGCGATGCGTGGACAAAAGGTCGGGTAAGCGTCAATGGCGGCGGTGAAATGTGGCGCCCGCTGGTGAGTGTCGAGGATGCGGCGGATGCATATATTCATGCGATCGAGTTGCCTAAGGAACGTGTGCATCATAAAGCCTTTAATCTTTCGCACAAGAATTATCGGATCTTGGAACTTGCCCACTGGATCAAGCATGTCCTACGGGATAAGCGTCAGATTGATGTTGATGTGGCCTATGCGCCAGGCCAGCCCTTGCGTAGCTATCAAGTTTCCGGAGAAAGATTTACCGAGGCTTTTGGATATACGCCAGGACATGGTATTGCAGATGCAGTGCTGAGGATTTGGGCCAATTTTGAGCAGGGGATTGCTACTGATTTTGAGAATCCCGAGTATTATAATATTCGCTGGCTAACGCTTTTGGACCAGATGCAGTCTCGATTAAAGCGTATGGGTAAATTGTTTCCTGAACCCAAAGATGTATCACGTTTGATCAGTGCGGCCTAAGGGTAGGGGAAGTGCATGTCCAAACAGGCTAAGTCGATACAGTCAAGGCAAGCAAATGATGTTTTGTTGGAATTGAAAAGCCTTTTAGAGCAAGGGCGTTTCGATGCAGCGGGGCAGCTGGCAATGAAAATAGCTGATAGTCCTGTGGTTTATACACGTGATGTTTTAATGCTTGCCGGGGTAGCGCTTTCCCATATTCATTCGTGGGATATTGCGACCAACTTAGGGCAACTATTTTTGCAAGGGCTTGGCCCAGGTGTTGAGCACCATGAACATGTTTCGATTGTGATTCCAACGCATAATCGACCTGAACTGCTCAGGCGCGCATTGGAGAGTGTTAAGGCACAAACCTACCCCTACCTTGACGTCATTGTTGTGAATGATGCAGGGGTTGATGTTAAAGGTGTATGTGAAGAGTTTAAAGAAGATCTTGAAATTAAATATTTAAGGCAGACCGAGAATAGATTTCATTCGGCGACCAGAAACAATGGAATCGCTCATGCGCGCGGCAAGTATATTTGCTTTCTTGATGATGATGATTGTTTCTATCCTTATCATGTGGAGCTTATGCTAAGAGCCTTGAAAAGCAGCCAAGCTCGAGCTGTTAAAGCAGATGCTTTTATGTTTGTTCGTGATCCTGAAACGGAAAGCTCAGTCTTGCGTTTTGCGGAATCAAAATCATTAAGATTGCCTGAGATTTTGATCGAAAATGTATGCCCGATACAAAGTGTTTTTATGGAAACAAGTTTGCTTGAAGAATGTGGGGGGTTTGACGAGAGCCTTGATGCCAATGAAGATTGGGACCTTTGGATGCGTGTTTGTCTAAGGACAGCGGTGGCTCAATTGAGTCTGCCTACATCTTTTTTTGAATCCGTTGATTCACAAAAAAACAGTGTGTCTCGCAATCGGTCTCCATTTTGGGCAGCACATGCACAGATCTATCAAAAGCAGGCTGTTTTAGACAAGGGTTTCATCTCTCAGGAGATCAAAGATGTTCAAGAAGAGTGGTTGAAAGAAATTGAAAGTCAGGCGCATCAAGATATTGTGGATGAAAAAAATTCAATTGGAATACTCTGTATGCCATCGGATGATAATACTTTGCAGGCAAAAGGCATTTCGTTGTCAAAGTGTTTATTGAAAAAAACAAAGTCAAAAGTTCAAGTTGTTTCTGAGAATGTTCCTCTGGAAGACGCTCTGAGACAACTTTATGCTATGAAGGATCTGTCATTTCTTTTGATTGTTGATGACCACTTCGACGATTGCGTTAACGATAGTATGTTATTCAATTTGGTTATGCACATTAAATCCCACAGACAAATGCACGCCTGCGCATCGATTGATTTGAGAGAGGCCGATATGGTTCTAAAAGATGCAGGCCTAGCTTACACGGCATTTGGCACAGAATTTAAGAACTTCACTCGAATCGAGAATATGCGTGGCCATAGTGTTGATATACAGAGTCCTGTGAGTGGGGCATTACTTCTGAAAGGGAATGCTTTTAGGGAGCTTGTTAGTGTTTATGGTTCGAAAATTGATAAACCAGAACAATTAAAACCGTTAGTTTTCAATTGGGTCAATGATAATGGCGGTTATATTGGCTTGGCCTTAGATCAAACCATAATGCGAAAAGATAACGGATAGCGCTTTTTTGCGATGAAAATTGAAATTGTTGGTCGCTGGTAACGCGTTATGAGGGTTTTGAAATCAGTGAAATATTGATTTAAGTACAAGGATTGGCTTGCATTTTGTAGTGGTTGATTGCGTGAGTATTGGATTTCTGACGCTATGTCATGGATGTTTTGACATCATTGAGATCTCGTTGATTTCTTTGTTGGAGAGTCTTTGATTTTACTGGAAAAATCAAAGTGATCCGAAATTAATTATTGGCTTAAAGCTTGCATTAAAATGCAAAGGTAAATGAGGCCCATGACGCAGAGTCATCGTAAAGGTTAAGCGCAAGAATCGAAGCTTATTAGAAACGTAATCTGAGTGCTTTGGGCGGGTTAATTGGTGGCACAGAAAAAGGATTCAATGCCTATGAAATATTTTGAATATTGGCATCGACACGTATTGTGGGGAAAGTAAATGCGAATTCTCTTCATACCGATGGATTTACCAATCTGGGCTGCGGCCAAAAGCAACGGATATAATATGAATTTCGGATTCGAAGAGGGTTTAACCTCTCATGGACACGAAGTTTTGACTATTCCTGCAATTTCATTACCTGGGCAGAATGCAGACGGTGCTCATTGTTGGTTGTCAAGAGCCAGGGAGCTTTGTGCTGATTTAGACTTTGACCAAGTTTGGTTTGAAGGGATTCACACTCAATATTCGGCTGACTTTCTTGCATGGCTCAAAGGTGTAGCTCCCGTTCGTGTGGCATTAATTGGCGATTCGTTTAGCATGTCACCTTTTGAGTATCTTAACTCCGATCATGTTTATCAAAAGCGTACGAATTTATACCATAATTTGCAAATAGCAACTCATGCAATCTGTGCCGATGAACGAGATGCCCAGGCCATGAACAAGCAAGGTCAGGTCACGGGATTTTGGTGGGCAGGTGGTTTCGTGCCAGACTCAATGTTTGTCGATGATGTTTCGTCGGCCACATCGGGCAAGGTAACTTTTGCAGGTTCAGTTTATGGTCGGCGAAAGCCTTTCTTGCAACATGCGGATCTAAAGCACCTCTTACATCAGCCAGGAATCTCGCCGGAACAAGAAGCAGGCGTGCCGCAGCATTTTGACAAATTAATGGGGGCCCAGTGCGCATATCTGATGAATGGCGGGGAAACGAATTTTGAAGAATTTCAGAAATTTGTTGCCCTGGAACGAAGGTTGCACCATGTCGCCTTTAAGTGTTGGCTTTCGAGTTTACGAGATAATTTGATAAACGTTAATTTGCCGCAACACGGCAAAGCATATGCCGGCCGAGTTGTTGAAAGCATGGCGGTGGGTGCTCCTGTAATCTCATGGCGTATTCCAGACAGAGTCGAGAATCAGAACCTCTTCAGAGAGGAGCAGGAAATCGTTCTTTTTGAACAAAACGACCCGGACGAACTTCACCAAAAGATAAAACAACTTTCGAGTGATTCGGCGTTAAGACGCAATATTGCGGAAAATGCTTTGGCCAAAGTCAAAAAGAACAATGGCGCACACCATTGGATTGGTCGCATCTTGAATGGAATCGAATCTGCTTCTGTAAATGCAGACGCTTCCTCTCGGGTCGAAGAAGATTCTTACACTATCCTTTCTAAAAACTTTCAAGGCGATAAAGACATTAGTGACAAGTGTCCGCGAACAGTCGAAAACCGATCTCTGTCTTTATATGGTCGATATTTGTATGCGAATACGGATAAAACTCCAGCAGGTTCTCTGAGTCTTTCATTGGATGACAAAGCTTTAGGCCTTTTATTGAATACACAGCCCTATGAATTGGGCCCGCTATATGGCGAAAATAAGTTTGATGAGATTGTGATGGAAATTCATCCAGAGTTATGGACCTCATCAATGGTGTTTAACGCTTTGGCTAATGCGTGCATATTGCTCTCTCCCGCTGCGATTCTTTTTGTTAAGAGCCATTCGCTCGCCGGAGAGACCGCGGCATCTCCTGGCCCGAAGGACATTGTGCGCTTGATGGCTGAACTAGGCTGTACTGAGGTTGTCTATGCTGATGCCGATGAAGACGTAACGAAACCAATGATTCATCAGATCTCTGGTCTGCTTGGCGACAGAAAACTTGGCAGGGGAGATTACCGCAAGCTTGCCCAGCGTTGGGAGCAAAGTTTGCGTGGTAGTGCATTTAAATCAAACGGCACGCTTCCTGTTCGAGAAAGGAAAAAGATCAATGACGTTAGCTAATCCGAAACATGGTGAAGGAAATGCCGTTGCTCAAGATCTGAGAGAACGAAAAAGAGTTTTTGATTTAATCTCTTCACGCATGCGTTGCCGTCGCCCTCTTGATTTGGTTTTAGCCCACAAGATTGACTCTCGCTTGCATGACCGGGTCAAAGAGTCGGCCAAGATCTTTCTTTCACGTGTGCTAAAAAGCAAGCATGTTATCGAAGACGAGCAAGAATTGGTCGAGAGATTCATGCATAGCCGCGAGCAAGTCGAATGTGTTACGCCGACAGGCATTGTCATTCCTAAGTATTATTCCTCTTTGGAATACAATCTTCTGATGCGTGACTTTTATCAGGCTGTGGACGCGTTGGGTTTTGGTGACCTGATCGATAGCTGGCAAATTCCTATGCATATTCGTATTAAATATCCAAAAGCACGCATTGCGGACCTGGAAAGACCCCGCCATGCGCCGGAAGAAGCTCATATTGATAGTTGGTCAGGTTATTCCAGCCGCGGAATTACTTTTTTAATGCCTTTATTCGGCGATGTGGAAAATAATACGGTTGGGTTTTATGAGTCAGAACAAACAATGCGCGAGAAATGGTTGGCGCCAGTTAATTCGCCAATGGAAAAACAGCACATTCAGTCCCACCATGTCAAAAAGGCAACTCAAACTAACCGAGGCGACGTGTTGATGTGGGACGCATCTGTTTTGCATGCTACAGACAGAAAAGAACAGTGTGGCTTGCGGATCTCAATTGACAATATATTTGTGCCCCGTATGAGTAGGGCTGAGCAGACATTAGAGATTATCGACCCTGAACGAAAAGAAGAACAGCTTAAGCATTCTGAGCTTGTTAAACTGTGTAAGAAAAAGATTTTCGTGTTTCCCGACCATGACGGGCAAATAAGAGACACAAATGCTGGCCGAAAAGACCCTGCACATTTTAAGGTTATTTCTTTTAACACAGGTGAGAACCCAACAGTCTGTTTTAATTCGATGTCAGGAGAGGACGATTGGGTCGAAGGAGAACAGGATGCTTCGCCTCTTTTGATTGAGCAACGAAATGCACTGCTGCGCGATATTACGGAGAATCTTGAGGTTAAACAGGATTTTCCGATCATAAAAGAAGCTCAACTTCCTGAAGGGAAATATGCGGCATTGCAGGACGCGGTTGGCGAATACATTCGGGCAAGTTTGTTTTACGGAGGCGTGTCTGTGAGCTGCATGGACAATGAAGAGCTTGTCGCGAAGCATAAGAATGATATTCTTGCCCTATCAAATGTAACGCCAAACGGATTAATTCGTCCAAAGTTGGAAACCAATCTTGAATACAATGTGTTCCACAGACGGTTAGCTGATTTGATGGCTGAATTGAATATTGATGAGCATCTATTGAAAATGCGTTTGCCCGTAACCATACGTATTGTTGATGGCATTGATTCGGCCAATGTTGATGGGAGGCCGCGTGCAAACGCAAAGATGCACAGTGATTTTTGGACTGCAGGTTGTATGGATTTAGCCCTTCTTTGTCCAATATTTGGTGACATTGAGCGGACAACAGTTCGTTTTGCTGAGCCATACGGCTTAAGTGCGGATTTTTTGAGTGAACAGCCATCATATCAGGCAGGAGAAGCCCTTTATAGCCACTATAAGCAGTACGACATGAATATGCGCAAGGGCTTTTTGTACTTCCAGGACATTTATTGTCTGCATGCGACATGGCGTCAAGGTGGGGGCGCACGTGTTTCACTTGACTGGACTGCCCAATGCCTCAATTATCCGGCGCTTAAAGAATTATACGCAAGTCATGTTTTAGAGCACGACAATCATCAGGAGGTTCATGATTGGTATCGAATTGGGCGTTCATTGCTTTATGCCGATACTGAATCGGTAGAAGACTGCAAGCGTCGGTTTTCAGGAGAGCGGTTAGATGCGATGTTTGTTGGTGCTGGGCTTGCCGCCCAAACTTCTACAACAGCGCGTTTTTTTAATTTAGATGGCAGCGCCAACAGGCTTGAACTTGCAAGGCTTCCTGCGGCTAAAGATTCTCAGAAGAAGGTGGGCTAATGTCGATCTCTTGAGGATGCAGGGTGTTGTCTTGTGATTTGAGCTTCGGGATATTTTTATGTGTTCCCTGAGTGAGAAAACCCGGTTAATCTTTTAAGGTTTTCGAGTCATGAAGAGGCAGACGTGATCCGAACAAAGAATACCTCAGAGCTAAAGCAACTTGTTGCTGTTAAGCGTAGTGAGAGAGAGACGAGGAACTCATTAGATGCAGATAATGAAGGACTGAATGGTGTTGCTCCGCACGATGTCGAAGAGTTGTCGGGTCTTGTGGGGTAACTTTGAAAATGGCCTTGACAGTGTTGATTTGTCAAGTGAACTGGCGACGGATTCGTTCCTCCCCCCCTTAAAGAGAGATTAAGTAAGCATGTTGCTTGCTGTTGTGCCCACATCCTGCGTTGTGAATGTTTTAGTGGGGCGCCAGGCTTTTTACTGACCCACATTGTTGTTGAGCGCAAAAAAGGTCTTAGCCTTTTTCTTGAAAGGCTGCCATTCTGATTGTGTGCGGATTAAATGAGAACTTGAGTTTAATCTAAATATATCGATTTCTTGTCTTGCTCTATTAGGGAAAGACGCTGGGGCAGGAGTCCGTGTTCTGTTGGGTCCTGTTTCATAAAATGTTAAAGGATGATGTGATTATGTCTCTGTGCGTATAGGACATGAGCAGATGCGTTCCTGGCGCAGTGATTCGCCTGTGCGGCATCACTTGTTTATTGAAAGCCACGTGTTCATGGCGAAAGATTTTTATTGCTTTTAATGTTTTAGGGATCAGGAATCATTCAGATGCTCAAAAACTTGCGCCCAAATTTGTTGAGGACTAAATCGTTCGGCCATCCATTGATGACCTTGATTGGCGATTTCCTCTGCGTATTCCGGATGTGTGTCGAAAAACTCAATAAGCAGCTTCAATTCGCTGATATTCCGAAAAGGTACAAAATGGACATAAGGCACGAGGAAATGCTCTGTGTTTTCACTGTATTCTTCAAGAAGCAATGTTTTAGCCAAAAGAGATTCAAATGTGCGTCCACAGGTAATAGTTACATATTCACTGGGCCGAAACTGCTCCGCCTTCATCACCTCACTTCTGCCAGTGAATTGCACACACATCTTTAACGAACTAAGAGTTTCGTAGTAAGCGGCAAGGTCCCTGGTGAAACAATCAGTTGATTTGTTCCAAGGGGTTGAAGAAATAAACTCGATTGGGACCTCGTTCTGAAATGCAAGGGTTCCCCAGAGTGAACGGAAAAAATTGGCCGAGGAAATTGAGCCTAGCGACCCAATCTTTGCATCCTCCTTTTTTTGCGTATTCCAGTCGAAAGTTGTTATGTGAGGCACCGGTAAGCAAAAAGACTTTGAGCGAAGTAAGTTGGACTGAAATCTTTCTGTCGGAGTATGGAAATACCACAATTTGTCAGCGAATGTAGCGGCGTACTCCATGGAAATAAGGTCGGAATTCTTCCAAGAATCGAAGTAAAGACCAATCAGTGTGAAATCGAAAATATTTTTGAGGCTCTCAAAGAAATTCTTATAACTTTGAAGTTGAAATCGGTCTAGATTGTTCCTGCAGTCGTCCAGGCATGAGCCGCAGAGTTCATCATACAATACCACATCAGGCTTCCAGGTGAGTATCTTTTCAGTTATCTCGAAAAGCTTTTCCTTTTGATCCTCGACAGTGTGGGCAGGGACGAATACGAGTGGATCGATGTCTATTAGCTGAACGTTTAAGCCAGCTGCTTTTGCGCTTTCAAAAAAGTAGTATCGAAGTTCTTGTTCGCGAGACTTTTTGTCGGCGGTCCAGTGTTTACGCATGAGAAGGAGGACTTTTTTTCCTTCATGTTCTTTTAGCGCTTCCGAAACATTTGGCATATGGTTTTGCGCAAGTTTAGGTACGCCAATTTCATTATTTCGCCACTTGCTCATTTGATCTTCAAGATATTCTTTAATCTTTTGAGTTGTTAGTTGCTCAGTTTTTAGCCCCATGACATTCGTCTTTGCTGACAAATGTCTGACAAGTGGGTCGCTAGTGGAGGTAATGTTAAATATTTCTGTAGCGTCTTCCTGGCAACCGTTCAGGAATGCGTTTGTGGCAGAATTATAAACGCCTGAAAGCAGGAGTCGTATATATGGCTCGTCGAAAAGGGTATCGTCTTGAGAGAGTATTTTGATGACTTTTGTGCAAAATGCAAACTCATCCTGCCGTTCAATGTTTTTACGTCCATTAAGTACAAGTAATAATTTAAGCATTATCCATGCGGAGATGTCCTCGCAGTTGTGTCTTGCTTCAGAACGCCAAAACCCTTCCGCCCTGGCGGGACTTCGAGAGGAATGCATAAGTGCCATTTCTCTGCTGTACTTGGCCGATTGGGGTTGGTCGAACCCGGGCAGAGCAAGCTTTTTTAGACGCGCCTCCCCGTAAAATTCTTTTACCGCTTTGTGTATGGATAAAGAGTGGATGTTTGAGGCCTTTGGATTGTTCTGAGAGCATTCATACACGTCACGTTCTTGGAATGCATTCTGAATTGTCATTCTTCTCTCCTTTAGGCTGCGACAGTGGCATTATGGGATGAATAATCACGTTTTAAACGCTTTGAGGCCATTTTCTCTACATGTTTACGAGTCTGTCTAGAGAATGTCTTTTCAATAAAGCTTAGATACTTGGTCGAAGAAAAGTATTTGTGAAAAGCGTTGTCCCTAAACCGCAAGACATCTTGTCCGCTCAAATATCTGGTGGCAAGGGGTAAGGAGTCCACAGCGTGTTGTGAGTAGCCACCCCATGAATCCGGCAGGCGCCAACCGTTCTGCAGTGCTTTTTGATATAGTTCTGAGCCGGGATATGCCATAGTACAGTAAAAGTTTGCGTATTCTGCGTTGATGTCGATAGCAAGGTCCAAAGTTTTTTGCATGGTATCCATGTTGTCTTCGGGTAAGCCAAAAATGTAATTAGCCCCAATGTAGATCCCCGCGTCTTGAACCATGCGAATCGTTTTAACGATGTCGTCTTCTTGATAACCTTTCTGTACATCCTGCCTTACGCTCTCATCAGCAGCTTCGATACCAAAAGCAAGCCAGTTGAATCCTGCGCGTTTTAGTTTGTCGAGCATTTTGCCTTTTACTGTGTCGACGCGTGCGTAGGCCCAGATATTTAGGTCGTAGCCTTTGTCAATAATGTAGTCACAAATTGCTAAGACGTGACGTTGGTTTAGGACAAACATTTCATCTGCAAATTTCAGATTCTTTACTCCATAATTGTTAACAAGTACGTCAAGCTGCTTGAAAATCGACTCGGGGCTCCACATTCGGTACGAGTTGGTCTGTTCTTTCATTCCGATAACATTTTCACCACTCTTGAAGGGAGCCTGAATACAACAGAAGGTGCATGTGAACGGGCATCCGAGAGTGGTATATATTGAGCCGTACGGTTGTCTTTCTAACCCATCAAAGCAGTGCCAGTTATGTGCCCGATAAAGCTCCATTGGCAGAAGGTCCCATGCTACTCCTTCCATCAGATTGTCGAGATCCTTTACGAGAGGAGCGGGATTGCTGTGTAGAACTTGGCCGTCTTCCCAGTAAAGTAGATCGCGGACTTTGCTTAAATCAGGTTTTTTTGTCTCCTTAAAGGCATTTGCCAAATCGACAAGAGTATATAGACCCTCGCCTTTAGCGGTGAAGTCTACGTTTTCCTCTCGTAGTGTTTGCTCTGGAAGAGCTGCGACATGTCCTCCAAGCATAATAAGCAACGACTCAGGATTGTTAACTTTGATTGCGGTTGCGATGGCACCTGCCGAAGGCATGATTTGTGTTGATGCTGATGGGTTATGTCCATATACGACAATCGCTGTTGCAAGAGGATTCAATTCACTTACACGCTGTGCTGTTTGTTGGGGGGTGAGGCCTTCAGCGTTGGCATCGAGAATCGCTGCGCGCAAACCATGTCTTCGGATAAATGTAGCCATGAGTCCGGCCCAGACAGGGGGCTCCAAGGCTGAAAGGCTTTTGCCTAGGTCCTGATAGGTTTGTAGGCGGTCGCCCGGATTGATAAGTAGGATGTCAATTTCATGTTTTCTCGACAAGGTGTACCTCCTTTGGGTTTTAGGCGCTTAAGCTGTTTAGTGCCCTTGTCAATCTAATGATTTTTTCTTTCGGCAGATTAGGATAGTTGCCGATGTAAAACCCGAAAAAATGGATATGCTCTGTTTCAGGGAAGTCTTGATGAGCTTCGTTGCCTAATATTTTTCGGAGATAGGGCTGTCGAAGCTGATTGCCACCACCCGATGTTCCTCGTCGGTACTCGACACCCAAGTCATTTAATAGGTTTTCAACTTTTTTGGCATATGCAAAATCGGGGTTGCGAATAACCAGAGTCAGAGCGTAATTGGAGCTGCCTTCGGTTATAAAGTCTGTCCGATATAAATCAGGATTAAGGTTATCGAGGAAAAGTTTAAGGTTTTCCGTCCGCGTTTTGTTGTTTGTGTCGAGTTTTTTTAATTGCGCCTGTCCCAAGACAGCGTTCAGCTCGCTTGAACGCATATTGTAACCAGGATAGGCGAAGATGAAATTAGGGTTAAGGTCGTCATGCATCTCTTTGTATCTGGAGCGAGTGCTTTCAAACTTTGCTTCACGGACCATCCCGTGACTACGGTACATTCGGAGCATTTCATAGGTATGCGGGTCGTTGGTGCTAACCATCCCGCCTTCAATGGTGCTCATGTGATGCGCGTAGTAAAACGAGAAGTTAGACATCCAGCCAAAGCTCCCAAGCTTTTGGTTGTTAAATGTTGCACCATGGGATTCGCAAACGTCCTCGATGAGCAGTATGTTTTTTTGTTTTAGCTCCTTTAGAAGCTTAGGAGTTAAAGCATTGTAGCCTAGGATATGGGTAAGAAACACAGCCTTGGTCTCGGAGGAGATACTGTCAAGGATGGCATCGGTACTCATCCCGAGAGTTTTAGGGTCGATGTCCGCAAAGATTGGTTTGAATCCACAATGTAGAACAGAGCCTATGTCCGAAACCCAAGTAAGCGGTGGGACAATGACTTCGCCGGTGCCAAGAGTCTCACGTAGAACCGACATGCTCAATAGATTAGCCGATGAGCCGGAGTTCACAAAAACACTGTAGCGAGTGCCTAACCACTTTGACCATTGTTCCTCAAATTGTTGCACCTGTGAGCCAGCAGTCAGCCGGGGGTCATCCTGCTGGAGATACTCGACCAACGTATCGAGATCTTGGCGGTCAATATTGTTTTCCATCAATGGCCAATTAAGCCGTTTAAGGTTTTCTGGTTTAGGCTGCGACATTGGTTCTCCGTGGGCTTTTAATTTCTTTCTCGTAAATTGCTTTGACGTGGTCAACTATTTGCTGCGCACTTGGCGTGCCATTGTCAAGGTGTGGGGCGAACCCTGCCGTTTTGTCAGCAACACCAAGGGCAAATACAGGTTTGCCTGTCTCGTGCATCAACTCGTACGCAATGGAGCGTGATGCACCGCAGAGCTCGAAGTCGGCATCTATGACAACACTTAGTTTTGTGCTCCTCGTAGCGTTTAATAAGTCTGGGCCAGCCTTAAAGGGTTTGAGCCAGTATTGATGAATCAAATTGCATTTAATTCCCTCTTTCATCAGAATATCAATCGCTTCGATGGCGTTTAGTCGTGCTGCGCTGATGGCAACAATTGTGACGTCTGCATCAGAATGAACAATGTTCTGCATCTCATCCTCATTGGTAAAACCTCGGCGATGTTCGCTCATGTAGAGGGGGTCATCATGAGTTTTGAACCAGTTCCAGCCATCAAGCCATTCTTTTGGCGTCATTGGAGCACAAACTGGCATGCCTGGCATACGCATGACCATGCTGTGTTGTGCCGAGGAGGCTACCGGTCCAATGGCTCCTTCCATGGCAATTGATCGAACTAAAATAGGGCAGGGCACCCCCCACATCTCTTTGGACTTGGCTGCGTAGTTGAGTAAGGGGGCGGCATTATACCACATAAAGCCTTGATAGCGGATAACGTAAATGGGACGCCTTCCCATAAGAGCAGCGCCAACAGCAATTCCTGAGCCAGCAACGTCAGCCATAGAAAGCTCAACAATGCCTTGTTCCTCCGTCAACTCGGGTATCGTTCCTCCTACCCATCCGACAGCGGTTACACACTGTCCAAACAAGAGCCCATTGTCTTGAGTTAGATGTGTTTTAGTTGCATCGCTTATTGTTTTGGCAAGTGTTTTTCCCATAAACCCCTCACTTCTTTTCGAGCATTGTGTTCTATCATTTCAACTTCATGTTTGAGGCCAATATTGTGCAGATGCTCTTTTATGATTTCAAACCGATTCCATTCAGGGGGGCCATCAGTTCCGACACCGGCATGCCAAAGATGTCTGCATGTGCGAATGTTGATGAAAGCAGGTAGGTCCTGTTTGAATTCTCTAACATGGTGCATTATGAGCCAAGGATCATCGGTGATGTCGACAGCGGGCATTCCTAACGATCTCGCGACATCAACCAAACTCCATGAACGCCTAGTTTTCACCTCAGTGAGTATCGAGAGGTTGTTGTCCTCACAAATAAAGAGCACAGGAGAGTTTTTCGTTACAGCATAACCCATTGCACCGTAAACATAGTCTTCTTCAGCGGAAGCATCACCTACGATAGTTATGGCCGGTTTGTTTGAAGCCAGGGCAGCGCCTACTGCGATTGGAACTTGATCCCCCATTAAACCACTGTGTCCAAACATGCCAATATCAGGACAATGTATTGATGCTGAACCGCCCATCCCTTGAGCGCAGCCACTAGGTTTGTGGAGCAATTCGGCTATAAGTGCATCAGGGGAACCGCCAAAAGACAAATAATAGGAGTGTGCACGATGTTGACCAAAGATCATGGGCTTTTCCAATACATTGGCGATGGCAGCAGGTATGTGCTCTTGCCCAACGGAAAGATAAACGGGCATCTTTATGTGTTTCTCCTCAAATGCTTTTGCTGCTTCAAATTCAAAAAAACGATTAAAACAGATTTGTTTGAAAAGATGTAAGGACTCCTGTTGCGTAAAGCATTGGGTCAGGTTTTCTTTAACGCCAAGATGTTCGCTTCGCTCTTGCACTGTCATGATTTTATCCCTTTTTAACTAGCGCGTTCGCGGGTGCATGGACGGTAAAAACAAAGGTGGCTTTAGGCATCTCGAATTTTGGAGCGAGTCGCGCCAGAGTCTCTCCAGTAACGATATCACCTGGGGCTACAATAGGCTCGCCATTTTTTGTCTCTAAGCCGCCATCAAGGATTGCTATGAGTTTGTCTTCAATGTTTTGGGTGAAAGACGATTTGTCCGTAACCGTCTGCAGAGTTATCTTGCAGTTTTCTATTTCAGCCTCTGAACTTGTGCCAGCCGAAGGCTGTGTCAACCAACAAGTGGCTCCTGGATTGTGAGTTATTGCGGGCCCACTTTCATAAGGTTTTTGTTCGCGCCCGTAATAATCGTCCAAGCGCACTAAGTCACCCTTGTCGCGTGGAGTCTCTATCTCAATGAGCTTTATTCCTGATTTGGACTGTGCTTTCGTTGAATGAAACAAACCAGGCCGAATCATGAGTTTTTCGTTTTCTGTCAACGTTTTGGACCCATTTAAAAATGAAACCTCTGCTTCTCCTTCCAAAAGAAGCAAACCAGTCTTCTTTTTGGGATGGCAGTGAAGAGATGTAGCGCAGTTGTAGTCAATTGCGAGAAACCAAACGCCAATATGTTCGTTCTCGAAAATTAGATATTCATATCCCCACGGCTTTTTTACGACTCTGTTTTTGTAGTCAACTTCGTCCTGAACTTCGTAGTCGCTATAGTTATGAGCAGTTAGAGGTGGCATAGTTTACTCCAGTAATTAATCTTGAAAATGTTTGAGTACCGCGCGCATGAACTCTCCATTGTGTTTGTAATGTGGCGCACTTACAATGTTTCCATCTTCCACAACGTTCTTGTCTTCGTATATGGCCCCCGCATTGATGAGGTCATCTTTAATTGCTTGGTAGCCGGTAATGCGTCTTCCTTTTACAATTTTCGCCGAGATGCATATCCACGGCCCATGGCATATTACTGCGATGGGTTTTTTGACCTCGTCCATGCCTCTGACAAAGCGGAGCACATGGTCATCCATACGAACTCGATCTGGAGCTTCGTGGCCACCGGGAAGATAAACTAAATCATAGTTTTCAGGGTTTAGTTGTTCCGTAGCCATTGTTGCCCGCGCGGGAACGCCATATTTCCCAATAACATCAGTGCCATCTTTTGTGGCAACATCAACTTCAAATCCGGCTTCTTGAAAACGGTAATAGGGGTAAACATATTCTTCATCTTGAAACCCTGGGCCCGTAATAATAACAGCTTTCCTTTTGCTACTCATAATAACTCCTTCATGCGATCTTTAGGTTGTTGGTTCTGAACGATTTGTTGACACAGTTTTGTGGCGTGCAGCCACGAAGTACTCTTAAGGCCTCTTGCGCAGCTTTGACACGCATTTCATGTAGGCTCTCTTGACTATAAAATGCGGCGTGTGGGGTGATTGTCAGCTTTCCTTTGATCCAGGACTCATCCCTTCTCCACGCACTGATGAGAGTGTCATCACTTAGGGGAGGCTCCTGCTCTAAAACGTCAAGGGCAGCATGTCGCACCTTCCCTGTTTTAAGAGCCTCAGTTAATGCCGACGATTCGACTATTTCTCCGCGAGCCGTATTGATTAAGATAAGGTCTGGTTTCGCCTGCTTAAAGAAATTCGAGTTCAGCATATGACGCGTTTGCTGCGTAAGTGGGGCATGTATTGATATGATATTGGCCTGTTTTGCAAGATCATTGATGCTTTGTGCACGTTGTACACCGTATAAGTCAAACATTGCCTCTGGCACATAGGGGTCTTTGAGGAACGTCAAATGAATGTTGCAAGTATGGATGTTTTTTCTAGACTTATGAT
>CAXGWX010000053.1:0-15616 GCA_964013445.1 uncultured Bdellovibrionales bacterium | reverse complement strand
CAAGGAGTTCAAAGGTTAAAGAATTGGGTCCGTCAGATAAGGCGGAGTCCGGATTAGGGTGCACTTCGCAAAATAGGCCGTCGATTCCAATTGCCGCAGCAGCTCTCGCCAGCACCGGTGCAAGGGTGCGGTCGCCACCGGTGGCGCCATTATTTGAGCCAGGTCGCTGTACGGAGTGAGTTGCATCAAAAATAACAGGAACGCTTAGTTCTTCTCGCATTGTGTAGAGGCCGCGCATATCGACGACCAGATTGCTGTATCCAAAGGAAGAACCACGCTCTGTAATTGCCAGTGGTCCCCCTGAAAAGGCCTTATGTTTGTTGACCACGTGTCGCATATCATCAGGTGCAAGGAACTGACCCTTTTTAATATTTGTTGGTTTGCCTGTTTGTGCAGCCGCTTCGAGTAAATCGGTTTGGCGACATAGAAAGGCGGGGATTTGTAGCACGTCGACAACTTCTGCTGCTTTTACACATTGTTCAGGTGAGTGAACGTCCGTAAGAACTGGAAGCTCCAGCTTTGTTTTGAGGTTGTTCAACGTTTCGAGACCTGCTTCGATGCCTGGCCCCCGGAACGCATCATGAGATGTTCGGTTTGCCTTATCGAAGGAGGCCTTGAAAATGTATGGAACGTTATGTTTCTGCGCTATGTCCTTAACCCTTTTCCCAACTTCAAGGCATAGCTTTTCTGACTCAATGACGCAGGGGCCCGCAATCAATGTAAGTGCTTTTCTTAAAAAGAGCTCTTCTACGGTTTTGTTCATCATCCAAGCCTATCTTCAAAGAGAGCTTTTGCAGCTTTGATAAAGCCGGAAAATAGGGGGTGGGGAGCAAGGGGTTTGCTTTTAAATTCGGGGTGAAATTGACACGCCACAAACCAGGGGTGATCCGGTACTTCAATCATCTCAACAAGATTGCCGTCTGGAGAGGTTCCGGCAATTGTTAAGCCATGCTCTTCCAGGTTTTCACGATAGGCGTTGTTAATCTCAAATCTATGTCGGTGACGCTCTGAAATCTGAGTTGTGTTGTAGAGCTTAGCCGAGAGTGTGCCTGGGGTTAGAGCGCAGGGGTATGCCCCCAGTCGCATGGTTCCACCTTTTTGATCAATATCCTTTTGTTCTTCCATAATGGCGACCACATGGGTAGATGAGTCCGGATCGAATTCCTGAGAGGTTGCATCCTCGAGACCGGCAACATTACGAGCATATTCAATGACAGCCGTTTGCATGCCAAGACAGATACCAAAATAGGGGATCTTTTCTTCACGAGCAGTTTGTATTGCACGAATCTTGCCTTCTATTCCTCGCAGCCCAAAGCCTCCAGGGACAAGGATGCCATCTGCTGCCTTTAGTTTTTCAAGTTCGGCTTCGTTTGCTTCCAGGGTTTCGCTATCAATGTAGTCAAGATTAACTTTGCAGTGATTCGCAATGCCCCCATGGATAAGCGCTTCATGTAAGCTTTTGTATGCGTCAGCAAGTTCAACATACTTGCCAATTACTGCGATGTTTATTTCAGGGCCCGGAGCATGAATATCGCTAATCAATCTCTCCCAATCTTTGAGAATGGGCTCCCGAGACCAGATATTAAGCAGCTCGGTTATCTTATCATCAAGGCCTTCTTTATGCAGTGCCATGGGGAGCTCGTAGATATGCGGCACATCTACACAGCTAAATACGCAATCGATATCAACGTTTCCGAAAAGAGAAATCTTGTCCTTGACGTTTTTCTCAAGAGGCTGCTCGCATCGACAAAGTAAGATATCGGGAGAAATACCGATTTGCCGCAGTTCCTTAACACTGTGTTGAGTGGGCTTCGTTTTTACTTCTTTAGCAGTCTTAATAAAAGGAACCAGCGTCAAATGCATATAAATTACATTTTCCTTGCCGACCGCATAACGAATTTGTCGTATGGCTTCCAGAAAAGGCAGTGACTCAATATCCCCGACCGTTCCACCGATTTCTACGATACAGACATCAGTATCCTGGCCCGTTTTTAAAATGGCTTCTTTAATTTCATCAGTAACGTGTGGAATCACTTGAACAGTGCTACCCAGGTATTTTCCAGCCCGCTCTTTATTGATGACTTGCTGATATATTCGGCCGGAGGTGTAGTTGTTTTGTTGCGACATTTGAGCAGAGGTGAATCTTTCATAGTGACCCAGGTCAAGATCTGTTTCGGCTCCATCATCAGTGACGTACACTTCACCATGCTGAAACGGACTCATGGTTCCCGGATCGACGTTGATATAAGGATCCAATTTTAATATTTGTACCTTGAGCCCTCTATTTTCGAGTAGTGCTCCAATAGATGCTGCTGCTAATCCTTTGCCTAAGGACGAGACCACACCTCCGGTTATACATATGAATTTTGGCTGGCGATTTTTCATGGTCTATGGAAAAGCCTTTTCGCCGAGCTTGTCAACAATTTCTTTTGCCCTATCGAGATCTTCTGGCGTATCAATGCCCAAATGCGTACCTCTGGCGTCCAAACATTTGATTCGCATGCCCGCGGCCAGGGCTCGGAGCTGTTCCAGCTTTTCGGTCAATTCGAGAGGGTGTGGTGGAAGCGCACAAAATGTCTTCAATGCGCTGTGCTGATAGGCATAAATACCGATATGTTTATACCAGACTTGTCCGCAGGGATTACAGTTGCGTTTATAGGGAATGGCTGCCCGGGAAAAATACATGGCATCCTGGCTGTCAGAACAGACAACTTTGACTATATCTGGATTGTTGAGTTCGTCCGCTTGCTCCAGCGGAGCCCGTAAAGTGGCCATATCCGTATCTGAGTCTTCAAGGGCCTGAAAAAGGGAATCGATTTCATTGGGGTCAATAAAAGGTTCGTCGACCTGCAAATTGACCACTCTTTCTGCATTTAATGGCAGAAGAGCAGCGGCGATTCGGTCCGTACCGCTCTCAAAATTCCCCTGACTTTTTATGACTTGTTCGTGATGGGGTTTCACCGCATCAATAATCCGTTGATCATCACAGACGACAAATACTTGCTCAGCACAGGCGCTTTTCTTAGCCTGCTGCAGAGTGCGCAAGATTAATGGTTGTCCGCCAAGATCTTGCAGTGGTTTGTTGGCGAGTCGTGTCGATTCGTATCTCGCAGGTATTGCGATGATGTTTTGCATTGAATTTATCTAGAAGAGGCCCACTGAGAAGTGAATATTACTTTGCTCTTCGTTATAATCCTTTCTTGGGTTTGGATTGAATCCCCAATCAAGAGCCAATGCACCAACAGGGGTTTTGTAGCGTATACCCGCTCCAGTACCAACGCGCCAGTTTAAATTGCCACTTGTTGGCTGATCAACCCAAAGATTACCAACATCAACAAAAAGCCCCAGAGAAAAATTCTCACTAAAAGGTAGGCGCAATTCGGATTTCATTAGAGCGAAAGTGTTTCCACCGCGTGAGATGGGGGTTCCCCCATCTTCAACCAGAAGGGTTTCAGCGCAGTCTTCCAAATTGATTGCATTGTTTGCATTGTCTAATACGCAAACGTCCTCTGGGATAATTGTGCCTTCAATATATCCACGAAGAGTGTCTCTGCCACCCACATAAAAGCGTTCATCAATAGGTATGGCACTATTGCGCGTGTTTAAAATTGTTCCTCCGCGGAGAGAAAGAGCAAAGGTGGCGCTCCACAATGGCAGGTAGGCGGTCAGGCTTGATTCGATTTTGGTGTACGAGAAGGGCTCAAACTGTGCAGAGGAGTTTTCCTGGGAGCGACCGGTTACACTCTGAGCGGAGGTGTGTAGCCAAAGCCCTTTGTGAGGGTTAATCGGATCGTCTCGGCCATCGTAGGTAAGAGTTGGACCAAGCTTTGCACTCTGCCGGAGCCCCTTATCAATTCGTCTTCGCTCGTTGTTTTCCTGAAAAATATCTCCACTGCAGTCATTGCTTTCTTCACCCTGGAGAAGGGTTTCGCATTCTAAATTTGTTAAAGAAACCTGGGGTTCAATGGCAAGGCGAAAGTTTTTGAAAGGGATCATTTCAGCTCCGAGAATGGCAGCGGCCGTATCAAGAGAGTAGGGTATTGTGTTTTCACGCTCATGAATCACATCGAAACGAAATAGGGGGCTTAGAGGCAGGTCGACAAGTTTGGGTGACTGAATGCCAAATCGAATCTCCCTTTCGACGGCTTTGATAAACTGCTCGGATGGGTCATAGGATCGATACCTTTGTTCAAGGCTTTCCGCATAATCGCCAAACAATTCAAAAAACATCTGCCGATTAAGTTTTGCAGAGCCGGTGAAGGTAGATGCAGTACCGAGTACGTTGATATGAGAATAGGACAGCTTAAGGCGGGGACCATCGGCGGTTGATATTCCAGGAATCAATTCAATAGGTTGCCTGTCGCGTTCGACGACTTCAGCAACTAAATCTTTTTGCTCGGCAGGGATTTCTTCATCAATAAGTTTAACCCGTACCCGTCTAAATACGCCCAGATCAGAAATGGCCCGTTGGGCGTTGATGGCTTGCTGCAGACTGTAGATGTCTCCGGATTTAAGAGACAATCGATTACGGATCAGCGTTTCGTTTGTATATGTATTGCCTTTGATTAATGTTCGCCCAATTTGAACTTGTGGCCCGGGATTTATTATATAATTGAGTTCGGCAGCGTTGCCTTGTGTAAAGTCGAGCTTTTTTTCAATGCTGACATAGAGGTAACCACGATTACGATAGTCACGTATTAATTTGATTCGACCGTTTTCAATTCGTGAATAAGATAAAAACCACTCACCGGCGGTGGAGTTTTTATGTGCGCTTGATTCAAAAACATCTTTAATCAGCTTAAAGTGTTTTTCAGGGCTGGCGAGTGTTGTACCACTAAATC
Source organism: uncultured Bdellovibrionales bacterium (assembly GCA_964013445.1). Lineage (GTDB taxonomy): Bacteria > Myxococcota > XYA12-FULL-58-9 > XYA12-FULL-58-9 > JASMKV01 > JASMKV01. The sequence continues at coordinate 10,775 of CAXGWX010000053.1, read as the reverse complement.
TAATTGTTTTGAGCTGGGTCTTGTTCCCCGGAATCAACTTGCACCGTGCAGCAAAGTTTCCATTATCGATTGGTTTTAATTTACAGGCTTTATGTTTTGCATCAAGAAAGCCGTGCTCCATATAAAGAGCAACGATTTCTTCTACGGCCTGTTTATAAAGTCTTGGAACCCAGCGATTGTTAACGGAGAGCTCGCTAATTTTCTTCGTTTGCGAAACATTGAACGTGTCGCTTGAACTCCAGGCGTTGGATAAATTCCTTAAAGATTTTTGTTTTGAAGAGGCATAGTCGTTCAATCCAAACTCAACAAATTCCCGTATTTGATTCAATAGAAATTTATTATCAAAGAATGTCACACCTTCCAGTTCTACTTTTTCGATAAAGGGCTGCAGCCCCTCGCGTATCGAATATTCCAGTGTCTCCCTTTTTTTGTCTCGACTAAGAGATCGGGTTATTTTGATGCTTGCCTCAGGGAACCCCAGAAAGTGATAGTGCTGTTTTATCTTTGCAGCAAAGAGCTCAACAGCTCCGTCGACCATGGGTTCGTTTTTGCTGGGCCAGAGATTGATGAGTTCTTTGCGTGTCAAGATTTTGTTGCCAGCAATAACAATTTGTACTCGAGGCCCTGTTTTTATATTAAAGAGGACATCGGCCTTGTTGTCCTTGAGTTTTACCTGCGCACTTTCAACTTTTGCCCGTAGATAGCCTCGTTCCAGAAACACCTGCTCCAGACGTTCTCGGTCGCGGTCAAGCTCTTCCTTGTTTAAAGGTTTGCCCGGGCGGGAGTAAATCTTGTTGGCAAAATATTCCGGAAGGACAGGCAGTTGACCGTGAAAATCAATGGAGTGAACTTTTGTTTGATTGCCGGTGAAAATATGTGCCATCAGGGTATTGTTAGATTGTGCTGGATTATCGATCGTTTCAAAGGACAGGGTGGCCTCCAAAAACCCTCTTGTTGATAACCAGGAAGATATTTCCCTTTGAAGCTTTGCTTCGAATCTTTCACCAAGTTCGTCGCCGGGCTTTGCAGAAAGATATTTTCGCAGCTCTCCTTTTTGGGTTTGTCGGATTCCTTGAAATTCGAGTTTCTTAAGATATTTTCTCCCCTGAAGGTAAAAAATAACTTCTACAGCTTGTTGATGTCTGCTGGCATAGACACGGACATCGTTAAAGCGGCCCAAGGCGTAGAGGCGTTTTTGCGCAGCCTGTAGCTCGTTAAGGTTAAAAAGGTAGCCCGGTTCAATTCCGATGACTCTTTTTAGCTCGCTTATTTCTTCATAAATTGGAGCTTCAACTTCGATGCTGAGAATCGGTTTGTCTTGGTATGGTGAGGGGTTAAATTCAGCACTCAAGGAAGACAGGACGAGCAGAGTGCATGTTAAGGCGTGAAGCATGGTTTAGCGGAATTCCCATCTGAGCTTTAAGTCAAGCCCCAAATCGCCTACTGGAACTTCGTTATCGCTGGCCCAGGTTCCTTGCACTGTGGCCATTTTTGACAATTTATAACGTAGACTAAATTCTTGATCGGTGATGGCTTCCAGCGAGCGAGAGTATGTGAGCTCCATGTTCTGCCCAATGCCTTTGCCTATGAGGAGGCGTGGGGTTGTTTTTTGGCTTTTGGATGACCAACCGCTGGTCAATCGAAACTGATCGATAACGGGTGCTGGCAGGAGTTTACGCACTTTTTCGTCAAGCCCTGAAACTGTCCATAATGCGTCAAGACTTCCGGGAAGAGTGTCGTTGATTCCTGCCGCGTTCGTTCCTCGAAAATCCTCCAGCCTTAAGCCAAATTGAAGGCATGCGAGAGCATCTTGCGGGTTAACTGCACCTTGTGAATCTTTTCCGCTGGGGATGATGTGATAAGAGTCGGAGTTGCCTTGAATATCAACAAGGATATCCATACCACATGAATTTGTTGTGGCTCGAAAGTCAAATTCAGAAAAAATACGATACTCCTCGGTGAAGTTGAGGGACCCTCTGGATAGCTCAAAGGTATTCTCTCTGTATTTTACTTTTGCCCATAGAGGAGAAACTGTGCCTATGAGGCCCATGTTTTGCATTGTTCCAGTGAGCAGGAGGTCGGCCTGTAGTTCTGCTTCAATGAGACTGTTTGATATGTTTAAGTTGTTTGGTGCGTTGAATTTAATGCTCAATGCGGTGGGTTGAGAGCCATCACTGTTTTGTCGAAACGAACGAAGCTGCCGTCGGGGAATGAGATGCTCAAGCTCGAGGTTTTCAGTATATTCAACAGCGTCCAAATTTAGATTGCCGGAAAGTTTTTGGGTTTTTCCATTGCCAAAAAAATGAAGACGGCCGGTTGTTGTAACGAGCATTTCTGGAATGGGGCGAATCTGAGCTCGTTCTAAGTTGGCCTCAAAATCAAGTCGCGCTGGCTCCAGGAGGGGAAATACGGCGCTACCATTGACGCGAATTTGGCCTCGACTTGTTTGAGCGGAAGCATAGGGGATTTCAATGCTGCGTTCCTTAAGAGAAAATGCCATTTCGATTTCGTTTAAGGGTTCACCTAAGGTGTCAATGAGAAGTGATGCGTTGGAAATAGTGCCGCCGCCATTATATTTCAGGGCTTCGATTGGGCCCGAGGCCAGCAGCTCCAGCTTAAATGGCCCGCGTGCAAATTCAATGCTGTCATTGATAGCACTGATTGCGCTCAAATCACCGCGACTTTTTAGCTCTAGATTCAAGTTGCTATTGAGCTTGTAGGTACCGGCAATCAAAAGATTAAGACCAGGAGCGTTAAACTCCGTCTGCTCAATTTTCACTTTCTGATTGGCGAGAGATACCGCAAGCCCATTTTTGCTGACCAATCGATTTTCCAGCCAACCGAGCTCAAATTCATCCAGCCGTATTTTGCCTGAAAGATTTTCTGGTGTGGTGAGGTTACCATTCAATTTGACGCGCCCACTGGTAAGAAAGGAGTAATTTGGCAGGCCATCAATGATCTTTTTAGAATCGATATCTCTTAAACTAAGATCCAGAGTAAAATTATCGTCCTGATCGAGAAAAAACTTCATGTTTGGTCGCTGTTGAAAAAGATTTGCAAGCAACTGAGTACCAGCTCCATCTTTTTGCATCTGTAGAGTCATCTCGTTAAATTGAATATCGCCAATACTGAGAGATTTGGCGTTGAGCGTTGCGTCTCCAGCAATATTTGTGAATGGCCCGGCAAACGCCAATTGCCCAGAGAGCGTTCCCTGTAATTTCTGTTGTGGTATGAGTCTTTGTAACCTCGATGTTTTGAGGTTTTTCCATTGCGAGTCAAATTTTATCGTATCGTCGTAAGTCCACGAGAGCCCGAATTTAAAAGGTTCCTTTTTTTCTTCTCTTTCTACCTTAACCCAAAGGACATGTTCTCGGTCAAAAAAACCACCACGAATGCTGTTTGAACCAAGATTTATTTTAGCGAGGGAAAGTTTCTTAGTGCTGGCTTCAAAAAAACCATTGGGCTGAGTTAGAGCACCGTTAACGCTGACCATACCTTGGAGTTTTCCACGGATCTGTTTGGCTTCCTCGGGGGCGATCCCCAGATCGCGCAAGAGAGGTGCGGAAGGCACATCATATAAGTTTAAGGAGCCCGTTATCCTTGATGGTTGGACAGCAAAGTTGATGCTGATGCCACCACTGAATCGACCACCGTCTCTTTCTCCGTTGATGCGTTCCAGTTTAAGTTTTTCCTGGTTATAGATAATTGTCGATTTTAGATCGCCGATTCGATACCCGGCGATGCTGGCTTCATTGAGATTTAATGTTCCCGAAATGGTTGGTCCTGCATACGCACCCTCCAGGGCGGCGGCGACTTCTCCTTGCCCTAAGAATTGTAGGCCGGCAATCGGGCCAATATCTTTTAAATCCGCATTTGCACTCTTTAATCGAAGGTTAAAGCCGTTGTTTTGTGCGAAGCGCAGTCGGCCGTTGATTTGATAATTGCTGTTGTGCAGACGAGCTTTTATATTTTCCAGATCAATGAAGTCTGTTGTTAAAAAGGCCCGCCCTTTAAGGTTGAGGTCGCTGATATTTAAAAGTTTTTCTGCGTTTGGATTCTTATAGGAACGGTCAAGAGATTGAAAATTGTGCACCACGGTGTCGAGTTTTAAGTCCAAGCCAGCACCGCCAATTTTACCGGCTATTTCTGCTTCTCCGGAAAGGTCCAGGCGCACCCAGGCATTTGGGATTGTCACTCTTTCAAGAAGTTCTTCGAGTTTAAGATTATGCAGGCGTGAATTAATAATAAACTCTTGGTCTTCACTAAGGTTCAACTCACCGCTGCCTGTAAGCTTGCCAATCTTTTGATGAGTGTAATGAAATGAAGTGGCTTGTATTTTAGAGTTTTTATAAACCGTTTGAACCTGTAGCTGTCCATAGTCTGTATCCTGAAAATACAGTTCATCAGTTTGCAGCATAAGATGGAATGAGGGGTTGGTGGGGCTGCCCAGGATTTGACTCTGAAACTGCATATTGCCTTGAATTTCAGGGAACTCACCAATGATTTGTCTAAGCTGATTAAAATTAAGTTTGCCTTTTAGTCCAACGTCAAAATGGGCGCCCGTTTCTGCAAACTCCATATTACCAGCAGCAGCAAGGCTTACGCGTTTGAGGTCAATATACGCATGTTCAATGCTCGCTTTTTGTGGCTGTGCGAGAGAACCATAAAATTTTGCTTTAAGAGTTGTTTCAAACGAGATATCCCGTTCGCCGTGGTGTAGATGACCGCTGGCCAGATCAAATGAAATGATTCGTTGATTTTGTGCCTGCGGGCGAATTTCAAAATCAGCATTACGCAAAACAACACTGGTGCCACCGCGCTGAATACTTAAATTTGTGTTCCATAAAGCCAAATGCTGAATATCAAAAGGTAGCTTGCTCAGTTCGTTGACCGAGTTTGTTTTAAGAGCATTCCTTTCATCAGCAGGTTCTGCTGTTTCGGGAAGCTTTAGTTCGCCGGTTAGTCCATCGAAGACCAGACGGTTTAGCACCCAGTCACCCTGTTGATTAGGCCACAGCTGTAGAGCCAGGCCGATGCGTTTGATTGAAAACCAGGTTTCTTTTTCATCTGTTGACTGTCGATAGAAGCGGAGCCCTTCAAGATTCAAGCCAGGGGGCCAGACGTTAAAGGAAAGAGAATCAATTTCCGTGGGAATCCCAGAGGCCCGGTAGATTATTTTTTCAAGGTGAGTTTTAACGTTGCGTTCGACAACAGGGTTTTTAATGCCGACGAGAGCCCCCATGCTCAGCCCTACAAGGATTGTTATGGCAATTAAAAGTATTCGTTGCATCAAAGAAACTCGTTTGTGTTCTATGACTTCCAGCGTTTGGGGAAATTTTTAATAACATCTAAAAGAGCATTAAAATTGCCCGGCCCGCCGGCAAAAAATTTCGCCAAGGATTCAACGATGGTTTGCATCGCCTGATTGTGTGGAAACCACCATAATTCGGGTGCCTTTGCTTTGTCGACGAGAATATAATGTGGTTCAACCATATCATAAAGGGCAAAGCGCGAGTTTGTAACACCAGAGCCGGAATTGCGTTTTCCGTGCCAAGGGGCCTGGGGGAGTGCGGCAGTAAAGGAGTGATTATTGATCGTTACGATACCGCTGTCGACCTCGCTGGCCAACTTCTCAGCTGCTTGTAGGTTTTGCGACCAAATGCTTGTTGTCAAACCGTAGCGGCAATTGTTCGCTTCGGCGATGGCCTCTTTAGCATTTGAGACGACTTGTATCGGCAGAACCGGGCCGAAGGTTTCTTCTGACATGAGAAGCATGCTTGCATCAACGTCGCGGACGACCGTTGGTTCAAAAAAGAGTGTGTTGTCGACTCGTGCACCACCATGAAGGACCTTTGCACCCTTATTAATAGCATCTTTGAGCTGGTACTCTGTTTGAATGAGTTCTTGCTCTCTGACAAATGGTCCTAAGTCATAAAGGGACTTATCCTTAGCACCTAAGTTTAATTGGGCACTCCTTTGGCTTGCTTTCGTTATAAATTCTTCAGCCTGCTCTTTGACCACATAAACCCGCTCGATGGACGCACAATTTTGTCCCGCATTCGCAAATGCGCCCCAAACAATGCCCTCGACGGCTCGATCTAAATTTGCATCCTCTAAAACAATTGCAGCATCTTTGCCGCCCAGCTCAAGTGAATAGGATAAAAGATGTTGGGCACACTCCTGGGCGATTGATTTGCCCGTGCCGACGCTCCCGGTGAAGACAATGTGATCTAACTCGGTGCTGATCATCTTTGCGCCCAGCTCTCCTCCTCCCTGTACAACACTTACGAGATCGGTGAAGCCAGCCTCGTTGAAAAAGGCAGCGATGGCCGCACCAATACGCGCTGCGTATTCAGATGGCTTAAATATGACAGCATTGCCGGCGGCCAGGGCGGGAACGATGGTTCGCAAGGGAATCGATAAGGGGTAGTTCCAAGGGGTGATGAGCCCGATCAGCCCTTTAGGTAGAAGTTCAAGGCGACCTTGCTTGCCCGGGAACTGAATGGGGTCAAGCCTTTGCTTCTCAGGTTGTAAAAGGATGGGGCCTTGCTTGGCCCAGTACTTAAAAAGCTCGGCAGAAGATAATACCTCGCTCGAATAGATTTCGGCAAAACTTTTTCCCTGCTCTTCGTGCATGATCATAGCAAAATCAGGACCTTTGGCGAGAAACTTTTTATAGAGGCCTTTAAGTCGTTGTGCTCTTGCTTGTGGGGGTATTTTTGCCCAGGAGCGCTGGGCGCTACGACTTTTATGGATGATTTCCGTTAATTCTTCCGGGGTAGTCATAGGCACTGGCGCCAAAGGCTCAAGCGTTCGCGGTGAAACTCCACCGATGGTGTTGTTGGCTATCATGGATTCGTTTTGTTGCTGTGCAGAGCTCATATTGGACCTTTGTAATGGTAAGATATGGCTTATTCTGACTCAGAACAGCGGTGATAACAAGGGGCGCAACCTATTGTTTTTAAGCCGCTTTCGCAGCAATTTCGTCGGCAATAAAACGGGCAAAGGGTAGGGAGCAGGTCCAGCCAGGGGAGACAGCGTTCAAGATATGAAAACTTTTGCTATCGCCTTCAAATAAAAAATCCATTTGTAATTTGCCCGAGTCATTGGCGACCAGTTGGGCACGGATACCAGAGCGTCCCCATTGGGTGAAATCGGCGAGCTCGCACTTAGGAACAAGCGCCTGTGCTTGCTTGACCAAATGTGGTTTGGAGTATTTACGCAATTCAGTTAGGGCGAGTCGTTTGAAGTCAAAATCTGAGGTGACAAAGAGTTTCGCCGAGCGAAAGCCAATATCTACAAACTCCCCGAGCTTAAAGTTATCGAAGCCTTGGTATTGTTCTCGCCAGAAAGCAGGAATGGCGGTAGGGCCGATCTTTGTGTCGCCTTGAACATTGACTGTAAAATGAACGCCGAGAAAAGGGTAGTTTAAATCTGGCACCGGGTAGATATGGGTTTTTACGATTGGCTGTTTGGCATAGAGATAAAGCCCTTTAAACGGCAGTATTTTCATTGTTTGGGCAAAGCCAAAAGATTTAGCAATGGTGTCTGCATAGAGGCCTGCCGCATTAATGACGTAGCCGGCTTGATGCTGACCTTCACTGGTGTGAATTGTTTGTCCATCAAAATCTCGAAATGCGGTGTTGGGGTATAAGGCAATATTGCTATTCCTTGCTTGTTCCGTAAGTGCATTGATGACGTCACCGGGATTTGCGCTCGAAGTAGAAGGGGAGAAGAGCGCCTTGCCAACAGTTTTGGCCATGGGTTCTAGTTTTTGGGCCTCCTCTTCACTTAAGGATTCTACAGGGACATTGTTGGCGATGGCTCGGGAGTGTAAAAGTTCCAGAGTGGAAAGCTCTTCTTCATTTTTTGTTACAATCAACTTACCGCAGCGTCGCATTGGAATTTTATGCTGCTCACAAAATTCATGCATTTCGATATTGCCGTTACGAGTAAAGCGAGACTTCAGACTGTCCTTGGGGTAATAGATGCCGGCGTGTAGGACCCCACTGTTTCTGCCACTTGCATGCTGACCAAAGGTTTTTTCTTTCTCAAGAATGGATATGGTTGCATCCTCATGTCGACGACGTAGTTCAAGGGCCAAGGTCAGACCAAGAATGCCGCCGCCGATAATTAAGAAATCAGATGTGGTTGTCATTCAAATACCTTTTGCCCAAGCCTAATGGTGATGCTGGAGGCTGCAGGACGGTTGCTTGGAGTGGGCTGCCCGTCTAGTTTTAATGCGATTTGCGTCGCAAGAGTGGTAAAGTGTGGGTTATAGATAATTTGGGTATGTGTTTGCTGTGTTTTCGGATAGCGAAACTTAATGTGTTTGATTCCTTTGAGCTTTTTTCTAATCAAAGCTTCATTCTTTTTGCTGGCGGTGCTGGGCATCTCAACTTCGATATTTATGGACTTTGCTTTCTTCCACTCGACGTTAATGGGAAAGCGAACGCTCGCCTCATTATCTGTACCAGAATAGTCGAAACGAACCATGCTGCCGGCTAAATATTTATGTGCATAGTAGGTGCGGTAATCGCTCAAGCGCAGGTGCTTGCATGCAACCTCGATATTAAGTCGCTGATGTGGGAGATAGCGCACCTCTTTGGCCGTACTCAGGATGAAGCCAAGATTTGGGCGACACTGGCCATTACTTTGCTGTTCTGGCAACCACATTGGGGTGACGTCCATACCACCTCTGGGCTTAGATTTTTTCACATGCTTGGGCCACATTTTTGGAAGTCCATAGCCGAGCGTCCACATGTATTTACGGACATCCAGAATAGGTAAGGGGTTGTGGGGCATATCTGCCTGGGTGACGTGATGGAGTTTTACGTTTTGCGTGGGCACGATGCTGTCAATTGGGAAAATCAGCATAAAGACCTCGCCTCGATGCTTGCCTTTAGGTCCCCGTTTGATGTCGAGACCGATGGCTGCCATTTCGCTGTAGTCTTCATTCCATCCGAAAATATCTGAGTCGATACGATGGGCCGAAAGATCTGCACCAGCCCGTGGCACAATGATGGAGCCTTGCCCCTGGGCGGCTAAGGGGAAAGCACTAAGGCCACAGAAGGTGAGGAGAATAAATCGTAATTTTTGAAACTTGCCGCTGGTATATCTGGACATCTTTAAATACTCTTAGGGCTTTAGAATGGCTGAAAATTTCCCCAATCGCAAACCTTTTGATTTAGCACAGATGTGTGCGCGAGCATCGGTGCCTGCCGGTCGTTATGATTTCTCCGAGCTTCTGCCGGAGGCAGATGCTAAACTCGATGGTTTTGCCATGGATGTTTATCCGGTGACTGTCGCCCGCTATGAAGATTTCATCGACCAAGGTGGATATTTCAGTCCGGAATTTTGGTCATCGGATGGCTGGTCCTGGCGTGTGGACAATAACATTATGGCGCCGAGGTTCTGGGATGACTCTGATTGGCAGCATTTGCGAGATTTGGCGGACAGGCCGGTGGTGGGGGTGAGTTGGTATGAAGCAGATGCATTTTGCCGCTATGTGGGTGGGGCTTTGCCGAGCGAAAAACAGTGGGAGGCGGCGGCGCGTGGCGCAGAAGGATTGCGTTATCCGTGGGGAAACGATTGGCGGGAAGGTGTCGTTGGCAATCGCGGTATTGGTCCAAGAATATCCTGGCAAGTTGGCTATTGGCCAGAGTCGGCGGGGCCTTATGGCCATCAAGACTTGGTGGCAAATGTTTGGCAATGGACCGGAGATCGGTGGCCAATTAAGCAGAGGGAGGCCCTTATGGTTGTGCGGGGTGGTTCTTGGGCGTCGCGGGAGGAAATGTGCCGAACCAGTATTCGTAATGGCTACGAACCTCAAGGCCAGTGGTCCCATGTCGGCTTTCGGGTAAGTTATTGCCTCTAAAGTACCCATTGGGAGATTTTTTAGAGGACCTCTTGTGGGATCGCCGAATTAATCGAAAAATAAAGTTATCTATCTGTATTTATTAAATAAAATATTGGCAAAAAAGTTGGAGAATTGGCATTTCTTGCGGACAATGAGCGTTGCTTTCGAGCGAATCAATGTGGAGTGAGAAGTAGACGTGCGTCCAATGGGATCGGAATTCGATTTTTTAGCAGGCGATTGGCTCAAGCGCCTGGGCCGCGTTTTTTCCCGAGTCGCTATTTTTGAAATTCGTGGCGGCGTTGCGGTTTTAAAGCGCGTTGAAGGTTTTAGACCCGGATCTCATAAGGCAGGCATTTCTTTGCAGGATGGCCCTTTGCAATGGTCCATGGACACCGCATCACCGCTGATTTGTATTGGTGATTTACCGGGAACCGAAACCCTGCAACGGGCTATTGGCGCACAGGGCCCACATTTTGCGCTGATACCACTGGTTAAAGAGAACTCCCTGCATGGTATGGCTTATGCGGATCAGGGTGGGTTGCCCCTGCCATTGGAAAATGTGGGTTACTTGCTGCGTCAATGCGAAGAGGCCTTTGCTAAAGGATTTGGAGTCGAGGCAAGCGCACCAGAAAACAAGCCTTCGCCACCGGCAAGCAACGCGTCCTTTAAGTCTACCTCGCAGCAGCAAGGCTATTCCGTGGCCCGTACGCCACCTTTGGTTGCTGCATACCAACCCAAAATTGATGAGAAGGAAAAGGATGTTACGCCGACTTTTCTTGAGCCGGATGAGTTCGAAGAAGTTGTGTCTGAGGCGGAGCCTGAAGTCGAATCCGCGGCAGCAGAGTCTGAGTCTGCGAGAACAGAGCCAGAGTCGCCCTTAGCAGAGCTTGAGTCTTCAGCAGCAAGATCGGAGAGC
>CAXGWX010000052.1:0-15736 GCA_964013445.1 uncultured Bdellovibrionales bacterium | reverse complement strand
TTTCGGACGCTCTCCTGCTACCAACTTTTCGACTAAAGGGCCAACCGTGTCATCTGCCTCGTTGATCACCATGTAATCAAAAAGAGGAAATGTTCTTGGACCAGCATCTGGATTGTTTGCCGCAAAGCCACCTACTAAAATAATTGTTTCCGGCGCAATTTTTTTAATTTCTTTAACCAATTTAAGACTGAACTCCACATTCAGTTGGTGCACTGAAAGGCCAACAATCTTGGGTCGGGCTTTATCTATAGCTGCTATTAACGCATCGAGCTCTGGACGGAAAAACTCAACCGCACCCGGATCAACCCACATGCGTTCATTTGCTGAATGCCACGGCTCAACCGGCATTTCGAAACCGTTTGGAGCCAATACAGGCCCCTTAGAGTCAAACATCCGATACATTTGGTAACGATGATAGGCAATATTGTCCACATCAAGGGTCTGAAACTTGACATTTGTTTTTGCCAGCGCTTTGTGAACGTAGCCAATACCAATTGGCATTCCTGCCAGCATCTTTCCAGGAGTGTCTAAGAGTAGCATCTCAATCCCTGGCTCAATCTCAATGTCATTAAGTTGGATAGGGTAAATAGTGGCTTCCGCGAATGTCCAGCTATTGGGAGGGATGAGATCCCGTGCAATTTCTGCTAAGACATCAGGGCATGCAGCAGGTGTTGACATACCGAGACGTTGTCGCATCATTTGGCGATTATAAGTTAAGGTTTCACATAAAAAGATTGCCTCGACGTCAACTGGAATATCTTTTGGGGAAACAACCCTGTAACCATCATAATTATCGAAGTCTGAATCTTGATCAACAATAAGGCATGCTGCACCAGCAACACTCTCCGGTGCATGCTTATGAAAGTATGAGAAAAATTCTGTTCCCACATAAAGAGCATAGGAACCACAGGTCTCTAAAAACTTACGTAATGCAAAAATAAGCTTGATATCTTCAAGTCCGTTGTCATACGCAAAAGCGCGGTGGGCATCGAAGCGCACACGACGAGCGGGTACCGTGGCAGAGAATCCCCAAGGCGTGTCAATATTGATTCCTGCAAGATTCTTTTGACCATGAACCTGGCTTTCCACCCAATCCTCGCCTGTAATAAATTCAAAGTGCCCACAAGATTTGCATTGGGCAACATGTGGTGCATCGGCCATCTGATTGTAATCGGCACCGCCACACCGCTCACAGTGATAACCATTAGGCCATTTAACCTCACTCGTCCGTTTAATACATTCGAGTCGTTTTTCCTCATGCCTTTCTAGAATTGTTTGTGCACTCAAAAACAAGCTCTTATCGGCACTGAAAGCCGCTTCGCGACGCGATTTTGGATGACCAGCTGAACCCATATGCTTCACTCCTTTGGCCTCTTGATAAAGCCACTAGCAAATCTCGATAGGCTTAAGCAATCTTTGTACCAAACACACAAAAGCACCCTTCCCGAATTAACTCTTTAATTTAAGTGGCTTAGAAAGACAGCTTTCACAGGAAGAATACGTAAAGTGTCAAGACATCGATGCTGGGCTGTCAAAAACCCGATTCCTTCAAAACCGAAGTCGTATTTTGTTAACCCAGCAATGTTAAGATTCAGATGAATTAGGTCAACTTTTGTCACAGGCATCCACGAAGCGCCCTCCTTTGTGCGTAAGCTAGTTCTATAACAAGTCTCTTGACTTTTATGTTTTCAATCGATTTAGTTGCCCCGTGGTAAGAGAGAAGAATATTGGTATTAATTGCGGAGGCGAGATTGTGTACTCTGATCACATTGAAGCCGCGCTGAAAACCTACGCAAATATATTTGATGTAGTGGTGCTGGGCATGCCTGACCCGATGTGGGGAGAGCGCGTTGTCGCCCTAGTACAAATGCAACCAAACACTGAACTTGATGAAAACGACATCATTGCTTTTTGTTCAGAAATTCTTGATGGAAATGAAATCCCAAAAACGTTTTGCTGTGTTGAGCATATTCCTCGAATCTCTGACGGCAGTCCGGATTATGATTGGGCAAAAAGCATCGTCTTAAGTTAGTTGATCCTTATTCTTGACGACTTTATCAAAACGAAAATACAACTCTTCAATAATTTCCGCCGGCAGGTGGGATTCTGAACGCATCCATGCCAAGTTAGCCCTAAGATGTGCCTCATTCTGCGTACCGATAATAGCCGTATCGATCTCTGCGTGAGAAAAGACAAAGCCAAGTGCTAAACTCACCGGGTCATATGATTCGATTGCCAATGGCCCCATATTCCGCATATCGACGGCCCGTTGAAAATAACTTTGATAATAGAGATCCGGACTCTTGCTAGCCCCCCAAACAACATTGCCTAGGGGCCGTTTGATGATAAGCCCCACACCAAGCTCCTTTGCTTTTTGCAAAAGATAATAACGCGCACGTTGATCCACAAGGTTAAAGCTGGTTTGCAGCACATCAAATAAACCACTATGTAGCGCCCACTGAGCAGCCTCATTATCACCGCTATAGCCAATAAACCGGACTTTCCCTGCCTTTTTGGCCGTCTCCAAAGTTTCAATGGCTTCACCACGCTCAAGAACATCAACGCCGCAAGAATGTAACTGTAAAAGGTCCAGATGATCGGTACGAAGACGTTTTAAAGAGCGTTCAATGTTAGTGGTAATTGTCGTAGCATTCCAGTCCGAAGAGTTGGGGTTGTCACTATGCCCACATTTGCTTGCCAAAACAAACTCGTGACGCCTGTGTGCAATGCTTTTCCCTAAAAGTTCCTCACTTATTTTATAACATGCAGCCGTATCAAAAAAATTAATTCCTTCATCAAGCGCCACATTCAGTAACCGGGAGACACTAGGAGCTGCGTCCATTTGAAGCTCTCCTATCTGTGCAAGCCCCAGTCCCATTTGACTAACCTCTAGAGAGGTCTGCCCTAGCCCATTCTGTAACATACTACCTCCGCACATGGACTAGCTTAAGACAAGCAGATTTTAAATGCAATTTGTTGAACAACCTGTTTATACAGAAAACGGCAACACTTTTAAAATGCGGCCTCCTACAAAAAATAAAAACATACCTTGTTCTCCTGGTTACCGAATACACAATTGAGTCACCCCACAAAACAGCCTATCCTAAAGTCTCACCCAAATCCCTTAAGTCGCGCCGCCTCCACCGGACCTGCTGCCTATATGCTCTCTAAGATTTTTTGAGCCAGTGCTTCGGGATCTTCGAAGGGTTCCTGGTTGATAAGCAGCAGGTCCGGTTGAGTTGGCGCTTCGAATTCGAGATCCTGTCCAACCACATTCTGCGCTTCTCCTTGGATAAATCGGGAATATAAGCCCCGAGCATCGCGCTTTACCAAGCTTGCAGTATCCACCTTTAGGTAGATCTCCCTATAGCGTGGCAAATGCTCGCGGTTCCACTGGTGAATCTCTGAAAAAAGCGACATTGTTGCGACCAACACAACCTGGCCTTGATCGGCCAAAAGTTTGGCCAAACGGCAAATGCGTTTGGCGTTGTCTAAGCGGCTGGCGCGGTCATACCCAGTATGTGGATCCTGGACAACTTCACGAACTGCATCCCCGTCCAGCAACACGGGAAGCACCCCATTGCGACGTAACAGTCGAGCTGTCGCCTGGGCCACCGTGGTCTTGCCTGCTCCGGACAGACCGGTGATCCAAATCACGGTCCCTTTGTCTTTGCTTTTGTTCATGCCGACACCGTTTCCCAGCGCCAGTCGTGACTCCAATCCTGGCTAGGCTTGAGGCGTTCTTTGTAAATATTGAGATCATTCTCACAATCAACCTCACACCAGCGGCCGTGGATAGGGCTGGTATCAATGTTGACGCCGGTTGTAAGAAGGGATTGCAGCAGTGCGGTCATATCCAGCTGGTTGCGTTCTTGCTGGGACAACGAATTTAGCAAGCGGCTAATTTGTCTCCAGCCCCCGGGCGTGATTTTAATCAAACCCATATACTGACCCTCAATTTCCTTCAGTCGGTCTGTGCGCTTACCGATGGTCATTAATCGACCGTGTGTATCGCAACGAAAAGTTTCCGCATCGTCGAGTGGATTATCGAATCGTTCACGCCACAGTTGCAACCAGTCGAGGTCATAGCTGATCACAAGATCACCCGAATGCTGCGCAAGCTGTGTGATGATTTCCGGGTGATAGACGATATCCGAGTAGGCAACGAGGCAGTCATCCTGTTCGAGCCAACCGTGAGCACAGGCGAGAGTCGCAACCATGTTGGTCTCCGCCCAAGCGGTGTTTTCAAAAAAAACACAACCTGCGGGCTGCAGGCATTGCGCCTGGTAGCCACGGACCACGGCAATTTCTGCGAGTCCGGCGGCGCGTAAAGCGGTCAATTGCCAGTCGAGCAATGTCCGGCCGAGAATGGGCGTTAGGCACTTGGGTTGTTCAAGGGTCAATCCACCCATGCGGGATCCGCGACCTGCAGCCAAAATAATCGCACGCATCAGCGTTGCCCTTTCATTGTGCTCAAAAGCAGTTTCCGGTCGAGATCTGCAGCAGGGTTATCGCGTTCCGGGTGCCACTGTACAGCGGTGATGGGCGCCGCACGGTGGCGCACGGCTTCAACCCAACCATCTTCGCTTATGGCCAGGGGGACCAGTCCGGCAGCCAAGGATGTCTCAGGGATGGCCCATTCGTGATAGGAGTTTACAGTCGCAAGCGCCGGCGCATCAAAAGTGAACCGGTCTTTGAAAAGAATAATGCTGTGTTGTGTGGCCACGTGGGCCTCGTGACGACAACGCTTGAGTTGGCCACCGAGAACATGTTGCAAAAGATGCAGCCCACGGCACACACCGAATACCGGCAGATGATGTTCTATTGCGTAATCCAGCACAACCTTCTCAGTGGTGTCTCGTTCCGAGTATTCGCCGATATCGTTGCCACCGGTGAGGATAAAGCCATCGAGTTTCCACATGTTGATTGTATCGATGATGGCCGCGCCGACGTTCGGAAGGGGCATCCACGACACTCCAGGCAGGGTGGCCGCCATATAATGCGACCAGTTGCGCGCTAAACAGTCGCGGGTTTCGCCATGACGATCAACCGCCACATGCATGCTTATGCCGACACGTTCAACCATGGATGGGCCGCAGGATGTGGGCGCCCGGATCCAGTTCGACAAGGTGGGCTGACGCGATTCGTTCAAAGGTTTGTTCGCCCACGCCAATGGCGGCTGGGAGGCCAAGTTCGGCGCAGCGGATGGTCATGTGCGAATTGGCACCGCCATACTGGCTGACCAGGCCGATGATATTGCGTGTGAAAATCCAATCAAACCCGGGATCCGCATTTTGGATACAGATAATGTGCCCGGCAAGATCGATATGCCCCTGAGTATGATTGTCGATGCGCAGGGGTGGCCCTTCAATGCGCTGTGTGTTGACAAAGTTGGGTGTCGTGCGGTGCAGAGGTACGACGAAAAGGTCACGCTGGTCGCGGATGAGATAGCCCAATCGAATGCTCGACATGGATTCACTGGTTTGGCGGTTTTGCTGCGCAAGAGACTGGAAATGGTGTGCCGAATCTTTTGATGTCGGTATGGATTGTTGGTCGAGGAGATCGCGGACAAAGAGATACGAGAGGGTGTCACGCTCCAGGCCCAGGGCGCCACCCCAGCGCGCTATCAACTCGAGCGTATCCGAAAGGTGACGTGAAAAAACAAACTTCGCACGTTCACGATTGGCAATGGCAAGTTGAGCATAGTCGATGAATTCAGTGGGCTCGATCCCATCGAAACCACTTTCCTCAAAGAGACTTCGTAAGTCCTGAATTTCTTTGGGGGAAAGCATAAAGGGTTCCTTCTCCTTCCATTCGCTCTCGGTTGGAGTCACATCGAAGAGATCGTCACGCTGATCGTAGCGCAGGGACATGATGTCGTAGGTGCCTGGACGAAGGTGTCCATAGAGCGCAAGAAAGCCGTTCTGGGTAGCTTTGTCCGCGAGTGCAACAATAAAATCTTTGGCAAAATCTGTGGTGATGGTACGGAGCGAATACTTGAAGGCCTGCACTCGTTCCGGTTTAAGTGCGCCACGGGCTGTGGCCGAACGCAGGAGTGTTTCGGCTATAAAGGCGTGGCGAGCAATGACCGCGAATGGTTTGGTACCGAGTTGCCGACATTCATCGAGCAACACCTGAAGCAGACCTAGATCGGATAGAGACCGCACTTGTTCTAACCGGCGGCCCTGAATTTCTTCCAGGCGCGCAATCTGAACCAGAGCAGAAGGCAGCGATGCTTTCGGGGTCAAGTCAACATTCTGCCGAGTGAGGTGGGTCAGGAGACCTCGGTATTCAAACAAGGCCTCGGAGGACAGCACGCCAGCGTAGCGTGTTTGATGATCGGTGTCGAATGTAAAATCGACAATCGTTTGCGCGATCTCAAACTCAACCTTGTCGTGGTATTCAGGGTGTTGTTCGAGTCGATCAAGCCAGGCGTCGACAAGACGTTGTCGACTGTCAACGGGCAGACCAGCGGGCAGAAAGGAATTAAAACTTGCGCGTACGTCGATGTACGGCTGATCGCCAAAAGTGAGCAACAACGGTGTTTGCGGTACGGGTTGATATCCCATTTCCGTGCGGGCTTCCTGCCAAACGGAATCGGTAATAAGGTTGCGGTAGAGTGAAATTGCAAGTGGGCGGGAATGGGGGCCAATAATTTCGGCCGGGTTCCAGTCAGACATTTGGCCAAGGATGGTGCGCCTGCCACAAAGATGCGGACGTGGCCCTAAATGTTCGGTGAGGATGTCGCTGGCATGTCCGAGTGCATTGCGGACGTCACCGATAATGCCTGGTCGCCAGTTTTCCTGAACAGTGATACGGCGCACTTGCAGCAGGTAGATCACCCCATCACCGGTCCTTGCGAACTCAATGTCCAGCGGTACGTTTGAGCCCAAAATGCTTTCCAGTTCACGTGTAAAGGCAATCAATGCGGCCACGCGTGGGGAATCCATGTGGTCGTTGGTGCTGTCGTGATGAACGCACACGGTTTTGTTCACGCCGTTTCCACTGGTGATGGTGTCAGTGCGTCCGCTTTCATCGTCGTAATTTAAAATATAGTAAGGCGCGCCGGTATTCAGATCGCGTGTCATGATCACACCACTGAGGACAACATCCTTGAGCATGGGTTGGATGAGCACCTGATTTTCTGTATCAGTATCGAACGAATCCAGTACCACGTTTACGGCATCTTCCAACGCGACACTATCGGCGCTGTTCACATTAAGGCAGGAGGCAAAGATGCCGGCCTGCGAGTTCGTGGCGCCATCCTCATTTTGGCCGCTGCTGCGGACAACAACGGGTTGTAATTCGAATTTCAGCTTAATGGCATCGAGTAAACTTTTGCGTTTATCGCTCCAATCCCGGGCAGTGAACCAAAACAAATCGAGCACCCTGGACAAATGCAGCAGTGGCTGCAGCTGATATAGGGTTTCAGCCTTGGTGCCAAACACAAAGTCGTTTCTTGAATTGTTTTGTTTTGTACTCAGAACGTCGTTTGTGGCAGTGGAGAGGTCATTGCTCTTTGGGTGAGCAGGCTCTCGCTGAAGTCCACGAGAGTCGTCGGTTCTTTGTGCCTTATACGCAGTCATGACAAAAACCTCTAATCTCAGTGGGCATCTCTCTGCTCTCTCTATAAAACAATTCGATCTCGTTGAGGAGCTCTTCGGATAACTTGTTAGAGTGATGCGGCATATGTGCATTTGAGAACAATTTAATATTCGAAGTTGTAATCATGTATATCATATGCAGAGAACTTTCTCTTTCGGTTCATTGTTCTGGATAAGCATAGATGCCATTCCAGGCCTCAACCGGTTTCCGCCAACTCTGCCCATACAGTTTTTCTACAACCATCTCAGCGTTCAAGGGGCATCTTATGGGGATGCCGCGATATTCATATTCAAGAAAAGAAGAAAAGAGGGAGGGTGGTAGTGCAAGGGTTTGATTAAGACTCTCCCAAGTGGCGAAGTCATCTCTAATCTGAATTGGAATAAAATCAATTATAGCCGGCTCGAAGAGGTTATTATTTCCCCCTTTTCCAGAAAGAACTATCTGTTTTATAGTTTCTCCTTTTTCAGAGCCATGACGTGACAAGCGAATTGAAAAATCATGTTCCCATTCACTGGTTAGCTTGGTGGCTAGAGTTTCGCCCTGTCTCGAATCAAAACAGAGATCAATATCCGAAAACACAGCCAGGTCATCTCCTCTTAGCAGTCCAAGAAGCGTTGAATGCAATGCCCAATACTGTACATTTGCGGCGCAAACAGCTTTCAAGGTGCAAGAAAGAAGAGATCTGATTTGTTCGCCTCGTTGTGCGATTTCGGCAACACTCGGTCGAATTTCACTTCGAGTCACGAACCTGATGCACTCAGAGCTGACAGAGAACTCTTTTTTCAACTGCTCGCTAATTTCAGTTTGAGAGCGTCCCGGAACAGCAATGTAATCATACTCTAGATCTGGAATTACAGACGGCGCCAGTACTGGCAATCCGAATAATTCGTGCCCCTGAGTTTCTGGTGCGTTATCGACAAAAGCGATCATTTTCACATCGGTTCTTTTGGATAGAGCGCGCCATGTAGCTCTGGCGTGATACCCAACGGTGAAAATAATGACTTTCTTGAGCATGGATCGTACTGTTTTAACAGTTTGCGATCAAAACTCAAGGTTTCACGTCGTCAAAATGTAAGGACCTATTTCACCCTATCCCTGCTCACAAGTTCTATATAAGCCAGCAAAACCCTTCTTTTAGGGGACATGCACACGGTGACATCAACCAGTGTCGGACTTTAAGAGCGGGCATCTTTTAATTCCCGTCGACTCCACCAAGTCCCTCTTACGTAGACTCGCTGAAACTGTGAGCGAATAGCGAGCAGTTTGAGCTTAGTCGAAGTTAGAGGGAGTTTGTCACCCTGTTTGGAATCACCTGCAGCTAAGTGCACCCTACGAGCTTTCTTGTGCGTCGTCGCTGCTCTCGTCTTAGGGGAATCTCTCCCCTGCCGGGTTCCACTTCGTTAGGCTCCCCTACGCTCTGGACGCACCTTAACGGTGTCGCCGGCTATGCTTCCTCAGCACTGCCGTCCTTTGCTTTCATCGCCGTTACAACGGCCACCACCGTCAATACGGTCATCAATAAGAGGAGAGGCAGTGGAGGTTCAACCTCCGTTGTGAACATATTGTAGAAGCCGTGTCCCGTCGTAATCGCCAGACCAATCGCGGCAGCCATCAGAATCCTGGCCCCATCAAGCGGATTCAGATTACGAGCAGAGAACAAGATAACCGCAACCATGAGGCATACTACACCCATAGCCTGATGCAGCATGGCCCCAATCTTAATTCCAGTGGCGTCAGGCTGCCAGACAGCGAAGGCCTGCGTTGTAATTGCCTCCGCTCCGCCAAAAAGGCCAATACCTTGCAATCCAAGAAGGACACCAATCACCGTTAATACATTTTTCGTCGTCATCTCAATCTCCAGAAATGTGTGAACCTGGCCATTCAATCGGCCAGCACGAGGGTCATATCAATATTTGGATGCTATTGAAACCTGGAAAGAACATCGCTTTTGACCAGTCTGGAGACAACCAGAAAAAAGATGCCGTCACCCCATTGGCAAACTCGCCAGCAGAGGTGTGCGCAAGACCTAACCTACCTTAAGCGGGCGAAACCGGACCGTGATCGTCACAATGCCCGTCATGGGGATGGTGCAAATGTCCATCAACCAAGTAGTCCACATGATCGCCATGAGGAACTGCCTCGTGCCCACAGCCAGGACCGTGAACGTGATCACTCTCGTGGCCGCTGCATTGGTGTTCCGGAGTACAATCCTCAGGATTACCAGCAGAAACCTCAATGGCGTGCTCATCAACATGATCCTCATGAGGATGATGCAAATGCCCATCATGCAAATAGTCCGTGTGATCACCGTGTTTAATCGCCGTATGGCCGCAATCAGGGCCGTGTACATGCTCGTGGTCAGCGTGTTTGTTACAGTTTGTGCTCATAGCACAATGGTAAACCTTGGATTTTTGATTGTCCAGCAAAACCGTCAGCAGAGGCTTGTATCCCACAGGCACATACACCGAGCACATTCACCTCCCCTTATATTTCTGCTGCCCTCAGCATGCCAGAGTACTTTAGAGCACTCGACAACCAATGAGGGGCTTGAACAAATCGAAGTTCCAAAACCAGATGAAGTTTAAAATTGCGCCACTGCTTTGTGTTAAGGTTCTGGCCTAACCAAGGATTTCGTTACGCTCTTCCAGCTCTTCTTGAGCTCGCTCTCTTATATCCTCGGTGTTGCCAATCAGGGCTGCCTGCACGGCGGAAACAAGAGAAGTCCCCGCTTCCAGGTTAGGCTGAATGACAAAGTCCGCACCAGACTTATAGAGTGCCTCGGTCTTCTTCGGACTCTCAGCAATGGTGATGACCTGCGCATTGGGGCACAACTCGTGAACAATACCCACCAGCTTTTCGTTGGAAATTCCCTTCAGCATGGCGTCGGGAATTGTGCACAACACAACTTCAGCATGGCCGATTTCCGCATGGTGCAGCGTATCAATCGACCCCAGATCACCATAGACACAAGGGACCCCCAACTTTTGTAGCTGAGCCCGCACTTCCGGATTAAAATCGACCACCATAATGTCCTCAAGAAGCGCCGGGTACTTGCGGCTGACTTCGTCCATGAAGGCACTCGCTACGCGGAAGAAACCCAAGAGAACAATCGGTCGCTCCCTCTCCTTGCGCTCTTCTTCGTTGGTATCAGCCAAATCCTTAAGTCCGACCTTGGTCAAAATCTTGCTGATGCCTCGCTGAAGTTGATGGCTGAAGCTGACCAAATAGGTGGAACCTACCGCCAGACCGGAAAAGGCCCAGATGACCGATGTCATGGTCTCCTTTTCAATATGGCCGTAGCCGACCCCAATAGAAAGAATAACCAGGGTAAATTCAGAGATCTGACAGAGGTTGATGGTGGTGAGCAACGAGGTCCTATGTCCTGCCTTGACCACATAGAGCACGAGGAACACACCAATGGTCCGCACCGCAAGGGCGGAGACCACAATGATTCCAGCAATCCCGAGAATGCTGGCTTCAGGCACTGGGATCTGCATTCCTAAGGCAACAAAGAAGAGAGTGATAAAGAAGTCACGAATACTGATAACTTTGGCGATGACATCCACGTTATAAGGGAAAGTCGCCATGGTGATACCAGCAATCAAGGCGCCCATTTCCATGGAGAGCCCCACTTTGGGATTTGCTGCCACCAGGCAGACCAGAAAACACCAACCCAAAGAGATGACCAGCATCAACTCAGGGATTTTTGCGACGCTGCGAAAGACTCTGGGAAGCACGTACTTGGTGCAGCCCAATGCCAATCCGACCAGCAGCGCCCCCTTACCAAAGGTGCCCAGAATACCAAGAATTTCCGGATTGCTCAGGTTCGGTTGAATCGCCAGAACAATGATAGCCCAGAGATCTTGAAAAACCAGAATGCCGATGGTGATTCGCCCAGGCAAAGTGTCGAGCTCCATCTTATCGTAGAGGAGTTTGACCACAATCATCGTACTGCTGATGCCGATGGCCAAAGCAGCGTAGAGGGTTCCGTAGGTGCCGGAGCCAACCTGGATGCCGAGGGTACTCACACCATTGAAGATGACGTAGCCGAGCGCCACGCAGATGGGGAACTGAACCGCTCCGGTGACAATAACGAGACGTCCCGCCGAGAGCATTTTCTTAAGATCGATTTCAAGACCAATCATGAAAAGCAGTAGAATCAGACCAATCTCTGCCACAGTGAGAATTTCACTTTCGTCCGTGATAAATTGCAGACCGATTGGCCCAATCAACACACCGGCCAGGATATAGCCAAGCAAAAGGGGTTGCTTGGTGATCTTCATCAGAAAGCCAAAAGCACTGGCCGCAACCATACACATGGCGATATTGGTGATAACTGCATGACCACCCTCGCCACCACCAGCCCAGGCAATACTTGGGGCCAAGATGGTGAGACAGGCAATCAACCAAGGAAACTTAGACTTTAGCATCGGCAAAACTCTCTGGTCACTCTGTTCAAATCTGACACGGAAGCATTCTTGCCAAATTATCCGGCAAAAGGAAAGAGTCTACAGCCTATCTCCCCGATTAATGTTGAGTAATTTCAAGCAAGACCACGATAGGACTAAAGACCACAATCATGTGCATGCTAAAAAATTATCGCCCCTCTATGCCCTTAAGAACCGTTTGTGCAGATAAAACTTAATTAAAAGCAGCCCCGCCAAAGTTTAGCTTGATTAAAATTTCATATCTAAGATAAGTGACCAGGATGCCTTCAATAGGAGCCCCAGTATTTCTGAACAATCAAACTTGACGCCCGGTAGTTTCGACCTCTTGGAATTAGATCCTCGCGTCCGTGAGGGCGTCCGCGACATGCGTTATGAAACAATGACACCTGTTCAAGCCGAGGTCATCCCCTTGGCCGTGGATGGCAACGACGTCATTGTTGCATCCCAAACCGGAACGGGCAAGACAGCGGCCTTTCTGATCCCCCTGCTCGAGCGCCTGATAGATAAGGAGAGGGGCAAGACACACGCCTTGGTGCTGACGCCGACTCGGGAGCTGGCAATACAAATCGACGAAAACTTCGCCGGCTTGGGTTACCACAGTGGTATGGGCTCCTTCTGCGTGGTCGGGGGCATGCCCTTTCCTCCACAAAAAGAGGCCCTCGTAGAAAAAACCGATGTGATCATCGCCACCCCTGGCCGCTTGTTGGAGCATGTGCGTTTTGGCAATGTCGACTTCGGGTCGATCTCCTATGTGGTTCTCGATGAGGCCGACCGAATGTTTGATATGGGTTTCTTGCCGGACCTGCGCCGCATTCTCAACCAATTGCCCAAGGAGCGTCAGACCCTCCTCTTCTCAGCCACCATCGGTAAAGATGTTCGGCGTGTCTCAAAAGATTATCTGCGAAATCCAATGAGTGTCCAAATTGGTCGACAGGTCCCCGTGGATGCCATCGAACAACGGTTTCTTGCGGTCAACCAGAGAAGCAAGCTCGACCTCATCATGGACATCTTAGACGACAGGACGGTCGAATCGGCGCTTATTTTCGTAGCCACCAAACGCGGCGTTCAAAAACTCGACCGCACTCTTCACAAAGCCGGCTATTATTGCGATGCGATCCATGGCGAGCGCACCCAGCAAGAGCGGGTCGTGGCCCTGGAGGATTTCCGACGAGGGGATATCGATTTTCTGGTGGCGACCGACGTGGTCTCGCGGGGACTCGATATCGCCAACGTCTCGCATGTCATCAACTACGATATGCCCCGCGATCCCGACGACTATATTCATCGCGTGGGCCGAACCGCACGGGCGAAAAGGAAGGGCAAGGCAATCACCTTTGTCACACCCGAGGACAGTGACACCGTAAGAAAGCTTGAGCGCGCCCTGGGGCACAAGATAAAAATCCAAAAGCAAAATTCCGGGCGCCGCAAAAAGCCCTCACGCTAAGGGCAACCTACGCATGTCTAAGGACGACCCGACAAAACAAACAGGCCTACATCACGATGGTCGCGTTGATTTCTCTGCTTGTCGACAACGTGCTGAACAGATTTGCACCCATGAGCCAGTCGCTCCTGCTCCAATCAAAGTCGAGTTTGAACACCGATATGATTCCCGTATCGCTCCCGACTGCAAAAATTGTAAAGAGAGCTGTTGTGTTGCGCCACACGTCACGACTTTGCGACTCAGTGACATTCGCCGACTTCATGATGCGGGCTTCGGGTGGGCTATCGCCACATTGACGCCGCATCCTTCAGCAAAAAAACATGTGGACTACCCCAGCTTAAAACAGGTCGATGGGCGCTGTGTTTTCCTGGATGACGATGACCGCTGCAGCATTTACCCCATCCGACCATGGGTTTGTCGCGCCTTTCCATTCCAGGTCGCAGAGGATGGCACATTCATTCGCTATGCTTCGGCATGCACTTCACAGCGTCATGCTAAAAATCCCCTTGAAACAGCCCATATGGCCGAGTCAGCCGCAGCAAGCTATATGCAAAAAGCTTCGGATAGAACCACTATAGATCAGTGGAAAAAACGACCGGATGCAACGCCCCCACAACACAGCGACTTACGCCACTACTATGAAACGCAGCCAGCGGAAACATCGGTGCAGCGAACCTTTCAGGAGATTCTCAAGGACAAAAGGCAAGGAAATTCAGAGACCATCATTGAATCGGACGCTGAGGACTAGTCGACCAGTGTTTGCCTTATCATGGCGTCGGAGCGGTGGTTCCAGCATAAATTGGTATAATGCCCCAAATGACACTTTAAATTCAGAGGGAATTCTGCTTTAGTGCGCCGGAAGAAAAAACTGGAAGCCTGCAGCCTGAGGCACTTGAGGGACTGTTCTTAAGGATGGGCTGAGAGAAGCGACCACGAAGATAAAGGAAAACACCATGACTCGCCTGCTGGTATTAGATTTTGATGGAACCATGACCGATGCGGAAGAAGAAGGACATCCCTACCGCCAAGGCTACCTTGAGGATGTAAGCACCCTCTCCGGCCTGCCCCTCGACGAAGTCCTGGACCTGGCCACCCGCTTTGAAGCCGAAGTCGCAGAGAATCCCCATATCTATGGTTGGGATTTTGGCGGACGTATTGTTGCGCCGGCCATCGTCGACCCCTATCTACGAATGATGCCCATCGCCCGCAAGGTCTTCGATCATGCAGGCGCCTTCAACTCTAAGGAAGAACGCAGCCGAATCCTCGATGGCATTCTCTACAAATACAACTACCCGAAGACCAACAACTGCTTTCGCCCCGGGGCGAAAACCGTGCTTGAGTCGCTTAAAGACACCGCCACCTACGTGGTAACAAACTCCCACACCGAGCCGGTGCGCAACAAACTGCGTTCTTTAGGCGAGACCCCTGAGGGTGGCTGCAGCCTCGATTGGCTGGTCGAGCGGGTGCACGGCTCTGCCAAGAAGTATGTCCTCGACGACAACTTTGATGCGGTCCCCGAATCCATGGACCTGCCAGGCCTACCGAGACCGGTGTTGCTTAGACGAGAAAAATATCACGCCGTACTCAATCAACTCCTTGTCGATCATGGACTGGAATGGACCGACCTTGTCGTGATCGGTGACATCTTTGAACTCGACCTCTCGTTGCCCATCGCCATGGGCGCGAAGGTGGGCTTGCTGAAGAATGATTTCACCCCCGATTACGAGCAGGCCTTCTTAGAAGAGCATCCCCTCGGCGGTGTACTTACCGCCGTTGAGCAAATTCCAGACTTTGCATTTGCTGATTAGGGATTCGTTTTTTCGAAAATTATTCCTTATAAAGCAAACATCAACTTTGTTGTTTGCTTTTCAGCCTCATTGGTGACACCTGTCTGCGGATGGCGAGATCTTGTGTGGGTTTTTGAAACGGACGCTAATTCGAGGGCGCGTGCTTTCGAAAATCCCTCAGAGGTTTTAAGCGCTCTTCTGCAGATGTTTGATATCCAAAGCCGCCTTCCCTTATCAGAGCAATGCGGTGCATATACCCAGCTTTTTTCAAAATGCCCCACCCTGATCCCCTTGTGGGTACGCCAAAAGCCAACTTATTCAAGCTTTTAGCAATTTAGGAAGCTGGTATACTTTTTGCTCATAGACTAAGGCGGCTCCCTTAAAGCGACAATTATTTAAAAGAACAAGAACACAATGGGAGGAATTATGGCGAAATCACAGACAGAACTTATGAT
>CAXGWX010000051.1:0-15946 GCA_964013445.1 uncultured Bdellovibrionales bacterium | reverse complement strand
TGATGCTGCGGGCTTGGCCATCAGCGCCAAAATGGGTGCACATATTCGCGGACTGGCACAGTCACAGCGAAATGCAAATGATGCGGTAAGCTTGATCCAAACGGCAGAGGGAGCGTTAAATGAAATCTCAGGGTTGTTGACGCGGATGCGAGAGCTTTCCGTGCAGTCAGCTACTGGGGGAACTTTGACTACCAGTGACCGTTCAGCGTTGAACCAGGAGTTTCAAGCATTAGAATCTGAAATCGATCGGATTGTTAATGTGACGAAATATAATGGTTCAAATTTGCTAAACGGTGCACTCTCAGGTGGAGTGAGCTTCCAAGTGGGGATCCTTAATTCTAGCAATGATAGAATTGCGGTAACCATTTCAACAGCATTATCTTCATCTCTGGGTACAAGTACATCGTCTTTAACGACGGCGACTCATGCCCAGTTGGCCATCACTACGGTGGATTCGGCCATCGATAAGGTGTCGTCACGTCGCAACAACTTAGGTGCGGCGCAAAACCGTCTTGCGGTGACGATTTCTAACTTAGGTAGTATTCATGAAAACCTTTCAGCGGCGAATTCAAGGATTAGGGATGTGGATGTAGCAGCAGAGACTGCGAATCTCTCTCGTAATCAAATCTTGATGCAAGCGGGTGTATCGGTGTTGGCGCAGGCTAATACCATGCCTGGTTTGGCGCTGAGTCTCTTAGCTTAAAAGTTTTCATCTAGATCTGGAGCAGGCCAAATCGGTCTGCTCCAGATTAAAACTCAAAAAATATTCGATACCTCCTAAAGTTTTTGTCGAGTTCGACGATTCGAAAGGCACGGCGTTTACCTTGTTAAGGTTTCGGCTTTAACAAGAACAATAGGATACACTTCATGAGTTAAAACATTAGGAGGAAAAACAGGAGAAAACATGGCATTATCTATGTTAACCAATGTTGCTTCTTTAGGCGCACAGCGCAATCTACAGAAAACAACAGGGGATATTGCCCAAAACATTGCTCGCCTCTCTTCGGGGATGCGCATTAACAGGTCTGCAGATGATGCTGCAGGGTTAGCTATCTCATCCAAGATGAGTGCTCACCTACGTGGTTTATCACAGGCCCAGCGTAACTCGAATGATGCGGTGAGTATGATTCAAACAGCAGAAGGAGCCCTTAACGAAATTGGGGGACTTCTTGGCCGGATGCGCGAGTTGGCGGTGCAAGCTGCCACTGGTGGAACCTTGGTTGCGTCTGACCGTTCGGCTCTGGATCAAGAGTTTCAGACTCTCGAATCAGAGATCAATCGAATTGTCGAGGTGACCAAGTATAATGGCCAAACTCTGCTTAATGGTGCAATGTCTGGCGGTGTGTCTTTTCAAGTTGGGATTCTCAACTCTGGAAATGACCGCATCACCATGTCTTTAGCAACATCGACTGCAACGGCGTTAAGTACAGCGGGTAAAACTGTGAGTACGGCGACGACTGCGCAACTTGCGATTACTGCAGTAGATACGGCTATTGAAAGGGTGGCTGCACGCCGTAACACTTTAGGAGCTGTGCAGAACAGGCTTTCTGTCACAATTTCTAACCTGGGCTCAATCCACGAGAACTTATCGGCGGCAAATTCGCGGATTAGGGATGTGGATGTGGCTGCAGAGACGGCTTCGATGGCCAGAAACCAAATCCTCATGCAGGCGGGTGTTTCGGTGCTGTCGCAGGCTAATTCCATGCCAGGCATGGTTTTGTCCCTGCTGGCCTAGGGCTAACCTATTGAAACAAAAGCGGTTTTTCGGCTAAGCCTCGGCTTGGCTGAAAATCCGCCTAAATTTCCATCCATCCACCTTTTTTTCTAAAGGAATATATTCTCTCGTCGATGTAAGCGTGATGGCATTGTGGCGATGGGGTTACTAAGTTACTAAAATTGTGTTATTTTTAGCTCTCTGACTGCAGGAGGTTATAGAGCATGGGTTCCTCGTCTGGTATTACATTTTCGGGTCTGAGTTCTGGTCTCGATACTTCCGCTATCGTTGACGCTCTGGTCAACGCCTCAAAAGCGCCCATTTATCGCCTACAGCGGCAAAAATCCAACTTAGGCATTCATAAGACCACTTACAGCTCGATTGAAGGCATGATTGATGCCCTGGAGACCAAGGCCAAGGACTTGGACACAACCAAAGAGTTTTTTGTTTACAGTGCTTCTTCTTCCGATACCACCAAAGCAACCGTAGCCGCCGATGGGGATGCGGTTCCTGGTCGTTATTCTATGACCATTTCGACTCTGGCTTCAGCGGAGCGAACATATACTGACTCATTGGGTTCATCAGCAACGAGCGCTTTGATGATCAGCGGGGCGCTTGGAATTACGGTTGGCTCAGAGACTGCGGTTGAAGTGGAAATCGAAGCCGGTGACACCGCCACAACAATCGCTTCTAAAATTAACGCTTCCGGTGCAGATGTTACCGCCGGTTTACTTTTCGATGGGACAAATTATTATGTGCAGGTTTCGGGCAATAAGACCGGAGTTGCAAACGCCATCACCTTTGATGAGTCTAGATTGTTGCAAGAAGAGAATGTGTTGAACTTTGTCCGCGCATCCAATGAAAAGCAAGCAGCGACGGATGCGTCTATTAATATCGATGGGTTTAATATCAGTCGCTCAAGCAACACCATTAATGATGTCATTCCAGGCGTGACACTTGACCTGGAAGCGACAACCTCCGATGCGATTGAGATAGAAATCTCCGTCGACCAGTCCGGAATCGAATCGAAAGTTCAGGGATTTGTTGATCAGTACAACACGATCATCAAGAGAATTAATTCCGAGTTTTCCTACAACCCGGATACGGGGGCTGACTCCTCTAAACTTTTTGGTGATTCGACCTTGCGGAATTTACGTCGAAACTTGACCAGTACCTTCACTGGCGCGGTGAGCGGCCTGAGCGGGGATTATACATCTCTTCGTGCGGCGGGCATCACCTTAGAAAAAGATGGTACATTAGCACTGAGTTCCACGGATTTTAAGGATGCATTAACCGACGACAGTGTGGCCGTATCACGACTTTTTATCAACGACACAGCAAATTCCACTCAAGGTATTGCAAAATTAGTTGATGATTTAGCTGAAAATTATACGGATTACGTCGATGGTCTTTTGACGATTCGTAAAAACGGTATCGATTCACGTGTTGACTCTCTGGATGAAGATATCGTGCGCTTGGAAGATAGGGCTGATGCCTACCGGGCACAACTTGAATCGCAATTTATGGCATTGGAGCAAATGATGACACAAATTCAAGGGCAAGGAGCCTATTTGGCTAGTCAGATCGCTTCATTGAATAATAACAAGAAAAAATAGGAGAATAAAATGACTACCGGACATCTAGGACGTTATCGTCAGAATAAATATGTAACCGCCAGCCCAGGACAGCTGCTTTTGGCTCTCTATGATGGCGCTATCCGTTTTGGTCGGCAAGCGCGACAAGCCATTGCTGATGGGGATACGGCGACGAAAGGTGAATCGATTGGTCGTGTAACT
Organism: uncultured Bdellovibrionales bacterium; assembly: GCA_964013445.1. Taxonomy (GTDB): domain Bacteria; phylum Myxococcota; class XYA12-FULL-58-9; order XYA12-FULL-58-9; family JASMKV01; genus JASMKV01. Next base: position 12,436 of record CAXGWX010000051.1, on the reverse strand, counting down.
GCTATTATCAGTGAATTGACCAGCACTTTGGACCATTCCAAAGCACCTGACCTTTGTGCTAATCTGGAGCAGCTTTATAATTATATGATTGAGCGCTTACAGGAAGGTAGTCTGAAGATGCAGGTTGAGCCCATTGATGAGATTATTCTGCATCTTGAAGGTTTACGTGAGGCGTGGGGTGAGGCAGTACAAAAGGTGGAAGGGCAGGAAGCCACTTCCCCAAAGTTGATGTCGGCTAGTGCATGAGTGAAGTAACGCAAAGACGCCTGCATTTATTGCGGGCGTTGACCAGTTTACCGTTGCCCAGAGATGGCAACGGTGAACAATTGCGTGAATTTATGACTCAACGTCAGCGCCTGATGGAAGAATTGCAGGTGCTTGATACAGAATCCCCGCTAAGCGAGGCCGAGCCGGGGAGCGAGCGTGACGAAGTCGAAAATTTCCTTAAGTTGAGCATGGAGCAGAACGAACAAATTGTTCAGCTTCTAGCAGAGCATGAAAGCAATCTGGAAGCGGAACTCTCCCAGCTCAACCGTGCGCGGTCGATGATTCGACAGCGGGAGAACAAAGGTTCTCTGGGTAAGCGTCTCAATACAAAAATTTAAATTAAATTTTTGAGACCAGCCGCTTGAGCTCCAGCCCAAGCGGTATTACAAGGTATCACTTAACAGCATTTGTCTCGACTGGAAAAATGGTACCAAAATCTTTCAAAATGCTTCTTTTGCAGGCGCGTAATGATGATGACCCGATGCGTGGCCAGGAACATGAGTGTTTTGCCCAACGCTCAGGTTTAGAGCTTGAGCAAGTCGTTTGCCACGACCTTTTGGCCGGGGCTCCTTCAAAATCTGAATTCAAGAAATACGATGTGATTAGTGTGGGCGGTAGTGGTGACTACTATGTGTCGAAAGGCAACTTGCCCCACTTTGAAGGTTTTATGGATTGCTTGCGAGAAATCGTTGTTGAGGGGCAACCGACCTTCTCCTCTTGTTACGGATTTCAGGCGATGGCGAGAGCTTTAGGCGGCGAAGTCATCTTTGACCCAGAGAACACGGAGGTCGGGACCTACGAGCTGGAGTTGACTGCGGCAGGGAAAGAAGATCCTCTCTTTGGTAACTTACCGCAGAAGTTTATGGCTCAGTTAGGGCATAAGGATAGGGTGGTCACTTTGCCCGATGGGTTTGAACATCTGGCTCAAAGTCCTTTGTGTCCGCTACAGGCCTTTAAGGTTAAAGATAAGCCAATTTGGGCTGCCCAGTTTCACCCGGAGCTGGATCATCTGACCAATAAGCATCGTTTTACCTATTATATTGACGGTTATATCAATTCTATGCCCGGTGCCACCAAGGAAAATGTCCTGAGTCGATTTGTTCCGAGCCCGGAATCATCCGACCTGTTAAAGTCCTTTGTTGCTTTAATTACAAAGTCTTAAGTCCTTTACTTGTAGAATAGGTGCTTGTCTTTTCACACCTAAAGGTCTAGGTAAGGCTGTTCTCTGCGCAAGGATGAATCAATGAGCTTTTTTCGTAATCTGACAACAGTAGGTTTTGTTTTCTTTTCTGCGGTAGCGGTCAATGCTGATGTGGGAGAATCCAAGGAACCCAACTCGAATCCAGACATCTTAACCTTAGCCATTATGGATATGAAGGTGACATCCCCTGACTTGGAGCCGATGGCGGGGGAGAGTCTCTCGGCGGTCCTTTCCGCAGAGGTCAAGGCGCAACTTGACGACAGCTACCAGGTCATTTCGCGCAACGACCTGCGGGCACTCGTTGGGCAGCAAATTGAGGCTCAGGAATTGGGTTGTGACGAGCCGGGTTGTATTGCGGATCTGGGGAAAGCTGCTGCGGCGAATTTAATGCTGACCTCTTCCTTGGGAAAAGTTGGGGATGATTGGGTTTTGACACTGGAGCTTTTTGACGTGGAAAAAGCTCTTGTCTTAGAGCGACAGGCCAGCACCTGGCGTGGTGAGGTAAAGGGGCTTGTGGAGCTGGTTGGCCCCATGGTCAGCTTCATCTTTGATGATAATGCCAAGACTTATACCGGTCGTTTGCAAGTGGTCAGCGCCCAAGAGGGAGCCTTGGTCCACATTGATGAGGAAGAGAAGGGGGAAATACCTTTGCCGCCACTCAAGGATTTGCAGATTGGACGGCATCGGGTCAAAGTTCTGAAATCCGGTTATTTACCCTTTGAGCAAGATGTTGTGGTGCAGCGTAACGAGACCACGCTCTTCCAGGTGCAGCTCATTGATGAGTCTACAATTAAACCTTGGTACACTTCCTGGTGGGTTTGGGGCGGCAGTGCGGCCCTTGTTGCCGGTGCTCTGACCACCGCCTATTTATTACAGCCGGAAGATAGTACCAGCATTCGAGTGCATAGCCCGCTACCATAGGATGAGGAGTTCGATGATGAAGTATCTAAGTTTAGTGACTCTGGCTGTGGTTTTCGGTGTCTTGGGTTGTCAGCCAAATGTTGAGAGTTTCACCCTGCAAGTGCCCAAAGAATTGGCCTTGAGCAAACTGAGCGAAGACACGCTCGACACCTTGCGTGCGGAGGCAAGCATTGAAGGGGTTTTGAGTGCCTCGCCCCTGACCATCAACAGAGAAAAAAATCTGGCCATGGGGACCTTCACGATTCCTAACCAAAAGGTCAAGGATGCCCTGATTGAAGTCTCCTATTTTGCTTCCTTAAACGCAGAGAGTGAAGAGGTCTTGGTTGCCAAAAATGAAGCAGTCCTGACTTTGAAGAAAGGTCAGCTCAACAAACCAACATTCGGGCCGGTGACAAGCTCTGGGAGCCTCGCCTTTGATCTTAATCGTAACGATAAATCCAACCTTGAAGATTTGATTGCGGGCATTGACCCGGCGTCCCAGGCCAATCCTATTGTTGTGACGCCAGAGACCTTAAGCTTCGAATCAGGCATTGAGGTTGGGTCTTATTCACGCACTTTTTTCGTGGTTTCCAATCAAAGCACGGAGAGCACATCCCTGGAGTTCGATGTGCGGTTGGCGCCAGGAGTGACCGTTGCGCCACTGGAGAATTTACTTGATATTGCCGCGCCTGTGGCTGGAGAAAGTTTTGCTCTGGACTTAGGTCCAGGCGATGAAAAAGTGATGGCGCTGACTTTTGCGCCGACCAATGCACTCTTCGTGGTTGGTGGCCTGATCGTGGCCGCGCAAATGGGTGACTCCGACGTCAAGCACCAGTCCTTTCTACGCATCATTGGCAATCCCAACGGCGCCGTTCCGCAGCCGCCTTCAGGCTATACGATTCCAATGCCGACAGAGGAGCAGCAAATTTCTGCCTACACAGGTTCTGTCGAGGCCTTCCCTGACTCCAACTTGTTTTCGCGCTCAGCTTTAGCCAGCAGTGTTGTTGAGGCAGAAGAGGGCACCGTTGGTGGCTATGATGTTGACCAAGGATATTTGGTTTTGGTGCCCAAAGGCTATCGCTTTTCTCTTGCCCTTGAAGAGTTGGACCAGGATGTGGACCTTTACCTTTTTGAACTTGATGAAAGCTTTCAGCCCATAGGCGAGGAGCCACTGATGGCTTCACAGAACTCCGGTATTTCGGTGGAATCGGTGGAGTTTGATGGCACCCAAATGAACGCCGAATCCGCACTGCTTTTTATCGGTGTTGACGTTATCGGCATCGAACTCTCGGCCGAGGTCTTAACAGCTCTTAGCGACGAAGATTTAAGTCCAAACGCGACGGCGTATTCGGCGGCGCTTTACAAAACACCTGAGTTTTGGGGTGTGCACTCTTCTATGGCGTGTCCAGCCGCATACGATGAGAGTGCGGCTTGCGGCCCTGAGACCGGCGGCACTTCTTTTTATGTTTACGGCAAGAACTTTGGCGATTGGGTGAGCGTGGATATAGGACGCGCGGCGGCAACTTGCTCCGGCGTTCTGCCTGGAGAAAGTCTGAACGAAGAACAAACAACGCTGGACCTTGAAAACTATGACCGGGTCTATTGCTTGTCGCCCGCCGCCTTTGATGATGCGCGTCTGCAGGGAACGGCCGCTGTTGTGGTCAGGGATTCGAATGGGGCTGCGGCCACGGCGCCTGACTCCTGGACCTATTTGCCGCCATCGCCAAGCATCACTTCGCTCTCTGAAACAAGTGGTCCCAAAGTAGGTGGCCTGCCCTTAACGATTCAGGGTGAGGCCTTTTATGTCCGTGCTGGCGAGCTACCGGGGGTATCTTTTGGTGAAAATGCAGCGCAAGTCCAGAGCATCAATGAGGATGGTAGCCAATTGCTGGTGTACGTCCCGGCATGTGATACCTGTGCCAGGGATACGGCTGTTGATGTTGTGGTGACGAATCCAGATGGTCAAAGCGATACGCTTGCTGGCGCATTTACTTACGAAGAACCGGCCGGGCCAGCACCAACCCTGAGCGCGGTGACGCCAGAAAGTGGCAGCAGAGAAGGCGGTGCAACACTCACCTTAAGTGGCACTGATTTTACCAGCCCGATGAGCGTGGCCCTTGGTGAAAACATCATCAGCAGTATTGTTCCTGAGAGTACAACCTCCCTGACCTTGACCTTGCCGGCACGAGCGAGCGCCGGGGTGGTTGATGTCCAGGTTTTTAACGCCGATAACCAGACTGCAATCTTACGGGAAGGCTTTACTTATACGAATCCGGCGCCAACCGTAGCCCAGGTGTCGCCAGACACGGGGATTGTTGCTGGTGGCCAGGTTGTTACCATTATGGGTGAAAATTTCCTTGAGGGTGCAAGCGTTTCCTTTGGGAATACGCCAGCGGCGGCTCTTGCTTATGTCTCCGAAAGTGTTTTGACCGCGACGACCCCATCTCAGGCTGAAGGAACGGTGACCATCAAGGTGACAAATCTTGACGGACTTTCAGGCTCTCTGAATGAGGCCTTTACTTATACCAACCCCACCGCCCCCAGCCCAACCCTGAGTGCAATCGACCAAAGCAGTGGTTCTACCTCCGGTGGCTTAGCGGTGACCTTAACAGGGACGAATTTTCAGGCAGGGGTGCAGATCTATTTTGGCGGCACAAGTGCGAGCTCTGTAACTTATAATTCTGCAAGTGAGCTGGTCGCAGCCACCCCAGCACGCAGGGCAGGGGTTGTGGATGTGATGGTGCTGAATCCAGATGGGCAAAGCGCCACATTGGCCCAGGCTTTCACCTATGCGGTGCCCGCCCCATCGGTCACGGCTTTGCTGCCAAGCTCCGGGCCAGAGGCTGGAGGAACGGTGGTGGTGTTGAGCGGCACAGGCTTCCAGGATGGCGCAACCGTGAGTTTTGGCAGCTATTCCGCAACCTCTGTGCAATTCAATAGCACATCGAGCATGACCGTTACCGCACCAACCGGTAGCGCTGGCGATGTGAGTGTCACCCTGACCAATCCGGATGGGCAAAAATCAACGTCCACCTATAGCTATGTGGAGCCGACAGCAGCGGCCCCCGCCCTCTATTATGTGGAACCCAGCACCGGAACCTACCGGGGTGGAACCACCGTGAGCTTAGAGGGAAGTGATTTTGATACGCAGGGGGCCAAGGTCTTTTTTGACGGGGTCGAGGCTACGGTGCTCTCGCGCAGCGAAAGTGTCCTTGAAGTGTTGTCTCTTCCTGGTGATGTGGGGGTGACGGCTGTGGTGCAGGTGCAAAACAGTGATGGGCAAAGTGCCGGGTCTGCATTTACCTATACGGATGATGAGCCAGAGCTAAGTCTGAACCGCCTTCTGCCGAATTCAGGCGCTGCCATCGAAGTTCAGGATGGGGTTTTGGTGGTGGGGGAGGCCTTTGAGTCCGGAGCCACTTTGAGCATCAGTGATAGTTCAGGAAATTGTTTTGCCACAAACACGACGGCGAGTGATGTGGTTTGGCTTTCCGCCTCGGTTTTAATTGTGCAGCTCCCCGCCTGCACAGAGACGCCAACCCAGGATACCAACGTTGATCTTGTTTTGCTCAATCCGGATGGAGAAGAGGCCAGCCTGGGCGATGCTTTTACATACGAGGCGCAAGAGCAAGAGACTCCCGCGCCAGCCATTGTCAGTATCGAACCCGGCTATGGTCCGCCGAGCGTAACCACTCAGGTGACCGTCAGCGGCGAAAACTTTACCACCGATGCGAAGGTGGTACTGGAAGTGGACGGAAGTGCTGTTGATGCGACATTGGTTGGCACCCCGAGCACAACAGAGATTACTTTCGTTATGCCCGCCCTCGCGGTGCCGACGGTGATGGGTGAGGTATGGGGAAATAAATTCAGAAACTTCGCTGTGGTTAATGACGGCGGGGACGGGCCAGAAGTGCAGGGCTCTTTTCTTTACCTTCGTGCCGAATGCACGCTTGTGAATGAGTGCGCAGAGGCAGGCCTTAGCTGTGTGCGTTCCTCTGAGGATGAGTACCAGGTGGCGTGCCAGCTCGGTTGCGATAATGATGGAGAGCAGGAGTTTCCAGAGCAATGCGATGGGGATGATGTGCAGGGGTTGAGCTGTGGAGACTTCGGTTACCTTCCAGGAGTAGGTTCGCTTGCCTGCAAGGACAGTTGTGAATTCGATACGAGCGGCTGTCGCCCCGCGCCAAGATGCGGCAATGGTCGTGTCGATTGGGCGTTCGGTGAGGAATGCGATGGCAGCGCCGCGCCGAGTGACTACTTTGAGTTCTCAGACAATTATGTGGTTGCTTGCAGCGAATACAGTATGGGAGAGGGCGAAGTCAGCTGCACCAGCGGCTGTCGCTTAGACTTTTCTGCCTGCGAAGGTACTCCTTATGCCCACTGCGGGGATGGGGTGGTTGAGGGTGTCGAATTCTGTGAAACCAATGCGGACAGTACGGTGGACTCAGTTTTCGGAGAAAACGTGGCCGAATGCTCTCTGGTTGACGATTTGTTTAACGGCCAAAGTACACTGGGGGCCTCTGGAACCTTTACCTGCAATGCTTTGTGCCGGCCTGTCTTTGATGGCTGTGCGAAACCGGAACTCTGTGGCAACAGGCGTCGGGACATAGGTCTCTTTTTCAGCCAAGCCTACGGGGAAGGGGATGCTTCACTTAGCATTGGCGAGGGTTCTTGGACGCCTGTTTCTGCTAATCGTTATTCCCTTTTTCCAGAGCCCTGTGATGGAAACAACCTTGCTGGTCTCGAATGCGGAGACTTTGGTTTTGTCCGGGGCACCTTAGCATGTTCGGCTTCGTGTGAATTTGATGTTTCCGCTTGTGTGGACGTGGCAAGTCACTGTAGCAATGGGACCACCGACGAGGACGAGACAGATGAGGATTGCGGCGGTTCTTGTGCGCCTTGTGGGGCGGGTGCGCTGTGTGCGGATGGTACGAACACCCCAAATGCGGACAACTGCTTGAGTAAAAAGTGTGTAGAAATTGCAGGCGAATATAAGTGCGCATCTGCCTCTCTGACCTTTGCGGCGGATGACACGCGAAATGGCAGAGAGACGGATGTTGATTGTGGCGGGGCTCACGATCCGGATGATGAGAGTTCAGTTTATACTCCTTGTGATGCGGCAGGAAAAGAGTGTCTTTTTGATTTGGATTGCCCGCAGACCCAAGGGGGGTACAGCTGCGATGATGGGACCTGTCTGATTAATAATTTTAATACAACTTGTGCAGCAGATGACGAATGCGCGAGTGGTTTTTGTGATGACCTCTATGATCTGTGTTGGGGAAACAATGGTAACTGGACTCAGGAAATGAGTGGCCCCAAAGAAAATGGGGAAGCTTGTCTCTTAGCAGGCACGGATGCATCCAGCGAGTGTACAGGGGAGGATAGCCGCTGTCTGGCCCATCCGAGTGTGCCTAATTATAAGATATGCTGTGATGAACGCTGCAACCAAAGTTGCAGAGCCTGCTTTAGTGATGTGGGAGGTGGCACGGATGGAGTTTGCTCTAATGTGCAGGCAGGGATGTTGGACCCAAATCCGGACTCCACTCCAGCAGGGTTCTGTGATGGGCAAGGCAATTCGGTTCCTGCATTACATTGTCTCAATGACATCCAGGATATGGGTGAAACCGATGTGGATTGTGGTGGACCTTGCGGACCAACCTGCGGTGACGGCCAGTGGTGTGTGAGCAATATCGACTGTGATAACGAGCAGGACTTGCAATGCAATTCAGAAAGTGGGCAGTGCTCTACATCCTAAACCGGTGGGAGGGTAGAGTGGTGCACGCCTAGCGAAGAACAATCAATCCTAAAGAAAAGAGTGCCACCGCCAGCAGGATGGGGCGGATAATTTTTTCCCCGTATTTAAGGTTGGCAGTGGCGGCGATATAACCACCAAGACCTTGTCCCAAGGCCAGGCAAAGTCCGTATTCCCAAACCACCAAGCCTTGTTTGGCAAAGATAAAAAGTGCGAAAGGTGTGTAGGTGAGCACAACAAAGGGTTTATAGATGTTGGCTTGCACTAAGTCCTGGCCGGCACACAAAATCAAGGCAAAGAGAATGAGATAGCCAACGCTGATTTGGATGAATCCCCCGTAAAACCCTACCGCAAAGAGGGCTGGCCAGAGCAAAATATTGGGCAGTGCGATTCTTTTCCCTGTGCTTGATGGGCGTAAAGCGACAACCAGCGCCGAGCCAATAATGACGAGGGACAAAACCGGTTTAAACGCAGCGTTGCTGATTTGGGTGGCAATATAGGCGCCATAAAGGGCGCCCACGAGGCTTAAAGGTAGAATGGTTCGCAGTGGTTTGAGCGGTACCCGACCCGCATGCAGGTATTTTGCGCAGGCCACGGCGACTTGCACGAGAATGGCGATACGCAGGGTGCCGTTGGCGACGTTTTCCGGCAGCCCCATGAGTAAAAGTGCAGGGATGGCGATGAGTGAGCCGCCACCTGCGGTGATGTTGATAAAGCCTCCTAAGACACCGGCCAGCGCCAGGGCAAAAAAGGGTAGAATTTCAGCAATATTTTCCATCGAAGAAGTGTGCTTTTAGGGACTCAACTTTCCTTTCCTTTTTGTGCTATAGCATAGAGATTATGTTGCGTCTTGTGACAAATGTCGGCGAAGTGGCACTGCAATTTGTCCATGAAACCGGTGGCGTATCTCTCGTCCTGGGGCGTCTTTGTAAGCGTCTCTTTCGTTTTAAAATCGATGGCGATGAATTCTTTCGTTCCATGCGCAGCTATGGCGAGCAATCGCTGCTCATTATTATGCTGACCGCCGCGTTTACCGGCGTCATCATGGTTCTGCAGACCGCCGTTTATGTGAAAAAATTTGGTGTCTATGATTTGGTGGGCTGGTTCGCCGGTTTCTCAACCTTTCGTGAAGTGGCGCCGCTTTTGATAGGCCTGATGTTCAGCGGTCGGGTAGGCGCGAACAATTGTTCTGAGCTTGCGACCATGCGCATTACGGAACAGCTTGATGCGCTGCGGATTCTCGCTCTGGATGTCTATGAATTGATGATTCTACCCCGCACCCTGGCGATGGTCTTGTCCATGGGGGTGCTTACCGTGTTTGGTAATCTGATGGCGGTTTTAAGTGGGGCCTTGTCCGCCAGACTACTATTCGACCTGGAATACAATACCTTCTTTTTCTCTCTCTTTGACCGTTTACAACCCGAGGACTATCTGGTGGGAATCGAGAAGGCATTGGTCTACGGTTTTGTTATCGCCATCGTTTCAAGTCATTTTGGTTTGAATGCAAAGTCCGGATCGAGGGGTGTGGGCCGGGCGGTGAACGCCCAGGTCGTCGCCTGTGCGGTGGCGTTGTTCTGTGTCGATTATGTTATGACTTCTTTAATCAGGTAAAACGATGGCCGCGGATACAAAAGTCGAAGAGGTGAGCACGCCAAAAACCATTCCCATCGTTTCGGCTATGGGGCGCTGGACCCTGGAGGAACTTTCGGCCTTACGAACCTCCTGGCAGCTTTGGCTCTCGGTCTGCGCCAACTGGCGCAAGATTGAGTGGCGGGCGACCATCCATCAAGCCCATGAAGTCACCAATCGTTCCGCTCTTTTGGTGGCGGTGGTGATGGCATTTACAGGGGCTATTTTGATTGTTCAGGGCGGAACCCAAGCCCAACGCATTGTTGGCGACTTGAGCCCAATCGGTCCGGCATTTTTGCAGCTCCTTATTCGCGAATTTGGTCCAGTCATCACCGCCTTTATGATTGCTGCCCGCTATGGTGCTGGCATTGCGGCAGAGATTGGTTCCATGCGTGTGACCGAGCAGATTGATGCATTGCGGCTCGCCGGTGCGCCACCGGTACAGTATCTGGTGCTACCGAGGATTTATGGCGGGCTTTTGGGTATGCTGCCCATCATCGTTTTTGGCTCGGTGATTGCTTACTATACTGGTGCTGTCACCGCCTTTTATGGCTTCGGTGTCGGCTGGGATACTTATTTTTCTACATCCTTTGTTAAGCTGGCGGATGTTGCGGTGGGTGTGGCTAAATCTCTGACCTTTGGCATCGCGGTGCCGCTGATGTCCTGCGATGCGGGACTTAATGCCCGTGGCGGAGCGGCGGGAGTAGGGCAGGCCACCACTCGTGCAGTGATTGCCTCATCTGTTTTGGTGCTCTTTTTGGATTTGGTTGTTGGCACTTTAGGCTATCTGCTTTTGGGGTAATCATATGGGTCGCAAAGAAGTCATAAGTTTCGCTGATGTCTATAAAAGTTTTGGCGAGAACCATGTGCTGCGGGGCGTGAGTTTTGAGGTCTTAGAGGGCGATGTGCATTTTATTCTTGGCCACAGTGGCGCCGGCAAGAGTGTGTTGATTAAACAGCTTGTCGGCCTTCTGGCTCCGGACGCGGGCAAGATAGTTTTTGATGGGGACGACATCACCACTTATAAAGAAAAACAATTTACGGACTTGCGTAAACGTTGCCAGTTTGTCTTTCAGCATTCGACCCTTTTCGATTCCCGCACGGTTCTGGAAAACATTGCTATGCCCATACGTAAGCGCTTTGGTGTTGAACGGGAGGAAGCCAATGAGGCGGCGATAGAAGCACTCACCAAGGTGAACGCTGAAAAATATGTGGATGTTCTGCCGGACGAATTAGGCCACGGTCTGCGCAAACGGATTGCCATTGCCCGTGCCATTGCGCTCAAACCAGAAGTGGTACTTTACGATGAACCCACCACTGGCCTGGACCCGGTAAACGCCCGCCGCACGGACCGATTAATCAGGGATTTGGCCGATCGTCTGAAGATAACCTCGGTGGTGGTGTCCCACGACCTTATATCCTTGCGCTCGATAGCGGATCGGGTAACCTTCCTCAACGGCGGTTTTGTGGCCTTTGAAGGCCGTGCCATGGAGTTTGTGCGCAATGAGGACCCAATTATTCACCAATTTGTTCATCACGCACATGTTGGGCCTAATTAGTCGTTTTGACCTTGACCCAAAGGCCCAATTTTACATAGTCTGCGCCCGCTGGCGCTTAGGCGTAGCCCCCAAAACGAGAAGTTTTATAGCAGGATTGAGGAGATATCATGCACACTAAATGGTTTAAGTTAGTATTGGTTTTAGCAGGATTGAGCTTAGCGGCTTGCTCCGGTGGAGAAGAAGAAGAGCAGGATGCAGGTTCTTGCGGGGCTGCTTTGGAATGTTCCCAATCAAGTCAATGTAATGTGGGTGATGTCTGTTCTGACGGTTGCTGTGAGGCCTTTAGTGGCTGTACTCCTGGCTCGTGTGGGGCTGGCGAGTTCTGTGATGTGGATTATCAGTGCAAGTCCGTAGCGACCAAGTGTATGGCAGAAAGCTGTGAGTGCCATATCCTCAACACCGTAGGACAAATGAGCCCGGACGGTGACCCAGACATTATCTTAAGTGCTGAATCGACCATGAACCTCAAAGCTGTTTTGGCCACGACCAAAGGGGACGTTTTGCCTGGCGCGGATTTTACCTTTAGCGTTGCGACTGGCAGTGCTTTTTCTGTAGCCAACAATGTGCTGACAGCAACAGCGACAGCCGGCGAAGACACCTTGACTGCAAGTGCGGCCAATCAAACCTGCACCGCCAACCTTACCAATATTGGTAAGGCGCCTACAGGTGGTTTGCGCATCACCGCCATCAATGAACTTAGCGGCGCATTGGTTTCCGGGGTTACTTTCGTTGTCGATACGAACGGCGATGGCAGCGGCGATATCACCATGAGTGAAACAGCAGCTGGCAGCGGTATCTACGAAGCCAATACGGCTCCAAGCGGTTCTTTTGATGTGAGTGCTTTCGTCACCGATTACAACTACATCTCTTTGGTAGGGGTAAGTTCAACAGACCTTATCATGCCTCTCTCACCACGACCCAATCCGGAAGTGACCGGTGGTTTCAGCGGTGAACTGGACTTCGGTCCTTATGAAAAGAATGTGGGTGATGGTGATATCGAATTCGGCTTGGTTTCAGGCTCATTTCCCTTAAAGGCTTTGTTGAATTTCGACTTTGCTCTCTTTATTGGTGATATGGCTGATACCTGTGACCCGGATGGTGATGGCCCTGCAGGAGATAGCGCCGATA
>CAXGWX010000050.1:0-15981 GCA_964013445.1 uncultured Bdellovibrionales bacterium | reverse complement strand
TCGCAACTTTCCAATTCGTTTTGCAGTTTTGCAGCATCAATAAAAGGTGCACCAAAGAGTTCAAAGGGGCGTGTGGTGCCCCGGCCTTCGGAGATATTTGTACCCTCGAGCAGACCAAGTCCGGGATAAACGATGGCCGTATCCAGGGTAGGCATATTTGGTGATGGCATGACCCAAGGCAAGCCGAGGCCATCAAAATAGGTTTCTCTTTTCCAGTGATCGCAGGTGATGACTTCGAGTTCGCAGCCAATATCAAAATATTGATTATAAAGTTTTGCCAGTTCGCCGACGGTCATGGCATGTCGTTGCGGTATGGGATAGAGCCCACAAAAGTTTTCCAGGCCGGCTTCAATTCCACCACCTTCGACTTGTTGTCCGCTGATTGGATTAGGGCGATCGAGAACAATAACTTTGATTTGTGATTCTTCGGCGGCTTGCATGGCAAGAGCCATGGTGGCGGCGTAGGTGTAATAGCGTGTGCCAATATCCTGTATGTCAAAAAGCAATACGTCAAGGTCTTGGAGGTGCTCCGGCTGTGGACGCAGTGACTCAAAAGATTTTCCATAAAGACTAACTACAGGCAGTCCTGTTTGCTGGTCGATTTCGTCGCCAACGCTTAGCATATCCTGTTCATCGCCGCGTATGCCGTGCTCTGGGCCGAATAATTTAACAAGGTTAATGTCTGGATGGGCTGCAAGAAGATCGGCCCCATGTTTTAGATCGGCGGTTACGGTTGTCGGGTTCGCAATCAAGCCGATGCGATGATTTTGTAACCACTTGCTGGGGTGTTCGAGAAGACGTTCAAGGCCTGTTTTCATTATATGTCCTGTTTTCTGGCGGAAGCGCACGGGAATCGAACCCGCCTGGGAAATTTCTCACCCCCCACATTGGTGTTGAAGACCAAGGGCCGCACCAGCAAACCAAGCGCTTCCGCGTCTGGCTATAGCATAAGTTTCTTGTTATGCAACTACCCTTGAGATGCAGCAAAGACAGGTATATAGGGTTAGAAATCACTAACTAAAGCAAGAGTAATTATGTCTTCAGATACAAGATTTCCGTCCCATTTTGGCAAGTATATCCTGCTGGATCGGGTTGCGTCTGGCGGAATGGCGGAGGTGTATCGGGCAAAAATATCCGGTGTTGCAGAGTTTCAGCGCCTCTTGGCGATCAAGTGCATGCTGCCAAATCTTGTCGAAGATGAAGACTTTATTAAGATGTTTATTGATGAGGCCAAGTTGGCTTCGAAACTGAGTCACTCGAATATTGTGCAAATCTATGAGCTAGGGCGTCTGCAGGAACGTTTGTATATTGCTATGGAGCTCGTCAATGGCCGGGATCTGCGTCATATTATGAAAACCGCAGAGAAAAAGAATATTAAGATTCCCGTTCAGCTTATTGCCTATATCTTGTCGAAGTCAGCAGAGGGACTCGATTATGCGCATCAATTTGTAGATGTTGATGGAACACATCTAAATCTTGTGCACCGAGATGTGAGCCCGCAAAATATTCTGGTTTCCTATGATGGTGAAGTAAAGGTCGTCGATTTTGGTATCGCCAAAGCAGAAAGCGAAGCACGGGCATCGGAGACTCAGGCAGGAGTTGTTAAGGGCAAATTTTCCTATATGGCTCCGGAACAGCTTTCCGATCGTAAAATTGATCATCGTGTTGATATTTTTGCCTTAGGGGCACTGATTTTTGAGCTTTATACGGGCAAGCGATTGTATACCGGAGACAGTGAATTATCGATTCTTATGAAAGCCAGGGATGCGGAAGTTGAGGACATGCATGTGGCTCTGGCAGGCGCGCCGAAGGAATTGGCGGATATAGCCAACGTATGTTTGGCCAAAGATCCGGATGACCGGTATTCCCGCGCATCTGAATTTGCAGAAACTCTGACTCCGCTATTAATCTCAGACAACCGTATTTATGGTGCCAAGCAAGCTAAAGAATTTATGGAGGAGCTCTATTCTACAGAGATCGAGTTTCTGCGGGAGCAAATGTCTCGCTATATGAACATCAATCAGCAAGATTGTGTTGCCTCAATCGGCGGTATGGACCCAGGTCTGTCGACAGAAGTGTTTAACTCGACTGTTCGTTTGGATGGCGCAGAGGCGCAAGCAAAGCAAAATTTTGAAGAGCTTGGGGAAGCATTTTCAACAAAGGTAGATCGCTCGTCCGAATACAATCCTACCGCTATTGATTTTAGGAAGATTGATACGGGAAAACGTGAAGATTTTACAGAAACGCAGGTAAGCGCGACCAAGCAAACTGGGCAAATGAGATCATCTAAGATTTCTGTGCTGCTTATGGTTTTGGCTGTGCCTTTGGCTGTGGTTGGCGGTTACTACGCCAAACAATTTTGGCGAGCATCGGAAGGTAAGACAGCAGCGCCGAAAGCAACCGTGGTGGAGAAGATTGAAGAACCAAAGGCTGCAGAAATCGTCGAGCCAAAAGAAGTAGAGCCGCCAAAGGCTGCGGTAAAAAAGAAAGCAAAAGCACGAAAAAAGGCAAGCACAAAAGCGAAGCCCCTTGCTAAAGCTGAAGCGGAAAAAATTCCCGAACCTGCCGCGAAGCTGAAGCAGAGGCCAGAAAAAGCAGCACCGGCAGCGCCCATTCCTCCACCTCCTCCAAAAGCTTATGGCTTTATCTCCATTAAAGCCAATGGTGCGCGAAACGCAAAAATCTTTATCAATGGCAAAGAGGTGGGGTATTCGCCTCTGCTTTTCTATAAGCATGTTGTTGGCAAACACCGTATAAAAATTGTCGGTGTGGGCAGTGACGGGACTTCTTTAGAGAAAACAGTTTCAGCTGAGATTAAGAAATTCCATACCCGTGGCTCGGCCTTAAAGCTTGTAGTTAATTTATAGTTTTAATTTTTTTATTTAGGTAAAAAAAAACGCCGCTCTGAAAAAATCAAAGCGGCGTTTCGAATATCCTATTTTTCTAAGTTATGCTTAGAAGCTCAGACTAGAGAACGTCCTTCAGAGCTTTAGCAGCGCGGAAACCTACGCTCTTAGAAGCTTTGATCTTGATGAGTTCACCAGTTTGAGGATTACGACCTTTACGAGCTTTACGATTACGTACGGTAAAAGTACCGAAACCTGGGTAAGAAAAACGCTTTTCCTTCTTGATGGCCCAAGAAAGGTTGGTGAAAACTGCGTCAACCAACTCGCCAGTTAGCTTCTTGGTAAGGTCAGCATTTTTCATGTTGCCATGGATACGCTCGATAAGTTCTGCTTTAGTCATTTCTTTTCTCCTTAAATTGCGGTTGCTAAAACGGACCCAGGACCATCCTGACCGCCGGATGAAGAGTTTCACTTATCCCTCGCAACCACGTTCGATGCGGATTATTACGGGGTCTCAAAGACTGGGTCAAGTTAAAGTGCATAAAATAGCGGTCTAGAGCGATCTATGAAAAACAAAAAGTACTTTTTGTTTTTAGGGCAAAAAGAGCCGATAAAATAGAGGGTTTCAGCGATTCTTTAAAATTAAAATAAAAAAACAGAATTATATTTTTTTAATAAAAGTACGTTTTAATTTTTTAAGATTATAATTTTTACTCTTGTTCCTGTTTGTAGGACTTCGTTGCCTGGCGGAATTTCAATAAGTGTATTGATATGTGTGATAGAACGCAGATGTCCGCTACCCTGCTTTAAATGGGGCTCTACACAGGCCTCGCCATTTTTTATTTGATATACACCGCGTAAATATTCTGTACGTTTTTTGTTTGGCTTAACACTTTGAGTAAGTGTTGCGCTGCAAAATTGATTTTGATTTTGTTTTTCCCCCATTAGTTTTTCAATGGCGGGACGCACAAAAAGTTCAAAGCAAACAAATGCGGAAACCGGATTACCGGGTAAGCCGATTAGAGGAGTGTCGCGAAAATAGCCGAAAAGTAGGGGCTTTCCGGGTTTTACGGCAACCTTCCAAAAGACTTTTTGTCCTTCAGATTCTACAATATTTCGCACTAAATCAAATTCGCCGACGGAAACTCCACCACATGTGATGATTAAGTCCGAACCTTTCGCTGATTCGTTGAGTGTTTGGCGCAAAGCGTCAAGAGTGTCACAGGCGATTGCACCTTGAGTTGCATTGGCACCACTTCGTTCAATTTGTGCGGCGAGCATGTGGGCATTGGAGTTGCGAATTTGTCCAGGTTCTAACTTTTGTCCAAGCTCAACAATTTCATCACCGGTTGGTATCACGGCGACTTTTGGTTTTGGCCCGACGAGTATCTCCGTAAACCCCTGGGCAGCTAATACACCTATGGCGCCCGCATCCAAAACGTCGCCCGATTCGTAAAGTATTTCGTCTGTGGTGATATCTTCACCGGCGAAGCGGACATTTTCTTTGCATGCAACTTCGCGGTGAATGGCGACAATATCACCTTGCACCTCTGTGTCCTCTTGCATGATCACCGCATTGGCGCCTTTAGGTGTGGGGGCGCCGGTAAAAATCCGGCAAGCCTCACCCGCTGAGAGTTCAGAGGAAGCTATTGTTCCTGCGGGAATTTTGTCGATAATCTTCAAGGATACAGGAGCGGTTTTAGAGGCGCTTAGCGTATCTTCGGCTTTGAGCGCATAGCCATCCATTGCACTGTTATCAAAGAGCGGGGAATTCTCACGGGCGCGCAATTCTTGTCGACAAATTCTTTGGTGAGCTTCTGTAATGGGTACGGATTCGGGGGCAATGGGAGATAGGGATTCCTGTATTTGCTTGAGGGCTTCTGCGACAGTGAGCATTTTAAGCTCCCCACTTTTCGACAATGGTTTTGACCTCTTTTTCAACCTGCTTTTCGTGATATTTTTTGAATGCGTCCCAGGTGCAGAGGCTTGCAGTGTTTTTAACTCGGTCGACAAAGAGTTTACCGTCAAGATGGTCAATTTCGTGCTGGAATGTGCCTGCGGTGATGCCGCAAATCGTTTCCTCGATCGGCTGACCGTTTCGGTCAAGTGCTTTAATTTCTATTTGACAATATCGTTCGACTTTTCCACGAAGATTCGGGACGCTTAGACAGCCTTCATAGTTTTCAAACATCTCTGTGCCGACAGGAGTGATTTGAGGATTGATGAGTATTGTGAGGGGAATATTAGGCTTATAAGGGTAGCGTGGATTATCTGAGACTTCGATGACACATATTCGTAGGGGGGAGAAAATTTGGTTTGCAGCGATCCCTGCCCCATTGGCGTGATGCATGGTTTCAATCATATCCGTAATCGTTTCCTGGATTTCGCTGCTTGCGATTTCTTCGCTGGATATTTCCCGAGTTTGCTCTCGCAGCACTGGTTCGCCAATAAGTGCTATTTCTCTGATTGCCATAGCCAAAGTCCTTATCTTTATGTAATGAGATTTTGCCTCAAGTGCACGGGTATATACAAATGAAAAGCGTTACAAATCAGCAGCGAGAGCCAGCTCCAGCATCTATTGCGGAATTACAAATTCGTGCCGAAGGACTTTATGGGCAAACGGTTGGGGCGGTGGCAAAGCAATTAGGCATTCATCTGGCCGCAGATAACAAACATGGTAAGGGCTATGTTGGACTGGTTGCGGAATGCGCATTGGGTGCAGATCCGAAAGCAGGGGAAAGACCGGATTTTGTTGATTTGGGCGTGGAGTTAAAGACCCTGCCGCTAAACGAAGAGGGCCGACCGTCGGAGTCTACTTTTTGCTGTGCGATTAATATGGCGAATGCGGATAAACAAACCTGGGACGATTCGAGGCTTAAGCAAAAGCTTGCACGTGTGCTATGGTTACCTATTGATTCTGCAAAATCCAGGAGTCTTGAGGAGCGGTGTTTTGGGCGGGCATTTTTATGGACGCCGAGTGAAGAGATGATCAGTGTTTTTGAGGAAGATTGGAATTTGCTGATGGGCTTCATTGGAGCGGGTATGGCTGACGAGCTGAGTGCCCATCTGGGCGCATATTTACAGGTACGCCCTAAGGCGGCACATTCAGGCGTCCGAACCACTGGTGTGGGAGCAGATGGGCCTGAGCAGGTTTTGCCTTTGGGGTTTTATTTGCGTACGGTGTGCACGGAAAAAATCTTGTTGGAGAATCTAAGTTAAAATGCAGCGGCTTTGGAAATATGCCTACGCTTACCGCTTCAAGTGGTTGTGGGGCATTTTTATGCTGCTTTTAACGAATGCCAGTGCCATGGCCATTCCACAGCTCTTTCGTTTTGCTATTGATGGAATGAAAGATGGCGATTCTTTCACGATGCTTCGCGATATTGCGCTAATTTTGATCCTCTTAGCTTTGGCTGGCGCATTTTTTCGCACATTGAGTCGGGTCTATATCTTTTATTCTGCCCGGGATGTGGAACTCGATTTACGCTGTGATTATTACCGCCATTTGAGTCATTTGGAACCCGGATTTTATCAGACGAATACAAGTGGTGATTTGATGAGCCGGGCGACCAATGATCTTGGTCAGGTTCGTTTATTGCTTGGGCCGGGCCTTCTCAACATGACCAACACGATTATTGCCTATCTCGTGGCGCTGCCTCTCATGTGGAATATTTCGCCGCGCTTGACTGTTCTGTGCTTTCTTATTTTTCCGCCGGCACTCTTTATTATGCGTCTCTTGGGTAAGAGACTTTATACGGAACATCGTAAGCAACACGCGGAAATGGGAAATATATCCACACTGGTCCAGGAAAGCTTGGCCGGTTCCCATGTGATTAAATCTTTTGGACGTGAAGCAAGGCAGGAAGAATCATTTTTCCACTTAAATCAGAGTTATTATGATATTTGTGTTCTCCAGAGCTTTCTTCGTGCGGGTATGTTTAGACTGGCAGGCTCTTTAAGCAGCGTTGGTGTGGTGTTGGTGGTTATCGTTGGAACCTACGATGTGCTGGAAAACCGCATCTCATTAGGTGATTTGGTGGCCATTGTGGAATACATTGCTTTATTGGCTTGGCCCACATTTGCGTTGGGGTGGATTTTTTCTCTTTGGCAGCGTTCAAAGGCTGCCATGTTTCGTATTAATGAAATTTTAAATCATACGCCTGATATTCAAGATGGTGATATTGATCGTGTCAATCGTGCACCGGAGTTGCATTTTTCTCAGGTAAGCTTTGCGCGGGAAGAAAAGGAAATTCTTAAAGACATCTCTTTTGATGCGCGAGCGGGAGAGACAATCGGCATTGTGGGGCCGGTGGGGAGCGGTAAAACAACACTTCTGCGCTGCCTTTTGCGTCTTGAGGAAATCGATCAGGGTGAAATATTGCTCGCAGGAGAAAACTTAAAGAATTATAAGCTTGGGGCACTGCGGAATCATTTTGGCTATGTTCCCCAAGAGCATATTCTCTTTTCCGTTTCTCTTTTAGAAAATGTTGCATTTGGCGCTCCGGAAAGTGATTCCGAATCCATTTGGACCGCGTTGCGTTCCGCCGCCTTAGAAAATGATTTGCGGGTGTTGCCACAAGGGGTGAATACAATTGTAGGGGAGCGGGGAATTCGGCTTTCCGGCGGTCAAAAGCAGCGCACCTCTCTGGCCCGTGCTCTTTTGATTGAGCCGCCGGTTCTTGTTTTAGATGATGCGCTGTCCAATGTTGATGCGGAAACAGAACTCTCGATTGTTCGAGCTTTGGTGGAACTACGTAAAGGTAAGACAACGTTTATAGCGGCCCATCGTATTTCTACCCTCGAACATGCGGATAAAATTTTAGTTTTGGATAAGGGGAAGATTGTTGAGGTTGGTACCCATGAGGAATTGTCGCGAAATAATGGGTTTTATGCCCGCCTTGTGCGGCTACAGGAGTTAGAAAACTTCGACCGAAAGCGAGCTGCATCATGAGCTCTACGGTTTCAGTGATGGAAGGGGAAGAGGTTCGTAAGATCGAGGATTGGTCTCTTCTCGGACGACTCTTTACTTATTTAGGCCGTCACAAAAGATTATTTTTCGGTGCACTGGCCCTTTATCCTTTGAATGCCTTGGCAGTAATCGTTCCGCCCTTCTGTATTCAAAAGATTCTCGATGAAGTTATACCCCAGCACAATTTGAGCATGTTAAAAATATGGGGTGGTTTGTATTTTGCGGCGCTGGTTGTGGAGTACTTTAGCGGCTTCTTTTCTCAATTTGCGATGAGTGTTTTGGGGCAAAGGGGCATGCGCGACCTACGTTCCGACCTTTTCCATCATGTTTTGCGCTTGCCGTCGAGTTATCATGATAAAAATACAAGTGGACGAACGCTGACACGCTTGACCAACGATGTAGAAAATCTAGGCGATGTGTTTGCGACCGGGGCAGTTACGATCATAGGAGACATTATCACCCTGGCATCTGTTGTTGGGATGATGCTCTGGTTGGATGTGCGCTTGACATTATTTTCTTTTTTGGTTGTGCCGCCTCTCTTTCTTCTTGCCTGGATTTTTCAAAAATACGCCAGGCAGGCATTTCGTGAAATACGAGTTTATATTGCCCGGATTAATGCTTTTCTGGTCGAGCATATTACGGGGATGAATGTGGTCCAGGTGTTCGGCCAGGAAGAGCGCAGCGCTGATGAATTTACAGAACTCAATAACGATTATAGAAAAGTGACACGTAAAGCTATTCTCTTCGATGCTTTGCTCTATGCGATTGTGGAGGCGATTGGAATTATGGCAATCGCAGCGTTGATTTGGTACGGCGCATCGGAACTGAGCGAGGGGCTTGTTGGCGCAGGAACCTTTGTGGCGTTCATGGCCTACATTCGTCGCTTTTTTATTCCGGTACGAGACTTGTCGCAGAAGTTTGCCATTTTACAGTCAGCCTTTAGTGCGGCGGAACGTTGCTTTGAACTCCTTGACGAACCGATCACTATCGACAGCAAAGACGATGCTGAAGGACTGGATAAGGTTAATCAGAGTATAGCGGTAAAAAATGTTTCATTTGCCTATAGGGAGGTGGATGGCGAACCGGATTGGATTCTTAAAAATTTCAATCTTGAGATGAAGCCAGGCGAAAAAATTGCCCTTGTGGGGGCAACGGGTTCGGGTAAGACCACTCTGCTAAAGTTGCTTAATCGTTTCTACGATGTTCAATCCGGTAGTATTGAGCTTGATGGCAAAAATATTAAAGAATTAGAGCTTACGTCCCTGCGCAAGCTTTTTGCTGTTGTATTGCAGGATGTTTATCTTTTTTCCGGAAGTATTCGGGAAAACCTTTGTCTTGGGGACGATATTCGCCATGAAGACCTGGAGCGAGCAGCCAAGGCGGTCCAGGTTGACGATTTGATTGCAAAGTTGCCCCAGGGCTACGATACACCAGTTCAGCATTTGGGGAGCAATTTTTCAGCGGGAGAGCGCCAACTTTTGGCTTTTGCCCGTGCCTTGGCAGTCGACCCGGAAATTTTACTTTTGGACGAAGCGACCTCTTCCATCGATTCCGAAACCGAGTTGCGTATACAGAACGCATTGCAGGTTTTGCTGCGGGATCGAAGTGCAATTATTGTTGCTCACCGGCTGTCGACAATAAAGATGGTCGATAGAATTTTTGTTATTCAAAATGGAGAAGTCGTTGAGAGTGGGAGTCACGCGGAACTTGTCACGCAAAATGGTATATACAAAAGGCTGGCTTCGTTGCAGTTTGAGAATGAAGGGGGTTAACCCCCACCCCAGCCAATCCAGCTTTCCCCATCGCTGTAGAATTCTTTCTTCCAGATAGGTACATCGGTTTTAAGTTGTTCGAGGGCTTCACGGCATGCCTGGAAGGCGCCATCTCTATGTGCTGATGCGGCTGCAATGATGACCGCTACATCGCGAACTTTTAGAGCACCGCTTCGGTGGGCGATATAGACTTTCGCATGGTGGTTTTTGGAGCAGGTGCTGGCGATGCGGTCGAGCTCTTGGGTGGCCATGGGGTCGTAGGCCTCATAATTTAATTTTTCCACAGTTTTTTCATTCGCATTGTTGCGAACCGTTCCCAAAAATAGAACCAACGCTCCATGTTTATCATCTTGGACTTTCTTGATCACATCATCGAGAACAAGCTCTGTGTCGGAAACATGAGCGCATGGTGCACCGCCGGCG
The DNA here is from genome assembly GCA_964013445.1 of uncultured Bdellovibrionales bacterium. Classification (GTDB taxonomy): domain Bacteria; phylum Myxococcota; class XYA12-FULL-58-9; order XYA12-FULL-58-9; family JASMKV01; genus JASMKV01. The sequence continues at coordinate 5,971 of CAXGWX010000050.1, read as the reverse complement.
ACTGGAGGAATAAGAGCGATTTCATCGCCATCATGCAGCTTGTTGTCCGCACTCGCAAAATTGAAATTTTGTGCCCAACGTAGGCTGCCTTTGTGCTGAGCAATTTGTGGGTATTTTTCGTAAATCAGTTTTTGTAAATCAGCTATTGTTGCACCCGATGCAATATTCATTGTTTCCGTTGCGGATTCAGTGATTTCCCGTGTGGCACCTAAATACATGAGTGAAACTTGCATGGCATATGTTTATGGTTAAGGCCGGGAATTGCCAAGGAAATAGAGCCATTTGTTGTTTGCAAGATGTGATGTAAATGCGTATGGATAGGGTGCAAATGCCAGTTCTTTATAGGATGACGATGAAAAATATAGGTTTTATTTTAGTTGTGGGGTTAGCGGCCTGTGTGTTGCCCGCTACCCAAAGCGCAGCAAAGGTTCAGGAGCAAGCACAGGAAGTTTTGCCTGCGCCCTTTGAGCATTTTTACGGAATTTATCTGAACGGGATTAAGGTCGGGTGGATGCAAAGTGGTTTTGCCCTTGAAAAAGAGAGAGCATCCTTTCGGGTTAATCTAGAAGCTTCGGTGGCCGGCATGGGAACGGTTTCCAAGATTCAATTAAATGAAATGCGTATCTACAATAGAAAAAGTGGCGCCTTAGATGAATTGCAGTTTACGCAGGCATCGAGCACAGGAGCGGTGCGCATTCTGGGTAAGCGTAAAGGTCTGCAGATGGATATGCGCATTAGCGCTGGAGGGCAGACACAGGCGAAAACCATTTCCACTCAAGAGTCTCTTTGGGATGCACTGGCCCTCTATCGATTTCATGAGCAGCCGGCTGTTGGGCAAACAGAGCAAGGGCAAAGGTTTGATGCTTCAATGTTGCGGAATATGCAGGTGGACTATCGAGTTGATGCAATTGAGAAAAAAGTTTTTGCAGGTATAGAAAGCAAAGCGATCAAAGTTTCTGCAAAATATAAAGATATGGGAATCACGGAGACAAGCTGGCTCGATCAGGAAGGAAAGGTATTAGAAACCCAGGTAGGTGGATTTTTTATTGCACGATTGGAGCCTGAAACCCAAGCTAAGCGTTTGGACTACGTTCAGGACCTGTTGATTTCAGCGGTTGTCAAGCCGCCCAAGCCATTGCGCCATTCGGTTACTCTGGACAAATTAGATCTTCTCATGAAGGGTTTTGGTGAGAATCTGCCGCCAAGCTCGTTACGACAATCGGTTAGTGTTGTGGGGGATCAGGTTAGATTAAAGTTGCGCCGAGATAAGCCTTTCAATAGCAATTTGAAAAAAGCTAAAAATGCAGAGCTTGGTGAGTTTTTACAATCGACTCCATTTATTCAGAGCAAGGATACAAAGCTCAGAAAAGTTGCACAGAAGATTGTTGGAACGACAAAAGATTTACAGGGGATTGTCGATAAGCTTACAAAATTTGTTTATGACCATGTGGAGGATGAATATGTTCCGGCGTACTCGAATGCCCTTGAAGTTTTAAATTCGGAACGTGGTGACTGTACTGAGCACAGTGTGCTCTTTGTCGCCTTGGCGCGGGCCTTAGGTCTGCCCGCCCGGGTTGCAGTCGGGGTGGCCTATTGGCCGCCGGGTAAAGGTTTTGGCTGGCACGCCTGGGCCGAGGTTTATGGGGAAGGGCGCTGGCTGAGTGTTGATCCAACCTGGAACCAATCGATTGCAGACGCAACCCATATTAAACTGGCCGGTGGCGGTCCGGCGGAGCAAGCACGTATTGTTATGCTTTTGGGCAAGCTAAGCATCGAAGAGATGTCCTTATAGCCACACCATGACAAAGAACTTTGATGTCTGAATCTGCCGGAATCTATATTCACATTCCATATTGTAAGCAGATTTGTCCTTACTGTGATTTTAATGTCTACCCGCAGCAGGGGGCGGATTGGTCCAGTTTTGGCTTGGCCTTAGTTGAAGAATTGAGGGCCCGCGCGCCGCTCCTGGCGCATAAGAGTATAAGCTCGATCTATTTTGGTGGCGGCACACCAAGTCTTGCACCCTTAGGGCTTTTAGAGGAGGCGCTGACGACAATTCGACAGGAGTACGATGTAGAGAAAAACCCGGAGATTACTCTTGAAATTGATCCGGGCACAGCTTCTCAAGAAAAATGCCGGAGCTTTCTTCAGCTCGGCATCAACAGGGTGAGTCTGGGCTGGCAGTCGATGCGGGCAAATCATTTAAAAGTTTTGGGTCGCTCCCATATGCCGGAGGACAACGAGCACACTCTTGTCTCTTTACGAAAACTTGGATTTGAAAATATCAGTTGCGATCTTATCTTTGCACTTCCCCAGCAATCCCCTGTAGAAGTGCAGGAGGATTTAGACAGGCTTCTTGAATTTAATCCAGAGCATATTTCTCTCTACGCTTTAACCTATCACGAAGGTACACCTTTTCATCGCTGGAAAAATTCAGGTAGACTTAAGCCTTGCCCGGAAGAGATAGAGCTCTTGATGATGCGGGAAATTAAGTCAAAACTTGAAAACAATGCTTACGAACACTATGAGGTGTCGAACTACGGACGGAATGGATTTCGCTCCGTGCATAACCAGCATTATTGGCATGGCCGTTCCTATTTGGGTGTCGGTCCGGGGGCTGAAAGTTTTTTAAAGCAGGATAAATTTTCCGGCGCGCGATGGCAGGCAATAAAAGAACCTTCGAGTTATATTCATGCTTGGACGGAAGTTCAGGTCGATTCGTCTTATCCTTCGACTAAAGATATTTCCCTCAATTGGTTTGAAGAGCTTGGGCCGAGGGAACTTTGGAACGAAAAGATCCTTAGTGGCGTACGTTTAAGAGAAGAATTTGATGTAGGAGAGTTCGCTACATTTCTTGACAAAGAAAAATTTTCTCAAGCTCATTCACAGGCAAGTGCGCTTGGCTGGATAAAACAAGGCCCAAATCGTTTTTGCGTTTCTGAGCTCGGTCGGGAACAGGCGGATACTTTGGCCGAGCTTTTTATCGATCTGGTACCCTAGTTGGATAAAAAAATTGCCCCTTTTTCTGGCCTGTGTTACCCAAACCACCAAAGTTAACTTTTAATGATGAAAATTTAGGAGAGAATCATTATGCGATTAGCAAAAGCTATTCAAATTGCAACCGCAGCCCTGCTTTTAGCAGGAAGTGTCGGTTGCTTTCATGTGAGCTACTCAACAGGAAAAGGTTATAGTGCGCAGGTTCAGGAAGGAACCAGTTCATTTTTCCTTGGCGGGTTGATTGGAACAGAGAATCTTGATGTTGCGGAATTGTGCCCTAACAACGGCATGGCTTCATTGCACACCTACCATAGTTTTGGTGATATGTTCTTAACAGGACTAACCATGTATTTATGGGCCCCACGTTCTTACGAAATGGTTTGTGCTTCTGGGGAAAGTGCTGCGGTGGAAGAAGAAGCCAGCAGTGATGAGAGTGCGGCGGTTGAAACTCCAACAGAAGAAACAATCGCTAATTAAAGCTGATTAGAAAGGTTTAGAAGATAATGAAAAAGAATCTAATTGGTATTATGCTGACACTTTTTTGTTTGACCGCGTGTTATACAACCCGCGTGCATATCAATAAAGATGCTTCCCCTGTGCCTAACCCTAAATATGATGGTGGAGCATTGAATTTCGGTTCTAAGCATCACAATCTTATTGGATTGATTGAACTTAGTGACCCAGTGGCCTTACATGAGCTTTGTCCTGATGGAGCGGCTTATACAGAGCATGGCATGTCGTTTGTCGATATGCTTGTCTCTGGTGTGCTTCAGGGATTCTATAATCCGATGACCGTCACAGTATATTGCGATGCTGGCGGCAGCGCGGAAGTCATCTTAAATGATGACGGCAATGCGGTGGCCTATATGCCGCTTGAAGAAGCACAAAACTAAGTCGATTTTTTCGATTTTTAGTATATAAGAATGGGGGAAGCGGGGTCTGTTTGAGACTTTGCTTCCTCCATTTTTTTTTAAAAGGAATATACAATGCCCAACGATTCAACAATTCCCGCCAGGCTTTTTAAGCAAGCAGAGCAATACGCTACAGCACCTGCATACCATTATAAGTCTTCTGGTAATTGGATTTCTGTCACATGGAGAGACTATGCCAAGCAGGTTGAGCAGGCGGGTCGGGCACTTATTCATCTGGGCTTTGAAAAGGAGCAAACGACCTGCATTTTAGGTTTTAATCGACCCGAATGGTGTATTTTCGATGTGGCGACGATGGCCATCGGTGGTGCTGCTGCCGGAATATATACGACAAACTCCCCGGAAGAGATTTTTTATATTTGCGATCATGCCCATGCCCACAGCATTCTTATTGAAGATAAAGGTCAGTGGGATAAATTAAGTGAGGTTATTGAGCGATTGCCCGCGTTAGAGCGGGTTATCACCATGCAGGGATGCGAACCAATCGACCATCCAAAAGTCATGACTTGGGATGAGTTCCTGGCCCAGGGGGAGCACACGAAACCGGAAGACTTTTTCTCCCGGATGGATGAATTGGCGCCTACCGGATTGGCCACGCTTATTTATACTTCGGGAACAACCGGACCCCCGAAGGGTGTGATGCTTTCTCACGAAAACCTTGCCTGGACAGCAGGCCAAATCACAAATCTTTTTCATTTAGGGCCAGATGATAGAGTGATTTCCTATCTGCCTCTTTCACACATTGCGGAACAGGTTTTTTCTCTGCATGCGCCGTTGACCTATGGCTATCAGGTATACTTTGCGGAAAGCCTGGAGGAGCTCCCGAACAATCTTAAAGAGGTTAAGCCAACGATCTTTTTTGGTGTACCGCGCATCTGGGAGAAATTCTATGCAGCTTTAAGTGGAAAAATTTCACAGGCCACCGGTACCAAGGAAAAACTATTGCGTTGGGCCATGGGTGTCGGGGCTGTAAAGAGCCGAGCACAGATGGAGGCGAAGGGCTTGGGGCTGAGTGATGTATTGCAGTTTATGCTGGCGAACAAACTTCTGCTAAGTAAGATCAAGGGCGCCCTTGGTTTAGAGTGTTGTAAGATTTTTGTCAGCGGTGCGGCACCTATCTCAAAAGAGATCCTTGAGTACTTTGCAAAGCTAAATATTATCGTTTCGGAAGTTTATGGGCAAAGTGAAGATACGGGGCCGACAACTTTTAATGCGCCAGGAGCGGTGCGTTTGGGAACGGTTGGGCAGGCCTTTCCGGGTGTTGAAGTAAAGATTGCGGAGGATGGTGAAATACTGGTGCGAGGAAAGAACGTTTTCCAGGGTTATTTCAAGGATACGGTTGCAACTTTTGACGCCATTAAGGATGGCTGGCTGCACTCTGGAGATTTGGGTGAGTTGGATGGCGATGGGTTTTTGACGATTACAGGGCGAAAGAAAGATATTATTATCACTGCCGGTGGAAAAAATATTGCGCCTAAAAATATTGAAGCCTCATTCAAAAACCATTCGCTGATTACGGAAGCGGTTGTTATTGGCGACCGACGCAAGTTCTTAAGTGCGCTACTGACGGTGGATCCGGAGAGCACCTTAAGTCAAGAGGAGCAAAAGGCGGAGCTTGATCGGATTGTTGAAGAAGTGAATGCACACTTTGCCAGGGTCGAGCATATTCGTAAATACATCGTGTTGCCCAGACAGCTTACAATGGAGGACGGCGAGCTAACACCGACGCTTAAAGTCAAAAAGAAAAATGTCTTTGAGAACTGGGCCGATGAAATTGAGGCGATGTATCAATAAATTTGTTTTGTGATGGCTGTCACAGAAATTTCGATAAAAATCTTGTAGGGTCGATGAGACGCTAAAGGGATGCCGCTTTGATGGTGTTCTGCGTCTAAAAGGAGGCCCCCATGAAACTTGTTTTTGCCGGTTTAGGAATTTTCGTTGTTGCAGGTGCCTGTGTCCTTGAAGGGGCCCATTTGGCTGCCTATGTACAGGGCCCGGCGCTGATGATTGTTGTTGGCGGCACCTTCTTTTTTGCTTTATCCCAC
>CAXGWX010000049.1:0-16093 GCA_964013445.1 uncultured Bdellovibrionales bacterium | reverse complement strand
TTTAGGAGCCCCGTCGGAAAGTCTCACAACACCTCGCACCTGCCAGGCACCCGCACTAAGTCTCCGTATTGGCTCGCACGGAAATCGGAAATCGGACACTCACCTTGTACCGACTAGTCTTCGGCGCACCTTTTGGGTGCCCCTTAGACAGTCTCACAACGGTTCGCACGGTTATCGGTTATCGGAAATCGGAAATCGGACACTCACCTTGTACCGACTAGTCTTCGGCGCACCTTTTGGGTGCCCCTTAGACAGTCTCACAACGGTTCGCACGGTTATCAAAACTCAGCGCCAACGCGCCAATGTTTTTTCAAGCTTCTGACTCAGGCTCTTTCCTTTGTCCCCTAAAGATTGCAGTTCTTCTAAGACACCATCCTGCGCAAGTTTTTCACCCACTTGCTTGAAATCCTCCGCGCTCCATAAACGTGTTTCCTTACCCTCTAAAGCCAGCGTGCTGAGCATTGCATTCACAGCGTTCGTCTCTTGTCCCGACGCACGTAATGTTTTGCGTACATCCCGTAGTTCGCTACGCAAGGCCTCAATATGTGATCGCTCTGTCCGCAGGAAATCGCCGGTCTTAACCGCGTGAGCCTGTTCTTGTTCCTTGGCCAGGAAGTCTCTGACATTTTCTGGACGACGCAAGAGCTTCACATCTTCGATTGTGCGCGTAAACAAAGCTGCATCCTCTACCACCCCAAAGGTTTTGTTGGCCGGTTCAAAATCAATCAGGCTTACCTTCACCGCGCCAGCTTTATCCACACCGACGAGAATATTGCTTTTGTTAGGATCGCCGTGAATCAGTCCAGCCTCGTGCAGCACTTGGCGCTGCCCATCAATTTGCCGAAGCACTTCGTTAAATTGTGCATCAGAGAGTTTAGCGCGCTGCGCCAGAGTGGCCAATTCTTCGCCTTGAATGCGTTCTGCCACATAACCGACAACCTGACCCTTTGTATCGTGAATGAGATGATCTATTTTAGGACCAATTTGTTTGCCCTCAAACTCAAGTTGATTGACCTCACGCATATAGTCAATTTGCGCCCGAAAATGCTTGCTGCTGCTCTGCGCCTCGCTCGCCAGAGCATCTTGAGCTTTGAGTACCACCGCGACCTGCTTCTCGCCGAGCGCATACACATTTGAATGCATACCGTGATTGAGGCGTTCGCCTAAGCGCATGTCAGAGAGTTTCGTCGTTTCAAGGGCTACTTTTTTTTTAACCGTCTCACTGGGATTATTGCCTTGGCCCTGAACAAAACCTTGATATTCCTCTACCTGCATGGGCTTCCACCAATGGTTTTGGTAAGTCGATTTGGGCACCATCAACATGTCCATCTCCCCTTGGCTATGAATCGTCGCATTACGTGTACCTTGGCGCACAAGCGCAGTATTACCAAAGGGTGCATAGGCGCTTAAGCCAAAGGTGCGTGCATTGCTTGTTGCAGAACCTTTCGCTTTGACTTCGTGCAGCGGTACATAAACAAAGTTCGCGTTTTCCCCTTGTTCGACAAGCGTCGTATTCGCTTCGAGCTTAACCCGACTAACTCCCTCAAAAACCTCAGCATTATCCTTGCTCTTGATAAGGTGCCCTGTAGCTTCAATAGAAGCGCGCCAAGCATTAAGCTTCTCCTCGGATGCGCTTTCCAGGACCTTTTCGCCTTTTACATAGCGCCGCATGGCGCTGGTTTCTTGGCCTGTTGGCTGAGCTGCGGCTTCTGCAATGCCGATGCTGATGGTACCCTCGAGATGCGGTGCTTGCTCAATCAGCTTATTGAGCGCTTCCTGGGCCAAGGCCATATTGTTTTTCTGAGCCCGCAAAACAATCTTGATATCCTTGCCATCCACGGTTTTTGCTGCATTTCCCTCTGCACGCACAAAACTCACAACAGCATCTTTGTAGATATCGTGTACCACTTCAGCAACACCTTCGGCACCCTTATGCAAAGCATCCTTATTAGGACCAAATTTTATATCGGCCAATTCAAATTCAAATGTTCCTGCCACGGGATCTAACTTTTCACTATGAATAAGGGTTTCTCCAATCGTTAGCGATGTATCGGATTTAAGATTAACCATAGCACCTGTTTTTTTGTCAGCTAAAGCGACGATAGCTTGACCACTTTGTGGATCGAAAAAAATCTGATGACCAGCGCTTGCCCGTAAATCGCCTCCCCTTTGACGCATTGCATCGGCGGCCCGCAAGAGACGAGCAGAGTCCTGCACATCAGCAACCAAATCTTTAAGCTGAGGATCGCTAAGCCACTTAAAACTTTCCGTTCTTGCGTTGTCTCCATAAAGAGGGTGATTTTTGACGCCCGCTTCAAAGCCACTCTTTGCTTCGAGGTTGGAGATCTGATCGTTTAATGTCTGCCTTTGTTCGTCGGTGCGGGCTTTCTTAAGTTTGCTTTTCAGTGTCAAGAGCTCCATATTCGTACCCACGGCCTCACGCATGGCTTCTTGTAGTTGTGCCGGATCGTTAAGGACTTCCACCGCAACCTTGCTCTTTGAATGCGCCATCGCCATCGCCATCATTTCGCGCAAGATGGTCTGACCGTCTTGTGGGAGTTTTCCTTCTGCTTCAAGTCCTTTAAGGCGCTGCACCATAGGCGATTTGTTCTGCTCCCAAAGTTGGTTAATGGCCTGGCCAAAGACTTCACTCTCTAAAACTTCACGGGCAGCATACTCCGGATGCATTAAACGGCCGGTCCCATCCAGGTTCTTCATACCAATATCGTGGGTCCAAGCCTGCATCTCAAGAAGATCTTTCATGCTCTCGTAACGGAGTCCTTCACGTTTCGCGATGAGTGACCCATTGGCATTTTCTATGAGCGTTTGCCCAATGCGAACCACATTTTTCACATGTTCGACCCCGTGGTCAGGCCAGGTTGCTGGATGTGCCAAAGGATTTTTCACAAAATTAGGATCCTTGTTAAGCGTCTCAAGGTCCATCGCTTGAGCATCGACTTGCGCATAGTATTCCTTCGCAACCTGAGTCACTGGTCTCAAGGGCACAGTGCGTGTTGGCTCTATGTCCAGGTTCTCTCCCTTACGGATAGCCTCAATAATTCTTCCTGTTTTCCGTTTATCTATTTCTCCACGTAGTGCCTGAATGTGGTTTTCCAGACCAACAGCTTTTTCTACAAGTCGAGCCAGCTCTGCTTCCGATGTCGTATTGGTTGTCGCTTTCCCGAGAGCTTCGAGCTCGGTCTTGAGACCTTCAATCTGCTCTTTCATTGCTGGGCTCGACACATATTCGAACTTGTGACTTGGTGCTTCAATATTTCTGGCGTCGACTTTGGCCTGCGTACTCGCACTTGAACTTGACTTTAAATGCCCGGTCACGAGCTTTCCATCGACACAATCAAACACGGCCATTGCTGCCTGTAATGCAGAGCCCGCGGCCGTTTTGCCGCTGCTCAAATCGACGGTCGCCAGCGCCTGACTTAAGTCCCCTAGTCCATCTGTCGCATCGACGGCCCTAGCAACAAGATGCGCCTGCCCGTCGGCCGCCACCTTCCGCGCCGAGCCTTCAACGGCGTTTCCGGAACGAAGCTTGCCGAAGGCCGTACTCGCGCTACTCATGAACGCTTGAAACATCAGGCTGTTGGCGGTTCCTGCGACCGAATTTTCAGCGAATCTAAGAGCGTCAAAGGGTTTATCACCTTTTAAATGTTGCGCGAAAGCGCCCCCTGCACCAAAGCCAGCCGATACACCAAAGGCCCGTCCTAAATCTTTAGGACTCATCTTGCCAATTTTTCCCATGAGAGCCATAGAGGCGGCGCCCTTGGCGACGTTGAACGAGAATTTACCGGCGCGAAAAGCGGCATTTTGTGCCTGAAGTTGTCGAAACTGTGCTTCGCTTAGTTCTCGCTCCCAGCTGCCACCGGCAAACGCGCCGGTAAGCCAAGACATCCCGCCTTCAGCGGCGACCTTCTGGTATTCATCGTAGGAAAGATCGGCTAAGTTAAAAGCCGTACCAAAAACCGCATCGCTGGCCTGTACCAGAGGATTAATCTTCATAGCATTCTCTTTGAATAGAGTTCCAAACCCTTCCAAGCTTTCAAGATCGCCCTGCATGTTGGCGAACTCTGCATCGCCGCCCAAAAGAGAGCCACCCATCGCATTCTCATTGAAGAACTTACGTATCCGCTCGACCTGTTCGGCCCTACCCAAATTACCGATAGTCAAAAGAAGACCGGATTCGATGGTATGATTGAGTGCGCCCACACCGCCTTTAAGAATGTCCACTGTTTTTTGACCCGTGCTGCGATTTTGTGCCTCTTGTTGTGCATTCTTCTCGAAGTCGGCTTTATATGTCAGCCAGGCTTCCTGACCTGCCAAGACTGCTGGTTTGGAAACCTTATGCAAGCGTTCTTTGATGTCCTCCAAATCTAGTCTGCTCTTCTTATCCAGGAGGTTATTCACTGCGATGAAATCCTCTGTCGCCTGCATGTAATCCGATTTAGCTTTGTCGAATTCTTTCTGGGCGGCGGGGATTCCCTCCCGCCTTGCGGGCTCCATAAAATAGCCAACGCGGGCCCTTGCATCCTGGGCTTTGTTCAACGTGCTCTCTAGCTTGTTTTGAATAAAGTGCGCTTTTAAAGCAGGCTCGGGCATGATGTCAAAAGCATCAATCTTTTCTAATTCGGTTCTGGCCTTATCCCAGGCTTCCGGCCCATTCGAGCGCATGATAAACTTTATTTTTTGACCCTGGATAGTCCGGGCCACAAGATCTTTAAGCTTCTGCTCATCCAATGCAGGGGCGATGGCTTGTAAATCTTTTGCTTCTTTAGCAAATTGCTTGTCTTGCATAAGTAATTCAGGCTGAACATCCAGCCCGTGCTTTTTAATCTGCATACGTGCACGCACACCCCAGCGCCCCATCAAGGCCTTGAGTTTCTTGCCGGCCAATTCCTGTGCGTATGCGTCTAAATCCGCGAGGCCATTGAGAGCTGTGGTGTCTGAGCGTTTTAGATCTTTAACCAGAACATCTATCTTTGCCTGCAGTGATGGGTCCAGATGTTGTTTTTGTGCATTGATTGCGGCGATAACTTGCTGACGTCGGTTTGGGTTTGTGGCCTGCGAAAGTTGTAAGAGATGGGCTTGGGTTTTTAAGAGCCTGGCTTGCGCGTAACCTTTTTCGCCCACATCCAAATTTCTTAGGGCTTCATTAAGTTTGGGAATGCCCTTACGCCAGTCGCCTTTGGCCAGCAACGCCTCTCCGGCCTCTAAAGAATTTATGGCCACGGCTGATTCTGCCAAAGAGGCCTGTGGCATGCTTGGGCTGACGGTGACACCGGTCGTTCCCTCGGGGGTATTCAATGCGGCTTCTGTCGTTGTAGACGCATTTTCGTTCTTCGCTGTTTCGAGAGGATGAGATTGATAATCGTCCTTAGTTGCGACACTTGCGGAGCCACTGGTGGGCTGAGAAGCCTGGGCCTTTACTGCTTTAAGGCTCGCCTCCTGTTGCTCTTGTTGCTTTCTTAATTCTTCTGGCGACTTTGAGGTCGTTGGATTTGCAGCAATGCTGGCCATGGGGCGCTCCTTGTGTGGTGTTGGGTATAGACAGAGCAATCCCTATGCCATGATCGCAGACCCTCTAATCGGCTGTTTTTATTGCATTTCTTTCTGTGGTTTTAACCCCTCCAGGGCCGGACTCGGGGCTTGCGCCTATTGGGCACAAGATCTTGAGCCCGATAGGCACAACAATGCCTGCCCAGGGACGAGCCAATAACTTTTTTGTTCCGCCATTGGTCGACTTAGAAAAAATATTAGCCGCCGCAAAAACCTCGTGTGTATGGCCGACTAAGCTATCCATCGTCCCACGATGTGATGTGCCCACACCGTCAGCTAAGGTCCCGCTCGGTGTGCATCTTGAGTTAGTTTAACCAAGGTCCCAGTAGAATAGGAGAAATTGATGCCAGTAACAATCAATCAAGGGATCCCACTATCCAACCAGACAAAGCGAAATCCTGAAACGACCAAGGCGGATAGCCAGCCAGCAGCAAAGCTTCTAACACCGCTCGAGACATTGAGCACCAATCCAACGAATGCTTTTGCTCAGCCGCAAATAAGTACACCTTTAGATGGGGCATTTCAGTCCAGGCCCGGAGGATCTATGGCCGGGGCAGGCGTTAGTTTAACGAAGCCGGCGAGCGACGTTGCAGGTATGCATGAAGCAGTGATGGTGGAAAACCCGGATACGGATAAGGACAATAATGATTTTGCTCTTGTTGGCGATAAAAAGGGGCGAGGACCCCGCCAGGTCGAAAATAAAAAATTCGGCAAGAACAAGGAAAACATCGAACACTGGTCACTTAGAGAAGATTGGCAAAACTATTTTGCCAAGGCCTTTACCATCGAAAAGAAAGACTTTGATAACCTGGTCACAGATTGGCGTCAGGGCGCTGAAGGCAATTGCACCACGGTGGCTGTCGCCAAAGCGGCTATGGACATTTATGGCAAGAATGTCTTTGCCGAAGTCGAGGTGACCAAAACCGGGTTAAAGGTCAAGAAGCATGATGGCAAGACTGTTGAACTCACAGCCAAGGAACTCTACAGGGCCGCACAAGAATCGCGCTTTTATGGTGAGAACAAGAAGGCCCTGGCTTACGCCGATATCATCTATGCGGTGACCGCCAAGAGCGCGCAGGATACCCGCCATGAAGGGGCACGGACTTTTGCAAGAGCCATGTATAATCTTAATGATGGGCAATGGATCCCTGATATCGCCAAACTTTTAGGGCTGGAAAAGAAACTCATTAAGATTGATCCTAAAACGCTTAAAGGCGCACTGGATGCAAGTCTGGGCTCAAGCTATAGACATACGGTTTATGTGGATATGGATCGTGGCGATAAGCCGATTACGGACAGTTATGGCGATCCAGAGAAGTACAATCGTACCGATACCTGGGGCAATCGTCTAAGGTGGGTTTATACCCTGGAGGCATTGCCGGAAGAAATATCTCCAATTGAAACCGTGCCGGTCAACGATGTCCCTGAAATGGATTCAGAAAACGACATGGCAGCATAGGTTTCTCGACGTGATCGGGAGGCGGATGTTTTGCCAAGGTTGCTGGTTCTCAAATACTTTTGAATTTTTGGATTGTTTGGGCATATAGTTCCTGCAAGAAAGAAGTTCTAAGTGAAGTTATTAGGCAGTACATCAACCTCCTGGTCCTGGAGGCGTGCAGGGGTGGTAATCCTCTTGCCCGCGCTGCATCTTGCTTTAACTTTAAGTCTGCACACACCGGCCATCATTCATTTGGATGAAAATGCATATGTGGTCAGCGCCAGGTTGCTTAGCGAGGATGGAACTTTTGCCCGGCCGGTAGAGGACCAACCGGTTTTTCAGGGGCGTCTGTGGATCGATACGGGTAAGGAACTTATCTCCAAATACCCTCCAGGTTTTCCTCTGCTCTTGGCGGTTGTCCAACATCTCTTTGGGCACGAGAGTGTTTATTTTGTCCCACCTCTGCTTATGGCTTTGGCGGTCTTGGCCATGGCTTGGTTGAGTTGGAGTTTCTTTTGTCGCGATGAGGACTCTTTCACGTCGATGTTTTACGCCGGCCTGGCAACCACCTTTTTTGCCTTTAACTCTACGGTGCTGATTATGGGAACCGTGCTTTTTTCCCATGCGGCCTCCCTATGTGCGGTGCTTTTTCTTCTGCTTGCGGCGCATTGTGCTTCTGGCTCCGGGCGTGTCCAGACATGGGCACTCGTGGGGCTCTTGGCGGGACTTGTGATTACCATTCGTTATTCAGAAATGATTCTGCTTGCGCCTTTTCTTTTAGCATTTCTTTTTTGCAGCAGGGAGGATTCACGGCTCCTGCCGCGAGGGCTTTGGTTTCTTTTGGGACTTGCCCTGCCGCTTATGGCTCTTGCCTATTATAACTTTATTTATTTTGGCGCACCTTTTCGCACTGGCTATGCTTACACCGATGAGGAGACAGCGTTTGCGCTCAAACACATTCTCACCAACGGCCCATTGCTGCTTGAGAAGTTCGTGCTTTCGGGAGCAGGCATTCTCTTGCCCTTAGCGCTTTGGAGAATTTTTCGTGGGCACGGTATGAGGGCCCGGAAGTGGTTTGCAGGCACCTGGATTCTGCTGCCATTTCTTTTCTTCGGTGTCTATTATTGGCAACCGAATATCAATTCCGGAATGTACAACTCAATTCATATGCGCTTTCTTTTGCCGATGCTGCCGGTGCTTATTTTGTGTGCGGTGGATTGCCTGAAGCATGTGATAAAAAATCAACTTGTGAGTTTGGTGCTGATTGTTCTTGTTTTGGTGACGGGACTTCGCACTCTTGCTCCCGAGCATAACTATATTCGCGAAAGAGGGGAAACAATTCATACCTTCTCGCAAAAGTTCGCATCGCTGGTAAAGTCGGATGATATTCTTTTTGCGCCCGTATCCTTTCTTGACGCGGTCGAATACGATTTTGAATTAACATTGGTTCAGCTTTTATATCTCGATTATGCCCATGAAGGCGGTCGTTTTTGGCAGCGCCGTCGTTGGTTTCGGCAGGCGGGAGCAACCAGTGATTTCCGTCACCCGACGTACCATCAGTTTGCCAGACGAAAGATGGCGCCCGCATTGTTTAATGCCGCTGATGCTAAGGAGCTTAATCGTTACTGGCATAATTTTCTGACTTCCGCAGAAGCTTCTGAGACCAATGTTTTTGTTTTACTCTCCGGGCTAAACCGAAGTGCTTTAGAGGAGATAGCCCGATTCGAAGAAAAATTTCATTTTACGCCCGCCGGCGCCTCCGAGGGGCCAAGGACATGGTTTTTATACCAGCTTAGAGCAAAGGATTTAAGTGCGGGGGCAGCAGGCGCTGCTGGTAGCTTATAGTGGGGCCTTGAGTTATGCTTTTCTTCTTAGGGTATCGTCGATGAGTGTGTTTAAACGAAACGGCAAGACTTGCTGCGTTGGCATTGGCGCAGCGCTGATCCTTTTTTGCATCGTATCCTGCCATGAAACAAAGTCGCCAAAGGTAAAGAAAGCTCCTCAACCTCACCTCATTATTATCAGCATCGATACCTTGAGGGCCGATCACGTTGGGGCCTATGGCTACTCCAGAGCGACAACGCCAAATTTAGATGCATTTGCCCAAGATGCGCTTGTCTTTGATAATTTTTTCGTGACCACACCCTCGACCCTGCCATCTTTTGCATCTTTCTTTACCGGTCTTTATCCCCTGCAGCACGAGGTTCTGTATACGGCGGTACGAACCCGTAGGGTGCCCATACTTGCTACGGGCATTCCCTATTTACCTGAACTCTTGCCAATGTATGAGCGGGTGGCGATTGTTTCGAATCCACATCTGAATGAGAAAAATGGTTTTGACCGCGGTTTTGACCGCTTTCATTTTGATCGCTTACCGCGCGAGCCGAAGGCCGCCATGGAGGCGGGCAAAACACGAACGCAGAGAGTTGCAAAGTTGGCGCTCAAGGAAATTGAGGCGTTTTCAGGGGAGAAACCTTTGTTTCTCTGGACCCACTTTCTCGATCCGCACGGACCCTATCTGCCACCGGATGAAAGTCTGCGACTCTTTAGAAACGATTCTTTATTTCGTGCGGCGCAGGATCCTTCTCAATGGTCATCTCCTGAGGTGAAGATCCACCACTCGAACAACAAAGAGAATCCAGCAGAGGTTGCATTGCGAATTGCCCGCTATGACGGGGAAGTGCACAACACGGATAAGCATATTGGGCTGATTTTTGATGCTCTAAAAAAGCGGGGCCTTTTCGATAACTCCTTTATTATCATTTTGTCCGATCATGGTGAGTCACTTGGTGACCATCACTATATGCAGCACGGCCGGCTCTTGAATGAGGGCAGCATTAGGGTGCCTTTTATGCTGAAGGTTCCGGGAGGCAAGCAGGGGCGGCGTGAACATTTTCTGGCGAATATAGATTTTTTACCGACCTTGTTGGCTCTTTTGAAAGTCCCCACAAATTTTTCTGTCGATGGGAAAGACTTTTCGAGACTTGTCTGGGACGGCAGCGGCAAGCAGGTGCGCAAGTCTTTGGCCCTGCAGACCGATTTGGCCCATCCGGATTTTGCGCTTGGGCTACTCGAGGGCAAGCATAAGGCGATGCTTGCGGGCAAGACTCAGGAAACAAAATCTCCCCCCTTCTTACCGCAACCGGTGGAGCCCAGCTTTATTTATACTTCTGTCGAAGAAGAATTCTCTCTGGAAAATCTGTGGAGCTCATATGGGCAATTGCCAGCCCAGCAAAAAGCCACTCTGATAGAGCATAAAGAAGGATTGGAAAAACTGCTCAAAGAGCTGATGGGTACAGTAAATCAGGCACAAAAAGTTGATTATAGTGAGGATGAGATCGCTGAGATGCGGGCTTTAGGGTATGTGCATTAAAACTGGCCCTTAAAAGAGCATGAGCGTCATCACACCACCGCAAATCAATGGAATCGTGAAGTTGTCATCTAAAGTATCGGAGAAAAGCTCGGTTAAAGTTCCGATCAGAGCCACCGCTAAAGAACAAGCGATAATACCGGTGCTGCTTGCGGCAAAAAATGCCAGATAAGAAAAGGAAAGCAAAAAGGCCACCAGGAAGAAAGTCAGCGAGCCAACAAGGCTTTTAGAACCCCAGATTTTAGTTCGGCCAAAGTGTTTACCCACCAAAGACGCGGCCGGATCGGCGATGCCCAGGATGAGATCGGCGACGATAATCGCTACCTTAGGAAAGACGCATACACCGATAGCCAATCCCGCCACGGCGTAGACCGCTGTAGGGGTCGAGTGAAATTCTTTGGCACGGGAAATTTTTCCTAAACCGCTTTTTTCGATCAGCCAGTCATTCAGTCCAGGAATCACTCGTCGCGCAATATCGAGACCAATCATGGATGCCAGAACGCTACAGGCAACAATAATCATCTGATTGCGCTCAAAAAAGAAGTGGTAAAGGCAGACGGCGAAAACATTGGAGCTTATGTGAAAAAGGTTTCGAGAAATATTGCGCGGCTTTAGGGTCGGGAAAGTAAATCCTTTCGGCCGGTCGATCTTGATATTCTTAAGCCCCGAAACCAGGTCTTCATAGTCTTTATTCAGCCGCTTCCAGGATTCCCGCAAGTTTTCTTTGCGCACGGTGCGTGCGGAAAATTCTGCGTTCAGTCGTTTCAAGTTTGCAGCGGTCTCCATGGCTTTTTGTCGCATTGGCCCATTGAGCCGATGCATCATTTCAGAACGCTTATCGGCAACCGCATGTTCAAAGCGTTCCGCCAATTCATGGGCTTGGTTACGAAGTTGGGCGTAGCGTTCCTCGGTACGACGACGAAAGTTCTCGACCTCGACTTCAAGCATGAAGTGATAAAGATCGGCGGTAATATAAGCTAAGCTTTCAGACATAATATAAAAACCTCGAGTAGGGTGCTCTTGGAAACCTCTGCGGAAGGTCTCTCGACCGGCAGAATTCGGGCACCTTTTAGCGTTTTTGTTGGCATTTTGGCAACCTAAATTTACAGCCGGGCTCGAATCGCTTTTTTCCTTGGTTTTTTAACCCCTTGCCTTAGATTTGCTTGCCCAGCCGCAATGCGGTAAACCATAGAACTCATGCAGCTTTTCTCTAAATTTGGCCGATATACATTTTTTGCTGTGGTGCTCACCATGCTCTGCTGTCTGGCGCCGGCGGGAGTTCGCTATCCTGGCTTGCCGAATTACGATGATGGGGCCTTGCATATTATTAATTTCGATGTTGGCCAGGCCGATGCGCTGCTTATTCTTTATAAAGGCAAGAGCTTTCTTTTAGACGCCGGTGCTTCCCGGTTTGAGCCCCATAAAGGGGTACAGCGTATTCCCAGACGCTTGGATGCGTTCTTAGGCGATCGACATATTGATTACTTTTTGATCACCCATTACCACGCTGATCATATCGGCTCGCCAGGACGGCAGAAACACAACCGGGATGCGACGGGGATTTACGGTCTGATTGAGCGACAAGGGGTGACCATTGGAACGGTTCTGGATCGGGGTTTTTGGAGTTTAGGCAAACGAACCTCCACGCAGAAACAGTATCAAAAGAATTTTCCTCAGTGGTTAAAGTCTGGTGCGGCGGAAAAGCGGCGGGAGTTACGGCCAGGGGACCGGATCGATATGGGAGAGGGATTGGATATCGAGGTTGTGGCTGCCTCCGGCAACGGTTATTTGGATCGGCTACAGGCACTCTTTCCCACTCTTTTTAGCGATTATGTCCCCAGTGAGAATGACTATTCCTTGGGGATTAAATTGACCTTTGGCGAGTTTGAAATGTTTTCCGCCGGCGATTTAACCGGGCAGAATGCGCTACGACGATATGGTCCGGTTATGGCGAGTTATAACGATATGGAGTCACGCATCGCCAATACCATCGGCCCGGTGGAGGTCTATCGGGTGAATCACCACGGCTCCGCAAACTCGTCGAATGCCTGCTTCTCGCAGGTCTTGCACCCACAGGTTTCGGTTATTTCTACCGGCCCTAATTCCTATGGGCACCCTGATCCGACAATTTATAATCGCTTAAAAGAGTATGGGGATGTTTGGATCACAGGCGGCGCGGACGATAAAGTCCGACACATTGTTGCGGCGGATATTGTTGGCGATGATGTAGAGATTGTGGTTGAGCCCGGTGGTGACCGATTTTTTGTCAACGGGGTCGTTTATCATTCGAAAACCGATGCGGAGGAAGCTAAACGAGCCAGTTATCTTGCTGGTTGTGAAGACACACTCACCATCAAGGGTTTGAAAAAAGATTCCTATAAGAAAGTGCGTGGGCGTCCTGGCGATTAAGCCACCGCTCTTAAAACTTCGCCACCAGCGCCACTTTTGCCAGATGATACATATTATAGCGTTCCGGCCGATCGTCCTTATAGTGGGTAAGTCCATAGCGTAGATTTACGCTCAGCAAATCGTTGATGCCTTGACGGACTTCCAAATAGGCCTGCTGTTGTGGTTTTTCCCGATCGGAGAGGGAGGTGGCATTGAAGGCAATTTTGTGGAACCACATAGAAAAGTAAGCGATGAGAAATGTTTTATCCATAGGTTTCCAGGAAATTCGCAGACGCATACTTTGCTCTAAATCAAATTTCTTCTCGTATTTGCTCACATCTTCCCAGGCCCAGGTGTAGTTGAAGTTGGCCCGCAGGTTGCGAATACGCGAAGTGCGCGCGCCAAATTGGAGACGTCGTTTTTCTCCGGCGCCATAATAATCGCCTAAGGCATAGCTTTCATCCCGACTGTTCTTAGAAAGGTCTTTGTTGTCGTATTGAACGAGCCCGTAGACATAATCTTTGGAGGTGATGCCATAGGATGCGCGCTGTCTAAATTTAAGATCTTGAACCGGTTTCGAGGCACGAGTCCAGTCTATACCATCCGGGGTGATTTCACTTTCATAAGGGTTTTGCCAGGCATCGATGGTGGTGGTTAAACGTAGACGCTTGATCGGACGTAGCATGGCATCAAAACGCATGCCTTGCTCATTGCGTGCCCGCTGGCCAAAGGCTTCATCGGCTGCCGCTTCAACCCGGGCGTAGGGGTTTTCAAATTTAGGATCAAAGTGTCGCATGGAGAGGCTCAACTCTGCCCATTTGGTTACATCCCAGATGCTTCGCAGGTAGGCGCCCATGCCGCCGCTGACGCTGTAAGCGTATTCGCCAGAGACTTCCGCAGGCCCTAAGCCCCAACGTCCATTGATACCAATCACCGATGCTTTGTTGTCCGTAGGATAGTTTGCACTCTCCTTGAAACTCGGACTGGCCGGTTCGGCCAAGGTAAATTCTGCAGACGAAGTATAGCCCGTAACCCCAACATGGGAGGATTCGTTTAAGAACCAAGTGGTGTTACCACCAACGATAATTTCCGTATAGGCATCTTTTAAGGTTTCGTAGGTGTACTTGGTGTCCAGGTCATTGTTGTCGTAAATGGACGAGGAGTAGCAGACATTGTTGTCGCCGCAGCTGTAGCCGTCTGGGCAGTCACCGTCTGTTTCACAAACATTGGTGGAGCCGTACCACGGGTCGAAGCCATAATTAAAATCGTATTGGTAAATATCTTTCTTCTGGTACGAGGCAAAGCCGGTCACATCGAGCCAGCCGGCAGGAAAATCCAGATTGTTTAAAGAAATGGCGCCGCCAAAAAGACCTGGCCGAGGGCGTAGGCGCCCGGTGGAGTTGTCTTCTGAAATGATGGTATTTTCATACCAGCCGTGCGGATCGCGATGGACCGTGCGGTCAAAGGTGAGCCGTTCACCGAAGCCCACATTATAGGAACCTAAGATAACGTTCCATTGGCCAAAGCCACCCCATAGATAGAGTTGATCCATGTCCGGAATATTTTCCGGGCCGTCTGAGACCAAATAACCTTGGGAGTAATCCCAAACCGCGTTGGTGCGACGTCGAAAAGTCATAAGACCACCGGCGCCAAAATAGGTGAGACCCTGGGTGTCGAAGCGCAGATAGGCTTGTGGGCCGCTGGCTCTTTCTTTGGCTTTGTCTATAGTGCTTTCAGTCCGGTCAGAGTCGCCGCTGGCGATAAATCCTTCACGCCAGAGTGTACCCATCACCGCACGACCACGAAACATGGGAACAACTTCCGGTTCCGGTGTGGTGGTTTCATCTACTTTGATGAATGGTTTGATGGCGGCGAAAATCGATGCATCAATGCCGTCGATTTGCAGCAGGTCCTCTTTCATTTTGAAGCCACCGTGTTGCGCCCGGTATTGAATGACCTTATCCGCAAGTTCATAGGTTAAGGTTGGCAAATCAAAGAGCATGACCCGATCAGCCCGATTGATATCCAGTGGCCGCTGGTAAAGGGCGACCAATAACTCAACTTCTTCGTCCTGAAGTTCACCGGATTGCAGGAGGGCGTAGAGCTCTTCCGTACTGTTGATGATAATTTCCGTGCTGTATTGACGGGCTTGGGCCGGTGTAAGCCAAAGACAGCCAAACAAGAGCAGAACGGTGGCGATGGTGTTATTCAAGGCAAAAGTATTCTTCATTATTCTTCCTCACAGGCTCCCCAGAGTCCGGATTTGGCTTCTTCGGCCAGCGTTGCGACCCTCTGAAATTCTTCCAGATAGAGTTTATTCGGTTCGATGTAGAGCAACTTGGCGTAACCGCGCTCAAGCATGAGCTTGTTTATGGATGCATCATCGATGCTGACATAGCTTAAGAGTCGGTCGTAGGCGTCGTCACAGTCTTCATCGTATTCAATGGTTACTTTTTTGTTGAGTACCATATTTTCGTTGAATTCTTTGGCTTCGCTGGCGAAGCATTCCGGATCTTTGGAGTTGGAGCTGTTCATTTCCGGAGTGTCGATAAGCAAATAGCGCAGACGGGTGCCATCATCGAGCTCGATCGTATCGCCATCAAAAACCTGGCTCACGATACCGCTGGTGGGCCCACAGGCTTCGCCCTCGTTGTCGCCATTACAGGCGATGAGATGAAGTGATGCAAGAACACCGATAAGAACTAAGCTTCGCACGTGCATTTATTGCCCTAAATTACAGCTTTCGTTGGCGGCTCCAGGAGAGCCTAAACCGTCGGTGTCAAAGACTGAGGCCGCCGTGGTGGCTTCGCACCAGTTGGCCGCATCGTCGTTGTCGGTGGTGGTGGTTTTGCTTGGGTCGAGTCCGTAGCTGGTACCATCGCTTGGCTCTGCATAAGCCGCACTGTCCAGTTCGGTGTCCGAACCATTCATTTTGATGCTGATGGTTGCAGCGCTGTCATAAAGACTTCCGGTCGAGCTGGCAGTGATCGCAGCCGGGATTTCACTCATCTCGCCTGTACCTATGACCACATAAGGGGTGGTGCTTTTGCTGACTTTAATGCAGTCAGTGCTGTCGAGGGTCCAAACCCGGGTGCTTGTGGCGGTGATGGACATTTCCAGGCCATTGAGGTCGATAGCGTTGTCGCTTTCGATGGCAAGCTCGATCCATTCGTTGGCGCCGCCGGTGGCTTGCGCATTGGCATAAACTTCATTGATGACGAAATCTCCAGCCGCAGGGGCGACAATGGCGCGCGCCGTACCACCGTCGTTGCAGGTGCCACCGCATAAGTCGGTGTTGGCCTGGCCTGGGGAGCCGGTTTCTTCAAATA
>CAXGWX010000048.1:0-16131 GCA_964013445.1 uncultured Bdellovibrionales bacterium | reverse complement strand
GGTGGAAACTTGATATCTATTCCGAATCACGAATTAACGAAATTAAAGACCGTGCCTGGGTAAGCTTGGGCAAAGTTGAAGGCTGTAATGAGTTCATGATTCAGACTCTTTATAATCATGGTATTCGATCTGCCGCAGATTTAGCTGATGCTGAAAGAGATTTTATTGCTCAGTTTCCAGGCCTGATTGAAGAAGGCTTGGATGATATGTTGGTCAGTGCGCGTGTTGTAGCTAAGGAAGAGCGTGAGTCAGAAGCAGCAGCTGAAATCGAAGCGCAGCGAGCGGTGCGGGCAGCGAATGCGGCGAAACGTTTGCAGGGTATCTTGGGTTTAAGCGAAGATGAGCGAATTCGCAAAATTCGCGGACTCGGAGAGACAAGTTTCAAAGCTTTGGCTGAAGGGGGCTATACAACTTTGGAAGCCATCGCCGAGGCAAACATTGAAAAGATGTCAGAAGAGACAACCTTACTTGATAGAAAAGCAAAGCAGTTGATTTACGGTGCCAAGACGGTTCTCAAGGAAGAAGTTGAAATTCGTGAATTGGCGGAGCAGTACGAAATCGAAATCGTTGATGGCGTCGCCAAGCTTCCTTTTGATGAAGAAGCAGAGGCAGCAGCAGAAGCGGAAGAGGCACTTGCTTCCCAAGAAACTGAAGAAGGCGCGGAAGCGGCCGCAGGCGAATCTGCAGAGGAAGCAGCAGAAAGTGCAGAGGAACCAGCAGAAGCTGAAGAGGTCGTTGCGGCAGTTGCGGATACGGATGAGGGAGAAGCCAAAAGTGAGGGAGCGGAGGCTTAAGCATAAAGGCTTAGGTTTAAGAGCGAGTTGATTTTGATGATGCAAGAGCAACACATAGAGGAGCATTCAAGTGCGACTCATACAAAAACTTCAGAGCGAAGTTGTGTGGTTTGCCGCGAAAAGGGTAAGGCTAGCGAGCTTCTTGGCTTAAAGGTTTTAAATAAGATCCTTGTCGTCGATGAAAAGGTCGGTGGCCGTGGTGCTTATGTGCATTTGACAGAAACTTGCCTTGCGGGATTGAGTGCGGCTCTGGTGGAGAAAGCTTTGCGCACCGAGATCAGCATGCAGGACCCAAAGGCTTGGCTCTCAGGTTTACGACTCTTGGCGAAAAAACGCATCTTTGAATGTATGGGGTTGGCACGACGTGCAGGTAGCCTGGAAATTGGTCTGGAACAGATTCAAAGATTACGCAGCAAATCAAAACCAGGTGCCTTACTCATTTTTCGCGCAGAGGATTTAGCAGAGGGTTCGGTAAAAAAATGTGGGAATGACGCTCATGTTTTTTGTTCCGGGCAAGATCTGGGAAAGGCTGTGGGGCGAGAGTGGGCAGGTGTTGTGGGGTTTGGCAATGTGAGGCATCGCAAGCGGGCGTATTATTGGTGGAATTTATGGCAACAATTAAGTTTCGTTGCGTGAGGTAAAACATGGGAAAAGTAAGAGTACACGAACTGGCAAAGAAGCTGGGTTTAACCAACAGTGATGTAATCAGTAAGTTGCAGGCGGCAGGTTTGTCCGTCAAGACCCATTCAAGTTCGGTCCATGAAGATGAAGCCATGACCATTCTGGGCAAGGAAGGCATCAGCGCGCCAAGTGAAAAGCCAAAGCCCAAGCGCAAAGGCATGATGATTGTCCGCAAGAAGGATAAGGACAAAGAAGAGGTGGCTGCCGTCGCCGCAGAGGAGGCGACTCCCGCCGAAGACACCGCTGCTGAAGAGACGATAACCGCCAGTGCGGAGGAGGCTCAGGAGTCCGGGGCTCTTGCGCAAAGCGATGAAGCGGCACCTGCGCAGGAAGAAAGTGTGGAAGCGGCGTCAGCGGAAGAATCGACTGAAGGCGGTGAAGAAGTCAGCGCAGAGACAGCGGGGGAAGCACCTGCGGAGGAAGCAACCGGGCCTGAGGGCGATGCAAAAGCTGAAGAGACGAAGCAGGAAGCCAAGAAAGACACATCTCCCGTATTGCGGATGATCGATGTGGATAAGCTTAAAGCGCGCACGACAAACCATCGCTTAAGTGGTGGTGGACAGCGTCCAGATAAAAAGCCAGAGCGCGGTGGCCGACAGCCTAAATTTGGTGCGGTTCAGGAGCTACAGGTTGTTCAGGACCCCTTTGGTCGCGGTCGCGAAATGATTGACGTAGGGCGTGACAGGCGTGGCAAGCCTAAGCCGGCGGCAGCGCAGAGAAAAGTGCGCACCCCAGGCAAACGGGAAGTTGGTCCTGTTCGTGAGCGGGTCATGTATCCAACCCGCTTGCGTAAGAAAAAAGGTGCGAAGGGAGCTGCCGTAGAAAAAGTAAGCACGGCGGATGAGAGAAAAGCATCAAAGCGCGTAATCAAGATGAAGGAAACGATTACGGTTGCGGATCTTGCTCACCAGCTTGGACTTAAGGGAGCCGAAGTTGTTGGACAGCTCATGGATATGGGAACGATGGCGACCATTAATCAGGCTATTGATTATGATACGGCCTCACTCGTTGCTGAGCAGTATGAGTTTAGAATTGAGTCGGTGGCTTTTAATGAGGATGCTATTATTGAGGCTGTACCACAAGAAGAAGTGGATGAAAGCAAACTCAAACCCCGACCACCGGTTGTAACGGTTATGGGACATGTTGACCACGGTAAGACATCTATTTTGGATGCGATTCGTCGTACCAAAGTGGCGGATGGCGAAGCGGGTGGGATTACTCAGCATATTGGTGCTTATACGGTTTCGTTGGAGCAAGGAGAAATTACCTTCCTTGATACTCCAGGCCACGCAGCCTTTACTTCGATGCGTGCCAGGGGAGCAGGGATAACGGATCTTGTTGTCGTTGTTGTCGCTGCAGATGATGGCTTGATGCCGCAAACGGAAGAAGCAATCAAGCATGCGCAGGCAGCCGAGGTTCCAATTATTGTTGCACTTAATAAAATTGACAAAGAAGAGGCGGAGCCAGATCGTGTTATTCAAGAGCTGACTCAGTTCAATCTGCTGCCGGAAGACTGGGGTGGTGATACGCTCTATGTGAAGACATCTGCGACGGAAGGCACCGGAATACAGGAACTGCTTGAGTCAATCTTGCTGCAGTCAGAAGTACTTGAGCTAAAAGCGGATCCGGATCGTGCTGCGCAGGGTGTGGTTGTTGAAGCAAAACTTGATAAGGGACGAGGGGCTGTTGCCACGGTTCTGGTTCAAGAAGGCACTTTGAATCGCGGCGACGCGGTCGTTGTTGGTGAGTTTTACGGTAAAGTGCGGGCAATGACTGACGAAAATGCGAAGCAATTAAAAACTGCTGGGCCATCCTATGCTTGCGAGATTATCGGTCTCAATGGTGTGCCGGATGCCGGTGACATTCTGAACTCTGTGAAAAATTCAGATGCGGCGCGTACGGTTGCCACACATCGTGAAGAACAACGCAAAGCCAAAGCCATGGAAGCGAATAAAGCGATGTCTTTGGATGACCTTATGGCCCGCATGGACAGCGCCAATGTTCGTGAGTTGAATGTGGTGCTTAAAGCGGATGTGCAAGGGTCCGTAGAAGCGGTGACCCAGGCTTTCTTGAAGCTCTCGGACGACGAGGTCAAAGTGAATATCATTTATGGTGGTGTTGGCGCGATCAAGGAGTCGGACATCATGTTGGCGGCAGCCTCGGAAGGTATTGTTATTGGCTTTTCCGTGCGTCCAGACGCCAAAGCGAAACAAATCGCTGAGCGTGAGGGTGTAGATATTCGTATGTACAATATCATCTACGAAGCCATCGACGAGATTAAGAAAGCCATGGAAGGCCTGCTTGATCCGGATCTGGTGGAGAAAACCATTGGTCGGGCAGAGGTTCGGGAACTTTTCCGCATTTCCAAGGTTGGCACCATCGCTGGATGTCGCGTTTTGGATGGCAAGGCACAACGGGCAGCCAAGATTCGTGTGGTTCGCGATTCTGTTCCGGTTTATGAAGGCCGACCGAGTTCTTTAAAGCATTTCAAGAACGATGTGCGTGAAGTCGATTCAGGTGCGGAATGTGGTATTGGGGTTGAAGGCTTTAATGATTTAAAGATGGGCGATGTGTTGGAGTTTTTCATGATTGAAGAAATCGAACGTAAGCTTGGAACCCCTAAAACTCCTCCTAAGAGTGCAAGTGCTGCGGAGTCGCCGAGCTTATAACATCGATGTTTGTGGGGATATTAAAGCTCCGGTTTATGCTCTACGATATCCATTCTCTTAAAGAGAAACGCTCGCTTAGCCAAAGTATTATGCGGCGCATTCAGAATAAGTTTAAAGTCTCTCTGGCGGAGGTGGATCACCTTGAAAGCCTTGATGAACTTGTCCTTGGTTTTTCCTTAATTGGCAATGAGCAGCGGATTCTCTCTGCTCAAATGGCTAAAATAGAAAACTTTGCGGAGGAGTTAGGGTTGGCGCAGCTTTGTGAAGCCCCTCGCGTGATTGAAAGCTATTCCAGCCTGGGAGAAAAGATGTCATAACCTTATCGAGGTTAGAGCTAGAGCGATGTCGAAGACAAAAGTACAGAAGCGAATCGAAGAGCTGGGTGCGGAACTCAGAGAGCACGGTTATCGCTACTATGTTGAAGACCAGCCAACGGTTACGGATGCGGAATACGATCGACTTTTTCGTGAGCTGGAAGCGTTGGAAAAAGAACATCCGGAATTTGTTTTGGCGGACTCGCCGACCCAGCGTGTTGGCGGTGCTCCGAAAGAGGGATTTGTTGCGGTTGAGCACCGTTTTCCTATGCTTTCTTTGAGCAATGTTTTTGATGCGGAGGAATTGCGGGATTTTGATGGTCGAATTAAGCGTCACTTGGGGATCGATGCGGATGAAGATGTAGAATATGTGGCGGAGCCGAAAGTCGACGGTTTGGGTATCGAGTTGGTCTATGAAGATGGAATTCTCATCAAGGCCATCACTCGGGGAGACGGGCTAAAAGGGGAAGATGTTAGCGCCAATGTGAAAACCATAGGTTCGATTCCTCTTAAGTTACGTCAGATGGTTCCAGGCATTTTGGAAGTGCGCGGCGAGATTTATATTCCAAAGAAAAGTTTTAGTGATGAGAATACGCGCAGAGAAAGTGCAGGAGAAAAAACCTTCATGAATCCGCGGAATGCGGCGGCCGGTTCTCTAAGACAGCTGGACCCGAAGAAGAGCGCGCAAATGCCGCTTCGTGCATTCCTCTACGCACTCTCTTCAACTTCTGAGCATCCGGATGTT
Organism: uncultured Bdellovibrionales bacterium; assembly: GCA_964013445.1. Lineage (GTDB taxonomy): Bacteria > Myxococcota > XYA12-FULL-58-9 > XYA12-FULL-58-9 > JASMKV01 > JASMKV01. The sequence goes on along the minus strand of CAXGWX010000048.1, from coordinate 10,928 downwards.
CCCCCTGATCATGCGGCGATGACCGACTGGCTGAGAGATTTAGGATTCGCGACCCTTGACTATAGGCGATGTAAGAATATTGCAGCAGCGGAAGCGGCCTATCAGGAGCTTAAAGAGAGTAGAGAGTCTATCGCCTACGATATTGATGGGGTGGTGATAAAGGTCAATGATCATCGCTTGCAGGAAGACCTGGGACTTATCGCCAGAGCGCCGCGTTGGGCGATGGCCTACAAATTACCGGCGCAACAGGAAACAACAACTATTGTGGATATTGATGTGCAGGTGGGGCGCACCGGAGCAATAACGCCCGTGGCCCATTTGGCACCAGTCAATATTGCGGGCGTGGTGGTGCAGCGGGCCACTTTACATAATCAGGACGAGATTGAACGTAAGGATGTGCGGGTTGGCGATACGGTGGTGGTGCAACGGGCCGGTGATGTGATCCCTGAAGTGGTGCAGGTGGTGCTGGAAAAACGACCGGCAAAAGCCAAAGCTTTCATTTTTCCGACAACGTGCCCGAGCTGTTCCGGGGGATTGCATCGTCCAGAAGGCGAGGCTGTTGCACGATGTGATAATTATGCATGTCCGGCGAAGGTTCAGGCGGGCATTGAGCATTTTGTTTCCCGCAAGGCGATGGATATTGATGGGCTCGGGGGCAAGATTATTGAGCAGGTAATCGAGGCAGGGCTGGTCCACAATGTTGCGGACCTCTATGCTTTACGCGCAGAAGATTTGCTCGCCTTAGAAGGATTTAAAGCCAAGAAAACCCAGAACCTTTTGGCAGGGCTGGTGGCCTCAAAGCAGCAGCCTTTGCATCGTTTTCTTTTTGCCTTGGGGGTTCGACATGTTGGTGAAGATGCGGCCAAAATACTGGCATCTAAAGTTGGCGGGATTGAGCGTCTTAAAGCCACCAGCCAGGAAGAGTTGGAGGCAATTCACGGCATTGGTGAAAAGGTAGCCGCATCGGTTGTGGAGTTCTTTGCGGATGAACGTAACCTTAAGCTTCTCGATACGCTCTTGGAGCGGGGTGTGGAGCCAAAGCAAGAAGAGCGGCAATCGGTAAGTTCTGTTTTGGAGGGGCTCAAAATTGTTGTGACAGGTAGTTTAAGTCATCTCAAGCGGGATGAAGTTAAGAGTGTCATTGAGTCCCATGGTGGCCATGCGGCCAGCAGTGTGTCAGGGAAAACGGACTTTCTTGTGGCGGGAGAAAAGGCCGGTTCAAAGCTCGAGAAAGCCAAGGCCTTGGGCGTAGCTGTTTTGAGTGAGGATGAGTTTCTGGAAAAGATAGGATTTAAGCCATGAATGAGAATATGCGTCGTATGAATCTGCTGGTTCGAGGAATCGTGCAGGGGGTTTTTTACCGGGCGTCCACCTTGGAGATGGCACAACGACTTGGTCTCAAAGGTTGGGTTTGTAATTTGCCTGACGGGGGTGTTGAGATTGAGGCTGAAGGTCCTCAGGAATCGCTCGAACAACTTATCGACTGGTGTAAGGACGGTCCGCCGGCAGCGGATGTGGAAAGCGTTGATGTGCGCTGGCAGGATTACACTAACGAGTTCGAAACCTTCAAGATCGTCCGTTAGCGGTTTAAGGCGTAGAGATGGCGCTGCAGCCTGTCCGCAGCGATCACCAATCCAGGAAGTGCGTCTCTTTGACCACTTATTGATCTAAATTCCTGCTGTATATCACGTAGCCATTTACGTATGCTTTGCTCATCAAGTGCCGCGTCACCACTTTCTTTGATAAAGTTCTCCGCCAAAGTAACAACCTGTCGGCGAATCAGGTCCTTAATAGCGAAGCGAGCCGGTTTGTCCGTTGAATTGTGGGTTTCCGTATTAAGGTAAAGAGCCCCATTGAGATCGATGGCCTTGCCTATAGCGGAGATAAGTTTGATTGCATCCGTGTCTTTGACTTTAACTTTTTGCTGCAGCGAGCAGCAGTCAAGAATCAAATGGGTGGAAAGGATAGGTGTGAGCAAGTCATCAAATTCTTCACTCACGCCTTTTTTGCGTAAGGGTTTGAAGTGCCCTGTGAGGAGCTTATTGAGATCTTTAGGGAGTTTAGCCCTAAGGCCCTTAGCACATTTATGAAAGTTTTTGATGAATACATCAATTTCCTTTGGTGGAACCCGGCGCAGGATCCAGTGGGTGATGTCCTCGAGAGCATCACCTAGTTCGAGGCGCAAAGCGTATTCACTGCGGGCATTGAGTATTTCTTTCTTTTTATCGATTTTAGATTTGATGCCGCTGAGGTCTAAAAACTTTTGTGCCAAAAAGAAGGCATCAATAATATCGTGAGTGCTTCTGCCGGTGAGGATGGAGGCTTCGCTTAGAAAACATGAACCCGTATCAGCCATGATATGATTTGTTAGAACGGCATTTGCAATTTCATCCCGCAGGGGATGGGCAAGGAGGTCATCTCGAAAACCCTCGCTGATGGCTTTGGGGAAGTAGGCCATATATTCGTCTGCAATTTTCTCGAAGTCAGGAGCTTGCCCGACACTTAGTTCTTGCCGCATAAACATTTTAGCATTTGATATAATGGCTGCCAGCTCAGGTCGGTATAAGCCCAATCCTTTTTCTGCACGCTCATTAACAACACGCTCCCCAGGCAAGTAATAGTCTCGTCGTTTAAAGGGGACCTGGTCACAAAGGAACTCAATCGTGCGCTGGAAGCGGGGCATATCCTGTTGTGACCGAATTGCATCAAGACTTATGATACGACTTTGTACCCAGTTGTTGGAGAGCACCTGCGCATTAACTTCTTCTCTAATTTTTTCGAGCCATCCATCTCTCTCTTCAATGGACATTTCTTTGCGCGAGAGGGCCAGTTCGAAAAGAATCTTTAAGTTGACTTCATGGTCAGAGAGGTCAACCCCGGCGGAGTTATCGATATAGTCCGTATTGAGTTTTACACCCTGGGCAGCCAATTCGATTCTCCCTGCCGGGCTGATGCCAAGATTGCCTCCTTCACCGATAACTTTAGCGAGCACTTTATTGGCATCAACACGAACCTGATCGTTGGCCGGATCGCCAATATCATGATTGTTTTCCGCGCTTGATTTAATATAAGTGCCAATACCCCCGTTCCAAAGAAGATCGGCTTGGGCGGTCAATACTTTTTTGATCAGTTCAGGGCCACTTAAGCTTTTGGCTTGTATGCGAAGCATGTTTTGCATTTCCGGCGAAAGCTCAATCGCCTTAGCTGACCGTGGAAAAATGCCTCCACCTTTTGAAATGAGTTCTTTAGGGTAATCCTCCCAAGTAGAACGTCCTTGTTTGAAGAGCTTTAAGCGGGCAGAAAAACTTTTTTTCGGATCCGGATCCGGATCAATGAAAACATGGCGATGGTCAAAAGCCGCAACCAATTGCATTGATTTCGACCGCAGCATTCCGTTGCCAAAAACATCGCCACTCATATCGCCAATACCGATGACACGTATGCAATCTTTTTCCGGGTCGACCCCGCGCTCATAAAAGTGACGCTTGACGCATTCCCAAGCGCCTCGGGCGGTGATGGCCTCTTTTTTGTGGTCGTAGCCTTGCGAACCACCAGAAGCGAAGGCGTCGTTTAGCCAAAAGTCACTTTGTTGCGCGACCTGATTAGCGGTGTCTGAAAGGTGTGCCGTTCCTTTGTCTGCAGCAACGACAAGGTAGGGGTCGTCTCCATCGTGACATAGAACCCGCTTTGGCTTTTGAATCTTGCCATCGATTAGATTGTCGGTGACATCAAGTAATCCTCGAATAAAGATTTTGTAAAGTTCGTCTGCGGCGGCTCTGCGCTCGTCTAGATCTTGCGGTGGGTCCAATAGGACGAATGCACCCTTGGCGCCTTTAGGAACAATCAGCACATTCTTAAGGTTCTGTGTTGCCATGAGTCCCAGAACTTCGGTTCTAAAATCTAAGTTTCTATCGGACCAGCGAATGCCGCCGCGCGCAAGCTGCCCGCCTCGTAGGTGTAGGCCAACGACTTTGGGATGATGTACGAGTATTTCACGATAAGGATAGGGCTCTGGCATTGTCGGAATGGATTTTGGATCAAATTTGAGAGCCAGGTGAAAATCTCTTAAGGGGTCCCGTTGATAAAAATTTGTCCTCAATGTGGCTCGTATCATTTGAAAAAAGACCTGGAGTATCTGATCTGTTGTGAGATCGGTAACTCCACCGAGTAGTTCTGAAATATGTCGCGTTGCATTGGTGATGGCGGTCTCCCGGGCTTTATCAACACCTTCAGGAGAGAGACCTTCAAAATCCGGATCAAACTGGCTGCGAAAGAGTTCGGTCATTGAGCGCACTGTGTTTGGGTGTGCTAAAAGTGCGTTTTCGTAGGTTTGTCGGTTGTAGGGCAAACCCAATTGTCGGGCGTAGCGCTCGTAAGCACGAATAAGAACAACATAGGTCCAGGGAATATCCGCAGCCAGTAAGAGCTTGTTTAAGGGGTCGTTGGTCATGGCACCTAAGAGCAGAGCCTGGATTGCGGCGCGTAATCGGTTACGACGCGAGAGAAGATTAATTGGTGGGGTTGTGGCAGGACGAACTCTAAAGGTGGCAATAAAGTATTCCTTACGACCAGGAACCTCAACGTTGGCAGGAAATTGCTCAATAGCAATAAGTCCTAAATTATCGAGAATCGGTAGAATGTTGGAAAGCAGAATCCGCTCACGGCTGAAGAGACGAATACGAGCAATTTCAGTTTCAGCATCGATTGCTTCCCGATAAATATCACAGTCAATATTATTGTTCTTGTCCAGGTTTTCCAGAATAGAAATGTCGTTAACGGTACGGGTCACAGACGTTTGTTCCTGGTATTGTCTGGAAAAAGCATTTTTATACAGAGCAAAGAGCTCCTTCGCTTTTTTGAGCGGGTGTCGCTCAGAAAGCTCTGTTTCAAGACGCTCCGACCATGGACTGGCGAGCAAATCGATTTTTTCTTTGAGTTCTTGTTCTTCCTTTTCCGGAAGTGAAGGTGCATTCGTTACAAAAAAATGTAAACCAACAAAGTCCTTATCCCCAGCATAGACTCCTTCAGTAAAAGAACTTTGCGGAAATTTTGTACTTAAGAGAGATAGAACTTCGGCCCGCAGATCTTCACTGTAGTTTGGTCTTGGTAGAGCAACGAAGAGAAAGGTGAAGCCTTGCTCTGGATTATAGCGGAGATCAACTTGGGTGCGCTTTTGACTGCCGACGTTGAGGATCTGCTCAATCAATGCGGCAATATGGTCGACACTTAAAGAGAAGAGAAAATCCAAGGGCAGAGAGTTAAACGCGTTACGGATAGTGCGATAGTGATGGGACCCTTTCGTGGCTTGTAGCTTTTCGTATAGGCTGTTGGATATGTTATCGAGAAAAGGAACACCTGTAGGGGCTTCGGCCAGTGCTTGAAAACTGAAGAGTCCTTCGATTAAGAGTGCACCATCGGGCTTATTTTCGGCATCGAGCGTTCGAATATATACATGATCAGTGTGTCCCGAGCGGTATATCCATGATTCGGTTTGACTTTTGCGGATATGGATATTCGTTTCATCGCTCTGCATCCAGCTCTTTGCACTATTTTGATCGAATTCTATAGAGGGTCCACCCTCGGTCCGTCCAATACCCAGGCTTATTTGACCATTGCTCTGCACTTTCTTTTGGGCAAGAGATTGCATGCCCAGGACGACAAAGCGTTCGTTAAGCATCCAGCGCAAGAGACGGGCGTTACCGGCAAAGTTAGCGGCATTCGCGTCACCCTGGTTAGCAGCTTGCTCGTAATTGTGGGCTATTTGTTCAAGGCATTCTTGCATTTGTGGAAAGTCTTGAACGGCACTTTGAGCGGCGTTTAGGCGGGATTTAATCGAGCTGGTAATAAGTTCATGTCGCTTGCCAAGTTCTGCGTTTTCTATTGTTTGCCAGTAGATTGTTTCTTTAGGGCTATTATTAAGACCAATTTGCGTGATTGTACTTTTTGCATCCCGCTCAATAGGTACAACGGTGCTGATATGCCGGCCGCCGGTTATTTTGAGCTTCTCTAAGGCTAAGCGAATTGTCGACGTGATAAATGGTTGTGTTGGCATACAGACGAGCAGGGTGGCTCGTTTGTTAGGCAGATCTGCATCGGGAAGGATTTTCACCAGAATTTCCTGACGTTCTCTTTTCAGCGTGCTGGTCAGTATATCGGAAATTGTTTCAAGAAGATCAGGGACCGGGTGCTGTGCAATGTAGCGTGCATCGATACTTCTGGAGAGAAAACGACTAAAGAGAGGGAATATTTTGGAGAGTCCATTCCCTTTGGGGCTATAGTGATCGATGGCTTCAATAAAACTCTCTATGCGATCACGTTCGCTGCTTGTCTGCGTCATTTCTATTTCTCCGCTAGTTCTGTTGTGAGTCTTTTATATTCTCACTTAAAACAGCCAGCCGGCTCCATATACCAGTATTGGGAAGAACATTGTGTAAGTTTAGGCCTTGCGATAGTTCCGGTGCCAGACCGGGCCAGGCCATTTCTTCCAGATTCCAATGAATGACTTCAATATCTTCTGCTGCGATTTTATGCGTTCTAAGCAGGTGCGCACAGTTGGCGATAACGCGTTTTGTTATTGGTTTGCACCAAGTACTTAGTGTTTCAGTGTTAACTTTAATCGCTTTATCGGAACAGTTGAATGTCCAGGCGCCACTGGCGGGTGTCGTTCGACGAAGGTGGGTTGTTTGTGCAAGTAAGTCAGCCATTGCAGCAAGGTCGTTGCCGATATCGATTTGATGCTGGCGCAAGAGTTCAAGGCTCAGGTGCTCCAGAATGCTTCGGTCAGCCTCCCAAAGGCTTTCATCAATGCTCCAATGTTGTCCTATAACTTGTTTATCACCTTGTGTGATAAGCATTCGGGTTTCAAAGAGAGTCATTGCAATTTTCAAGGACAGACTCTTGGATGATATCTTTTTACGCGCGTTTCCGAATGCTAGTTCGCTTTCAGGGATAAATGTTGTTTCAGAGAAGCCCAAAGCGCTCATTTCATCGAGTGTGTCTTGGTGTAATTCATCGGTTGCATGGTTAGGGACAATGATAAAAGCGGGACAGGGTTCTACATCAAGTTTAGATATAATGTGCTTTAAGGTTTCTTTAAGGAGGGCTTTCATTGAAAGAGCGGCTGTTCCTGCAATGATTTTAAATTCGTCTTTTTCTGGTTCTGCGGGCGAGATATGTAGTCGCTCGAGAATAAGGTTTGCGTACGGGTCAGAGCGTTTGTGGGTATACCAGGATGCAAAATTAGGCAGCCAAACACCTTCATCCCCAAGCTCAATACTGGTTTCCATAGCGGCGATTTTTTCAGGGTACAGGGTGGCCTTTTGTACGTCGAATGCGTCATCATTGATATCGTGTACTATTGCAAGCGGACTGGCTCCGCATAGGTCAATGAGGACGCTTTTGGTTGCGGTACTGGGGAGCTCTTCAAAATTTTCTTGCTCCAGTGCTTCCATATCGATTTCGTAGGACCCGGTTTTGGTCTTTTTGCTTTTGGTCGGTTCACCGGGTTCGGCTGCCGGTTCGCTTAGTTCGCTTTCTTCAAAGTCCAGATCGATATCAAAATCGGAGAGGCCCTCATCTGAATCTGAAACGGCAGGCGTATCAAGGACTCCGAGAAGTTCTTCGAGCTCCTCATCGTCAGCTTTAAGGATTTGTGGTTTGGTGGACGAAGCACTTTTTGACGTTTTAGCGGGGAAAACTTCATCGGTTGTTCGTGCCCGTTTGGGAGCCAACTTCCCTTCACCATACTTATCAATGGACTCCCGCAATAAGGTTTCCGATAGAGCATCGATATCTACAAGCTCCACGGAAAGACCCGGTGGAATATCTTTTTGGTTCCCCTCATTGCAATTAAGGACAACACCCACACCATGAAATACCCGTCGGTCATTATTCAGTAAGTATTCAAATTCAATGCGGCTGCCTTTGGGAGCCTTCTCTTTGGTCTTAATATAGATTCCTGTTTTGCCAATAAATCTTGCATGTTTTTCGATGAATTCGTTTCGCGACCCCAAATTGAGATTGATTCGGAGTTTGATGTGAATGCGCTCACTGCTTTGCATGGATTCGGACGGTTGTGCCATTGAGTTTGCTTTCGTGCTTAGGCCCGCTCTACGTATTCGGCACATTTTTCAAAGAGTGCGCCAAGGCCATCAGGAGAATTCCCGCCGGCCTGTGCAAGTTGAGGCTTTCCTCCACCACGCCCACCGACAAGAGGAGCGAGCTCCTTGATCATGTTTCCCGCTTGATACTTGGAAGTAAGGTCGTCGGTGACCGCTATGAGTAAGCTGACTTTATCACCATTTGTTGCACTCAGGCAAAAAATGCTCTTGTCCAACCTGTTTCTTAGCTCATCGGCTACGGTCCTGAGGCTCTTGCCATCAGCGTTGGGGACTTCTGCTGCAATAAGGCTAACTTCTCCGATGAGTTTTTTGCTTGCAAGCAGGGTGTCGATCTCGCCCAGGAGCGAAGTGTTTGCCAGCTCCTTAAGCGTGTTTTCATTGGTCTTGTTGACCTGCAGAAGTTCCGCAAAAGTTTTCAGGAGGCCATTGGCATCCCATGCGCTGTATTGCATGGCGATATCTCCCGCATCTTGCACGCGGGCGTTCATTATTCGTGACAGGCCTTGCCACTGGTTGCGCATTTGACAAGCGGACGCAAAGTCAATTTTATCTGGCCAATCCAGCTCTTCGAGCGCGCTGAAGTCACAAGTGGTAATAGGTTTGCCATTGCTTTCCAGGGTGCTGATAGAGTCTTTATACTGACGCAGTGCTTTTTGTACGCCTTGAAGAACACCGTCATCCCCACTTAAGTTATTGTCGGAGTCTTTTAGTGTAGTGAGTGCTTGATTGAGGAGAGTAAAGAAGCTCCGGGCTCGCTGACCGGCAGCACTTTTTACTTCTGCTTCAATACGTCGAACTCCACTGGCAATAGCTTCTTCACGGGTAACCAGGAGCATTTCAATGCTTCCTGTATTATCGATGTGGGTTCCTCCGCAAAATTCAATCGACGGCCCCATGCTTACGACTCTTACGGTGTCGCCATATTTCTCGCCGAATAGGGCTAAGGCTCCTTTGGCCTTTGCCGCATCAAAATCGAGAACTTCAGTCGTTACACTACTTGAGTCAGAAATTTGTGCATTGACGATTGTTTCTATTTCTTGAATTTGTTCCGGCTTGACTGCTTCAAAGTGAGAAAAATCAAAACGAAGATGTTTTTCGTCGACCAGTGAACCGGCTTGCTGCACGTGATCTCCAAGAACTTTTCGCAGGGCGCCATGCAGGAGATGGGTTGCGGAGTGGTGGGCTCGAATTTCTTGCCGCGCCTCTGCTTGGTAGCCTGCCCAGACCCCATCGCCAGAAGTGCAGGTTCCGGCCACGACTTTGATTTTAGCGACGGTCAGGGTGTCTATTGGTTTTTGTGTGTCTATCACTTCCAGGACAAGACCATTGTCGCCAAGGATCAGTCCTTTATCTCCAACTTGCCCACCCGACTCACCATAGAAAGGGGTGGGGGTAAGAACGACTTCAGCCGTGCCCGAAGAAAGGTTTTCCACCTGCTCGCCATTTTGGATAAGTGCGGCGACGGTGCACTGGACCATCTGATAGTTTTGACCATCATGTGCCTTTTCTTGCCACTCATCTTCACGTTGTTCGAGCGCTGCGTCCTCATGAACATAGCCGATAAAGTTTGTTTCTATATTTTGTGCGAGCTCTTTGTAGACACCTTCAACCGCTTGACCACCAACTTGGCCGCCCTTTGACCGCTCTCTTTGATCCGCCATTGCTTTGGTGAAGCCGTCTTCATCTATTGTGAGCTCGTGTTCAGCCGCAATCACTTCTGTCAAATCCTTGGGGAAGCCGTAAGTGTCATAGAGTTTAAAAACCGTGCTTCCTGGCAGGGTTGTTTCTTTTGTGGACTTCAAATGCTCTACTTCTTGCCCAAGAATGCGTAGCCCCGTATCCAGGGTTCGACGAAAGGTTGTTTCCTCAAGCTCCGCAACTTTGCCAATAAGCGCCCGCGCTTCATTGAGTTCGGGAAATGCGAGACCCATGCGTTCTACAACCGCATCACAGATTTGATTAAAAAAGAGATCATCGAAACCCAGGCGGCGGCCATGCCGAATGGCGCGACGCATGATACGTCGCAAGACGTATCCTCTGCCTTCGTTGCTCGGCTGAATACCGTCCGCAACAAGAAAGCTGGTTGCGCGTGCGTGATCGGCGATGACCTGCATAGAGATGTCGTCATCTGTAAAAGCTTTAGTATAATGTTTGCCGGACAGTTCTGCGGCTTTTTCGATCAGTGGGAGAAAGAGGTCGGTGTGGTAGTTGGACTTTGCTCCATTGAGGACAGTGACCAGACGCTCTAAGCCCATTCCCGTATCGACACAGGGTTTGGGGAGCGGGGTAACGCTGCCATCGGGATGGCGCTCGAATTGCATGAAGACATTGTTCCAAATCTCGACGACCCTACCGCTCTCAAAATCATCAAGCGTAGGCGTGGTGTCACCACCTGTATCGTAATGGATTTCCGTGCATGGGCCGCAGGGACCAGTATCTCCCATAGCCCAAAAATTGTCTTTCATTCCCATGCCAAGAATGCGTTCTTGGGGAAGGCCTGAAATTTTTTGCCACAGCTCTCGAGCCTCATCGTCTGCGGCAAACTCTTTGGTGCCCTCAAAAATGGTGATCCATAATCTGTCCGGGTTTAAGTGAAAATCTTTTGTTAAAAGTTCCCAGGCCCAAGTGATGGCTTCTTCCTTAAAGTAGTCACCGAAAGAAAAGTTCCCCAGCATCTCAAAGAGGGTGTGGTGTCGAGTGGTGCGACCAACTTCTTCTAAGTCATTATGCTTGCCGGAAACTCGCAGGCACTTCTGAGTTGTGGTTGCCCGAGAATAGGGGCGCTCTTCCTGCTCTGTGAATACATCC
>CAXGWX010000047.1:0-16160 GCA_964013445.1 uncultured Bdellovibrionales bacterium | reverse complement strand
ATGGTGCGTGTTAAACCCATTGGCGATCCAAGCTCCACCAACCCCACCCGCATCGCCACCCACCCACACGTGGTCAAAGCCGTACGTTATCCACCCAGCGCCTCCCATGCCTGGAAACACGAGTCATTTAAGGTCGATGGGGAAGGACGACCGATCCCAAGAACCCCTATTGAGGCTGATCTGCGGGCGCCAAGCGACTTAGGAGGCAGCGCCGCCCATCGTTTTGCCGACTCCTGGGCCTGGTCCGCCCATGATCTGGTGACTCCATAGTTACTGACAATTTTGTCAATTTTTTTCATTTTTACCCTAGTCAAAGAAATTTCTCTGATGTAAGAGCCCCACCCATGAAGAAAAGCAGCATATTTTTATTAGGGCTGCTTTGTTGCAATCCCACCACACCAGCAGAGCAGAAAACAGAAATCACATATGACCAGGCGGCAAAACCGCAGGTTCAGCAGGTCACAGAAAATGTCTGGGTCGCCAGAGATTATGGTCTGGCCAACTCCATCATGATCGAAGGCCCGGAAGGTCTGGTCATTATTGATACGATGGAAAGCGTCGAAGCAGCAAAGGAAGTCCATGCGGCCTTCCGTAAAATCTCCGACAAACCCATCAAAGCCATCATTTACACGCATAATCATGGTGATCATATTTTTGGTTCAAAGGTATTTGTCGAGGAAGGCACAGAAATTATCGCCCACGCGACAACAACCCATTATATCGATCGCATCATTAATGTCTTACGACCGATCATCTACGAACGTAGCATGCGGCAGTTCGGCACCATGCTTAAAGACGATGACTTTAGAGGCAATGCGGTGGGGCCAAAGCTTCACTTTCACCACCAGTATACACCAGGACTCCTGAGACCAACCCGCACATTTGATACACCAACCGCCACAATGAACTTGGCCGGAATCGAAGTGCAGCTCTTACATGCACCCGGTGAAACGCCTGATCAAATTGCCGTATTTTTGCCAAAGCAAAAGATCCTTTTCCCTGGTGACAATTTCTATCATGCATTTCCTAACCTCTATGCGATTCGTGGTACCTCGAATCGGGACACCATGACTTGGGTGAGAAGCCTCGACCTTTTCCGCACCTTAGGAGCGGAAATTATGGTTCCTTCCCATAATCAACCCATTAAAGGAAAAGATGTCATCGCTGCAGCCCTTCAGGATTATCGGGATGCCATTACCTATGTGCACGATCAAACCGTACGTGGTATGACCACCGGCAAGGATGTTGATACCTTGGTCAGAGAGGTTAAACTTCCTGCCTATCTGGCCAACAAACCCTACCTGCAAGAGACCTACGGGAAAGTCGAGTTTGCGGTGCGCTCCGTTTATCATTCCTATATGGGCTGGTTCGGCGGCGATGCGACGGACTTAAGTCCACTCTCGGTTCCTGAGCGAGCTGAGCGCATGGGCAAATTGCTGGGCAACGACGACGCCATACTCAAAGCTGCACAAGAAGCCTTTCAAGCAAAGGACTATCAATGGGCTGCCGAGCTGGCACGTCTGGCTGCGGCCAGGCCGACAATTGAGCAAGAAGCAAGACAGCTTTGGAGCCAAGCATTAAGCAAACTAGGTAAAGCCAGCAACAATTCACCGGCGCATAATTTTTATCTTACCCAAAGCGGTGAAATTGCCGGCAAATTGAAGATCCCACAACTGGATGTTAATTCGATGCCTGAGCACCTGCTCCGTTCCTTCCCTATCGATCGCTTTATGCATGCGATGCCGATGGCGCTTAATCCGGAAAACTCCATCGATGTGGAAGAAAAACTCGGATTCCGCTTTAAGGATACGGGCCAAAACTTTTTGATCGAAGTGCGAAAAGGTGTAGCCACCGTAAGCAATGCAATTCCCGCCGATGTTCCTGTCCTCAATACGGACTCCTATACCTGGAAACAAGTGGTAAGAGGACGGCGACATATTGCCAAAGCATTGGCTGCTGGGGATATCGACGTTGATGGTTCGGTGATTGACGTGGCGAAATTTTTGCGACTCTTTAAGAAGTCATAAGTGCGCAAAAGACGCATTTTGCACAAGAGTGCTTGAGGCCCCATAGTCTTGAGTTCTTAAGCTACTGTTCTGTAAAATCTTTTTAGAGTAACGCTGGCACAGATCCTGCTCATATATGAGTTCATGCACACTTTGCACAAATACGAGCAAAAACGAACTCCGGGCTTCACCTTACTCGAGCTTGCTATCGTTATAGGCGTCATGGCTATTTTATCGACAAGCGTGGCCATCGCCGGTGGATTTCTCCGCAGCTCGGAACTCACCATCACCAACCAACAGGTACGCCAAATACAATCGGCGGTAAAATACTATATAAGCACCAAAAACAGGCTTCAAACAATCGAGAACAACTGGGGATCCTGGGGCTCAGCGTACAGTCTCGCCGTAATCGAAGGACAACCCTTAAGTGACGTAAGTCTCCGGCGCAACATTCTCTCGCAAGCTGGCTTTATTGAGCAAGCAATGCCCTACGAGCAAAACAACATTCTCTTTGAGGGCGTTTTTATTCTTGAGAGTACCAATACGGGAAACAAGGGAATTATGGTTAAGATTCGTGCAGAAGACGAATCCAAGCGAGAACAAGTACACCAAGACATCCTCAAACATTTTGCGGAACATCCAAATTTCTATCCTGAACTCTTGTTCGCTGGCATGTATCGCTGCGCAAGGTTAAACGGTCACTGGCCCGCCCCACAAGGGGACTTTTTACGACTGTGTTTCAAATACTAGCACTACCCACACAGCACATTCTTTCTCTGCGCTGCCCAATAAGGGTGCTTTCTCTTCTGACTCCAACAACCATGAGTAAATGAAAAATAAGATTGGGGCACTTGTGCGGACCATTCCCCCTGCCTTTACACTTAATTGCCCCCAAGTATGCGCGATAAGCAGAAGGAATGGTCCAACTATGAATCACTGAATAGCTACATCCGCTACCCTTTCTCTTTCGAAGACCACTCCCTTCGCTCTTACACTTAATTGCCCCCAAGTATGCGCGATAAGCGAAAGGAATGGTCCTATTTCCAAATAACGTTCAGATGACTAAAGCACCGCACTTTCCAGAACCACCCTCTCCATGGACTGCAGAGCACTTACTCTCAAATCGTTCATGATTCGCTCAAAGCTTTGTTCGACTTCCTTATGCCCTTTTAAGCATTTTTGAAAATGCTGGACGAAACCTTCAATCCGTTCTTTTGCACGAATAATTTTTTCCCGAATGCGGGATTGATGCTCCTCTAATTCCCGATGCGTACAAAGGTTTACCAAACAGCCTTCATTCGTCGCTGCCCGGCGCACAACCTCCGTATTCACATCAGTTTTAAAGTGCTTAAACACATAGGGTGCCCCCAAGGGCTGTGTTCTGCGCGGATTAAGTTTATCCAGCCGCCGTAGAGTCTGTTTTGCTCTTTTGTATTCACTCCCTAAGGTATCCAGTTGTTTGTCGAGTCTTTTTAAAGAGACCGCTTGACGATAGATATTCTGTGTATACTCGAAGTACGCTTGCTGCATCACATAGTGCAAAAGATGACTCAAATGTACCTGGCCAAAGAGCTCCTCTTCAACCTTGGCCAGCAATGCTTTCCATTGCACCAGCAACTCCTCTTCCAGCTCTTGCGCAGCGGCCCTTTCAAAATGTTTGGCCAAACCAGAGATAAAATTCTCCACTAAAGCCAGCGTGCCGCGCTCAAGAAGCAGTAGCCATGGTGGTGGAGCCCCGGGCAAGGTCTGCTCCCCCAGCATTTGCTTTAAGGTCTTATCCTCCCCCGAATAACGCCAGGTCCGAATCATCGCGTCTGGCTCAGTCAGCCCTTCAAATTCGTCTACGATCCTATCCATTCTTGGTGCCTCTTTCTGGTTTCCCTACTTCTATCGCAAGCCTCATGCCAACAAAGCCCCGTCGCCGACACAGACGTAAGTGCCTGTTTCGAAAAGCAATTCTTTGCTTTCCGAAAGAGCTCTAAAGAATCACCAAAAAATATGGCATTTAAAGTATCTAAGTTGTGCCATGGATCGCGACTTCAAGTGCCACATGCAGAGACCTCGGAAGCGGGCGCAACATTTTTTCCAAATCACCGATAATATTTATGTCCAAGTCCCACAAGGTAATCCAAGGGGGACTTATGTCATCACAATCACACGCACACATACTTTTCCCACGCCGTGCTTTCATTGAATACGACTTGGCCGATCGAGTCTTTAACCTGGTAGAAAACTATCTAAGCGCTCAAATGCATGGTGCCGGCATCAGCTCTAAAGTTTGGAGGGTTCGTTTAAAAAGCAACCTTGTCCTACTCGAAACCCACTCAGAACATCGCAAATACCTGGCGGGCTTGATTGATGGCCTCAGTGGTATTAAGAAGCTCGATACGAATTGCGAGGTTGACGAGTTTGGCTCTTGGCATCTCCATGGTATTAAACTTGTCCTCGCCAACAGTTTCGTCAGTGAAATCGCCTACCGCGCCCTGGCCCGCGAATGGTTGGCATAGAAAGTTGAAAATAATGAAAACAATTCTGCGCCGCTTAGCATTTTCTGCTCTGCTCCTTTCATCTATAACAGTTCTTTCTGGATGCGCTCTCTATGCCATCATGACACCAACCAAGTCCCACCCTCCAGAAGAAGGTACGCTTGAAGCCGCCGGGCTGCTGGAGTCAGTAACAATTTTCCGCGATCAATACGGAGTTCCGCATATACGTGCGGCCAACGAGCGGGATCTTTGGTTCAGCGTCGGCTATCTACAGGCCCAGGATCGACTCTTTCAACTTGACCTCATTCGTCGCTTAGGCACAGGCACTTTGGCGGAAATATTTGGTGAAGACGCCATCGATTACGACACCTTTATTCAAGGGCTTGATGTCTTCAAAGATGCTGAACGCCAACGGGCCATGACCGACCCGGAGCTAATCGCTGTTGGCGATGCTTATGCAGAAGGCATTAACGCTGGTGCCGCTTCTTTACCAGAGCTGCCCGTTGAATACCGCGTGCTCGGAATTGACTTTAAACCATGGAAGCCTCAACACTCCATGGCCATTCGAACCATCAACGCCTGGGCCATGGCGGAAAATCCCGCCAAAGAGTTGGTTTCACTAATGCTACGAAAAAAATTGACCGTCGAAATGGCAGACGCCTTATGGCGCTGGGATCCACAAAGCCAAAAAGTAGAAGACTATTGGGACGAGGTCCGCCAATACGACATTGGCGATCTTAACGCCCCAATGAAAGGCTTCATGCAATACCTGTGGCGATTTCATGAACCCTCCGCATCCAATAACTGGGCCATTGCCGGTGACCGCACCAGCGACGGCTTCCCGATACTGGCAAGCGACCCCCATATGCATCAAATGGCACCGAGTGTTTGGTATGTGGTCGAAGGACGAGGCGGAGATGTTCATATCGCCGGTGGAGTTCCTGCCGGCTCACCCTTTGTAGCTATTGGTCACAACGAAAAAACCGCATGGGGTATCACCAACGTGATGGCCGACTATGTGGATATTGCGGTTCTCGAACGCGTTGGTGACAACGGCTATTTGCTTAATGGCAACGGCAAAGTTCTCCGCGAAGTCAAAGTCAATATTGCGGTTAAAGGTGAAGATGAGCCGGTTCAACGCACCGTGTATTGGAGTGAGGTCGGCCCAATTATCTCTGAAATGACAGGCACTCATCTGCTTGCCCTGCGCTGGACCCTTTTTGAACTCGATGATGAAATGCCGCAGCTCTTTTACGATATGCAAAGAGCTCAAAGCGTTGATGAGCACATGGCCGCAGCCAAAGCTTCAACAGTCATAACACAGAATCTTGTTGTCGCCGATACGGACGGCAATATTGGCTGGCAGGTTTTTGGCGGACTCCCTAAGCGCAAGGGCTTTACCGGTCGGATGCCCTACCCAGCTTCGAAGCCTGAGTACGAATGGGATGGTTGGCTCGAAGACATGCCTAATGAGCGCAATCCGGAGCGAGGCTATATTACCACTGCCAACAATCGCCCCGATCATCCCCTGGCGCCAGAAATCAGCACAGCCTATCTTCCTGATTGGCGGCGAGATCGAATCGCTGAGCTGATTGAAGCTAAAGAGAAACACGATATGGAAAGCAATCGAGTTCTCCAGCTCGATTGGTTTGACCCACACGCCAAGGCAAAAGTGCCAGAGTTGATGAGCGAAATCCCTGAAGACTTCAACGACTGCTCTAAATTATTGAAGACATGGGACTATAATGCGACCCCGGAAAGCGTAGCCGCCGCAGTATGGGCTATTTTCCAGGATGAACTGATACGGCACGCTATTGCGGACGAAGTGGGAGAACGAGAATATAAGATTTACGTGGCCGCTGCGGTCAATACCCGAACGGTTATCGATGCCAATCTCGACGCCTTTGTCGAAGACAGAACCGCCACCATCAAGGCCGCACTGGAAAGTACCTGCGCTCTGATGACTGAGAAATTTGGTGAGGACAAAAAGGAATGGCGCTGGGGCAAACTTCATGCGCTACACATCAAACACCCAATGGGTGAACAATCCAGTCTCCTTAAGAGCTGGAATATGCCAAGAATAGAATACGGTGGTTCCCACGCAACCGTCAATCAGGCTGGCTTCTCCTGGTATCATGAAAATCTTGAAACCAATTGGATGGCATCCATGCGGCTTCTCGTACCCTTATCCGATCCAGGTAAAGCAACTTTTATTTACCCTGGCGGTCAAAGCGGGCACCCTAAGCATCCCCATTATAAATCTTTGATGGACACCTTTGCCGCAGGGCAGCAGGTTCCTTTATACTTTAGCGATGAGGACGTACAAAAACACGCGGTGCATATCTTGAAGCTTTTTCCGAAACAAGAAGAGGTACTGCCTTAAGTTTTCTCTTGCCCTCGACTAAAGATTTGCAGACAAGAAGATATGCATAAAAACCTCTCAATTGGTGTTTTTTCAGCTCTTCTTATTTTTCTGGCGCTAACCAATGCAGCCGCGGCTAAAGATGCGACCCTCTATCTTTCTTTTCAGTCGGAAAAGGAATTGCGTTTTACGCTCAAAGCGGATGCGAATGCGCTTCTTGGCTTAAAAAAGATGCCAGGCACAGCAAAAGAAGGAAAAGAAGCAGATGCGAAAACGTTAAGCTTTGAAAAAAAACTAGCGCAGCTCATCACACTGATGCCCGATGCAAAGTGTGCAATGAAGAAAAGTATTGCGGCACTTGAACATATTGGCTCTCGGGGCAAGCATCCCCCGGCAATCTTGAATCTTGTTATTCACGGCCAGTTTTCCTGTGAGGAAACGCTCGCAGGGAAAGTTCTCGAAAGTCATCTCCTTAAGCAATACGAAGGGCTAAAAGAAATGACGATTCAATTATTTAATGAAAACGGACGGCTCAAAAAGTTGCTCGCCGACAAAACAAGCAGGGTTATTCTCCATCCGCCTGATCAGATCGCTTTTGCTCCGCCTGCAAATTAGATTGCTCAATCAGGTTAAACAAAACACCATCAAATCGGTCGATTAACTCCAGTGTAGAGCGACGACGAAAATCGGATGTCGGGCGACGACCCATAAGAAGAGAAGTGGCAATTGTTGTTTGCATATCCGTGCGCAATTGCTCATCCTCGATTTGATCAAGGTCGTTCAATATTGCCACTTGATCCGCTTCAATATCAGCCACAAGGTGCCCGGTGGTCACGATATGCTGGTAATAAGCCTCAAGCTTATCCAGCTTTTCCGGACTCACCCCGTCAATGGCTTCATAGTTGCCTTGGTCTTGCCCTTCGCGCCAACGCTTCACTAAGGATTCGAGGCGACCAAAAGTACCATTGGACTCTCGCAAATTATCCAAGGGGTGCACTTGTTCTGGCGCGTAGGCACCGACTTCTCCATCTTTCTGAAAAGACGACTGCACCCAGCTCTCAAAGCCACGTTCCGAAAAAACACGAAATTCCGCATCCACACCACGAAGTCTGGACCGATATCTTCGACCAGCCATCGACTTACGTAATTGCACCACATTATCCCTGATACGATCCGCAGGACGCAGTGCTTCCATATCCTCTCCGGCTCTTTCCAGTCGCTGGATTTCACCTTCACGCACCACATCCACCTGGGCTCCAGAGTGACAGGAATCAGAAATAAACACCAAGCGCACACCCTGCGCTTCCGCCCGCTGATAGAGCTCTCGAATGTCTCTGTTTCTTAGGGTTTCCTCATCGGCCATTAAAATACCATTTTCCATACCGTGGGTCGAAGTATAGATAACCACCGCATCCCCTGCACTCGAACCATCGATTTGGGCCCGCATCGCTGCGAGGGCCTGATCTTTTGAAGGATTCGCCAATTTTGCAATCTGAGCCGCATCGTAGCCCTTACCCTGAAGAGCTCGGTCGAGCCGAACCACATCATTTGCAGTGCCAGGCAGATCGTTGTTGTAGGGAAAATCAGAACAGTTCACCAAAAGTATCTTTTGATTTTCCACAGGCACATTATCGAGAACATTCGTGTCCCCACTTAAAGTCGCCAACTGGTTGCGGTCCGCAAAAGCATCGGAACGTCCCAAGGCTTCGCCCAAAGCAACATCATCTCTACGTAGATGGCTCAGCAGGCTCGTCGTATAAAGACCACCGCCACGAACCCGTCCGCCTCCCAGCCGAACAATCTCTTCATAGCCAAGTTCGGTCTGCCCCGTACCCGCCACAAAAACCCGATTTTGCGCGGCATTTTGGCGAATATCCGCAAAAGAAGCATTAGCATCCGAGCCGGAAGCTGCCTTCTGAATGCCACTTAAAGTCATTTCGCGTTGAAAATTAAATACGGATAAATGATATTCTCGCTCTGCCCTATCCTTGCCTCGCAGGTCTAAATTTTGTCGACCAATCTCACGCATCCGTGCCTGGGCCTGCATGGTCGTGTACTCGCCATCACCCAAAATTCCGAGTGCCTGACCGGAGCCTTCCAACTCCTCTAAACTGTTGTTGATAATATCCCATTGGCCACTGCTCGGCATTGTTGAAAAGTCTGCAAAGAACTTTTCAAAATTCCCCTGATTGACTCCAGGAAAAGCCTGGCCAAAAGCGGCCGCCCTCGCAACCTCATCTGACTCAGCATAAATTCCTCGGAGTTGACTCTGATCGATACTGATGTCTCTACCTTCATGCGTATAGATAAACGCTCCGTCAAAACTCTCAACCATCTCTGCCAAATTTTCTCTTGAGCATAATTGCTGGCTTAGCATTTCAAAAGCATTTCCATCAATGCCATCACCCAAACCAAAACCCTGCGCTGCACTGGCATCCTTTGAAATATCAATGCGGACGTTATGCGCATCCCCTTCAGAAATGGCCGTAAGTAAAGTGCCGAAATCACGTGTTTCAAGCCCTGGAACAGCTTGCCGCAATGCAGCCTCTGGATCGGACTCTTTCATGATATCTCGTAAGGAAATGCTTTCCTGGTTAGGAAGCACGGGCGGGTTATCGCCAATGACATAGTTGGTGCCGCCACTGCGATAAATAAAATCTATCTGTCTCGCTGATAAGTTCTGCAAGACCTCTTGTGCATTATCCCTATTACCCAAAAATTCTCGCTTTGTTTCGACCAGGCTTCGCGCATCTGTTCCCGCATTAATATTTAGGCTATCCAGTTCCCCTAAAAGTGCTGCGGGAGCACTTGCATCGGTCTGCATACTGCGCAGCATATTTTGGCGAGCATCCTCAGGAAGCTTCAGGAAGTCTTCCGAAGTTGTAATGCTATTAATGATCGCTAAACTCTTTCGATTATTTTCGCTGCGGTTAAAGGCGGCAAAGGCTTGACGCTGCTCACTTGGTTTTAATTTTTGAAAATTTTCCGAATAGGCGGTGTCGGCTAAAACCCCCCGGGTATGGGCTGTCACATTCGCGGCGTAGGATGCACGCAACAATTCACTCTGCAAGCCAACATCGAGCGACTGGAACTTTTGGTCCTGCACCAATTGACTCAAGCTTGCTACCCGCTCACCATCACGAGAACCAACATAATTTACAGCAACTTTTCGTACTTCCGGATCCAATGCACCAATATGACGTAGCGCATCCGCACTCTGTGGTGAAAACTCCGAACGCTCAAAGCCATCCAAATAGCCTTGCTGTTCCGACGCCGGCAATCCTTGAAATGTCTGACTCTTCACCAAATGCTCAAGGGCTGAAGTCCTAACATCATTGGCACCATGATCTGCATAAAGGGCTAACAGATGCTCTTGAACATTTTCATTTTCAATGCCGACTAAAAGCGCTGCGGCAGATTCGGTTTGTGCCCGTACACTCGACTCGATCCCTTCAGCCAAAGCTTCGCTGGCAAAAGACCAGGACTGATCATCCGGGCGCTTAGCGCTAATCTCTTTGATTAAACGTTCCCGGCCACCAGAACGAGCCAAAAGTGCCCCATAAAGATGAGCGTTGTCATCCCCAATACTGGCACCAACATCCGTGATTCTTTCGAGTTCACGGCCTAATGGCTTGTCATTAAAGCTATAGCTGTCAAAATATCCGAAGGTAAAAATTTCAGCGATTGTGTCGCCCACGCCGCGCAATGCCTTCTCATGGGTCTTGCCTGAATCAATTTGAATATCGCTAAAGTCCTGAGTCGGGGCACGCAAGCCGGCAGCTCTCTGAGCACCCACATCCTGAGGTAGTGCTGGAGCCTCTGGTCTAACCGTCTCATCTTTGCGATCAATCGGTGCTGTCTCTGCGGCATTATTATCTGCACTTTTTGTCGTCTCTATGCCATCAGAAGCCGGCGCTCTCGTTTCCGGAGCTGGTTCTCTGGGAATGGAAGGTGTTGGAGAGGAAGCTGGGGACGTTAATTTTGTACTCATAGCGGGGGCCTTTATTCTAATTAGAATATCTCTGACTAGAGAGACGATCTACAGCAACATACGAGAAAGATACAGCTTAGGTTAATTTAAGTGATAAAATATTCAATTTCGTAAAACAGATAAAAATGTCTTTAATTTAAGATAGTTATTCGCTTGTTAGGAGGGTACAACGTCAATCCCTATGCTCCTATATGGATCACACCGTACCCTCCTGCCCCAAAATTGTCTTTTCATGGGCATTCTCTCCTTCTAAGCGACTTTTCTGCCAACAATCCTCAAGGGCTGTATGAGGAGGGCAAGACGTTCATTTATAACACGATGGCATAAACAACGGCTTACCCTCCTGCCCCAAGATTGTCTTTTCATGGGCATTCTCTCCTTCTAAGCGACTCTTATCTGCCAACAATCCTCGAGGGCTGTATGAGGAGGGCAAGACGTTCATTTATAACACGATGGCATAAACAACGGCTTACCCTCCTGCCCCAAGATTGTCTTTTCATGGGCATTCTCTCCTTCTAAGCGACTCTCTGATCTTTCATATCCGGTTTTCTCAAGACTTTTTGGGAGGCGTTACCGTAAGAAGTGGCGGCTCAAAACAATAACGCCTACCCAAAAATTACTTCTATTCGTTGGCTAAGCTTTCAATTTGATTTTCAGATAAATGAAAATCACCTAAAGCTGGGCGACCAAAGCCAACAAACTTTGCTCGTTCGGATGCTTTACTTAAATCGTAAACCTTACGCTTCACTCGATTGCCAGTGTTTCCTTCGATCGTTGTCAAACGCCCTGAGGCCGCATCATAACTTTCGACGAGCCCTAAATGACCCCAATCAAAAAGCGCCGTATCACCGGGACGGATGGGCAATTCCTGAAAGTTGTTTGTTATCTCCGCAGGCCTGCGTAAACGCGTGGCTCTTTGATGGCCAGATGAATTTTCAAAAACGAAAAGCTGGCGCATGCTGCCCTGCTCGCGATGTGTTTCCGCCAGCGCATCGAGGCGCGCCTTGGTCGCAGTGCTAATGCTGGTATAAGAGCGATAGAGATAAGAATCGCGGCCTTTTTGTAATGAGTGCATGGTTAAACGAAAACGACCGCCTAGCTCTTTGGCCACCACATGGTAGTTCCAGTTGACAAAATAACCGCACCACTCACCACCCAAAGCCATTCTTGCTGCACGGGTATATTCGTCAACCCGGGGTGAGCGATTGGTGCTGCCAATTTCACGTACACCTGCCGCCAACTCCGACTGGGCGGACTTTACCGATCTTAATTGTAACTCTGCGAGAATTTCATCCGCACTCCTGGGTTCAGGCGCAGGCTCAACAACAGCATCTACTGTCGCTACACTTGGAGTCAAAACATTCGTGATATTTGCTTCCGTAGACTCGGGCAAGGTAGTGGCTGGGGGAGTGCGTAAACCAAATCCGGAAGATGCGGGTTGCGCAATGTCACCGCATAGACTTGGGTAAAGGCTGCGCAGTCCAGAATGAACAAGTCGAGAAACCAAACGATTGGATGACAAGTCCATCGAGCAAAAGCTCTTTACCAAAGCGTCTGCTTTAGATGA
Organism: uncultured Bdellovibrionales bacterium; assembly: GCA_964013445.1. Lineage (GTDB taxonomy): Bacteria > Myxococcota > XYA12-FULL-58-9 > XYA12-FULL-58-9 > JASMKV01 > JASMKV01. The sequence goes on along the minus strand of CAXGWX010000047.1, from coordinate 3,748 downwards.
AGAATCTACGGTCGAGCGATTTGCAGACAAACGTCCGTTGTCAGCACTTTCAAGACGAGTACTTCCTGCATTTGTAGGTTGAGAGTGAAGGGTGGATACACGAATAGCGGTACGTGATTGCATGGCGGGGGCTCCATATTCTATTTTATTTTTATTTCTATTTTATTAACCAAACCTATGCTGGGCACAGCTTTGGCCTTTATCACTTAAAGTATCGCGGCATTATTGTGCTTGTTGCTAAAAAAGCATCAAGCCCTGGCCTTCACCCCGCTAAGAACACCATAACCTCATGTTTTTAATAACTATTTTTTGGAGAAAAAAAAGAGAAAAAAGGCTAAAAAAACGGAAATTGCCTTGATGAATTTGGCCGCACAGCTCTTCTTTGCTATGAAGCAAGCCTTTAAAGCAGCCCGCAAAACCAGAAAAGATTGTAAAAATGGCCTATATTGATCTTATTTCTCCAGAGGAAGCATCCGGAGTACTAAAACAAGAATATGATAAAGCCATTCGCCGTCACGGACGCATCGCAAATATTCTTCGGGTCCTTAGCCGCAGCCCAAGCGCCTTAAAAAATATGATGCACACCTATTTGGCCTGCATGTTCGGCCCTTCCGAGCTCTCCCGGGGCCAACGCGAAATGCTGGCGACCGTGGTCTCTTCAACAAACGAGTGCTTTTACTGAACCGAGTCCCACGGGAACGACTTCCGGGATGAAGTCAATGACGCAGAAAACGCAGAGAAACTTAAAAAAGATTGGCGCAGCGCAGAATTAAATCCAGGCGATGCTGCCCTTTGTGCCTGGGCAGAGAAATTAACCTTGCACCCCTCTCAAGCCAGCCGCGATGATGTGGCAGAGCTTGAGTCCCACGGGTTTTCCCACACTGCCATCAGCGATGCGGCGCAAGTCATTAGTTTTTTTAATTATATAAATCGCATCGCTGAAGGCTTAGGTGTGGACTTAGAAGAAGGCATGCAAACAAAAGATTAGAATCGTTGTCGATAAGCTATTCTTTTGCAAAGCCCAACTCTATTCGTAACAAGTGCCCGGCTCTAGTGTAGAACTCAGCCCTCGAAAAATATCTATCCAATCGTCGACGTCGTTTCCGCTGACACTGATAACCTGCCTGTCGTTATGTCTGATGACCACATGCAGATCGTCACGGGCTGTTTCCGTCAGGAGAATATTGACTGTGATCGAAGAATTGCCAGCAACGAAATTGATCACCTGTTGCTCCAGATTATCCAGGATTTGTGACACCATCGGCCCGACAACTCTGCGATAAATGATACCTCTTTCGCAAGCGATTTTCCCACCAATCCAGGGATGGGATCGACAACGGCCAAAACGTCCGCGACGAAGAGGAAAATCGGCCACAAGTCTACCGATGAGTTGATTAATATGCCGGCGAAGCTGTGCTTCATTGATATGAATATTCAAAATCAATTCGCACTCGGGTAAATTTAGACCCAGCTCTTGAATACGATCGAGAATATTTTGGATCTCGTCCGTTAAATATTGCAGCTCTGCAAGACTGTTGTCGTGAAGCAGATCTTCGAGGACCCCACCGTTGGCAAGCTTCTCTGCAATGGCGCGGTAAATGGCTTCGAAAATGAGAGTCAACGTCTTGTCGCCAAGAGTCAAATCAATCACCACCTTACATTCCCCCGCACCCGGCCCACAATCTTCTAAGGTGAGCGTCGCTGCACCGGCTTGGCCTGACTCTTCGGCGGGATCCTTGGCTTCCGTATCCATCGCGTCATCATCAGTGTCGCTCTCGACGTCAAAATAATCCTGGTCTGTACCCTCGTCAGTGGTGTCATCCGTTGTCTCATCAGCTTCTTCAGCAGCCATGGCCTGCTCTTCAGCCCAATCCCATTCCTCTAAAGCCTGATTCGTTTGCTCGTAAACTGCATTTTCCGCAAAATGCACTTCGCTTAGACTCTCGTCATACTCTGTGCCACAAGCGCCGAGAAAAAGACTCAGAGCGCACAAGACAACCAGATGATTTTGTATGAACCTCTTTCCCTGATTCATTCTATGGCCAGCCCTAAAGCTAAGGTTGCTCCGGTGAAAACCTGAAGATGAAGGAAAAAGAAACGCTTTGATAAAAGCAAAAATACTTTGATGGAAACTCATTGGAAAACTCCTACCCTTGATACCTGTTGTGTTAGTGTGTGTCGCGAGGGTGGAGCGCCCCGGGATGTACTATACATACCCGCAAAGTATCTGCGCTGGTTAAGTGGATTGGTTGAATCTAAAGCACTTTGGCAGGCGAAGACGTCCCTATAATGATGTCGAAAAAGTCTTTCGACTTCGTTAAGCAAAACGAAAACGGGCCGCACAAGAATGCAGCCCGCTTAAACAAACTATCATTTTTTTTCTACGTATGAACGCATCGTCATCGATGCAAGACGCTGCCTTTTCAAGGTGATGACTTCTTATCAGCCGATGCGCCATTCGTATTGCCCCCGCCAATGGCGCGATTATCCGCAGCATCCTCATCGTTGCTCTCCGGGCTTGTCAGAAAAGCCGAAGCACCTGTCGAGTCCCTCGATGTATATTCACATGACGCCGTATTCCCGGATTCAACACACGTTTCGCCTGAGCGGCATGGACGCCGGGAATAGCCTGCAAGACACTCCGCACCTGGCGTTCCTGGCGCCCGGCACCAGGGATGATCCCAAACAAGATAGCCTTCTGCGTCACAATATTCGCTGCGCTCACCACAATCGCCATCATTAAAACAAGCGATCTCGTTTTCATCGTGACAATCTTCCCAGCAGTGTTCCGCATTTTCCCCCGGATCGCAGACCCCATTGCGGTTGCAGTACTCAGCACAATCGGCCGCACAGTTGGCAAAGTTTTCACCTGGGTCGCAAACACCATTATGATTACATGGATCCGGATCCCCTAAACAGGAATCCCTGGATGTACAGCACGAAGCTCTGCCTCGCTCTTCGCGATATTTACAGCCGTAGCGGCAATTTCTTGTTTCCTTCTTGCCAAGGCATTCGCCATCCACACAACTGGGATTGTAAATTTCAAGATCATCACCATTACAGGTATAAAGGGTTGGACAATCAGATTTATCTATACAGACCTTGGGTCCGCCATCATCGACAATCGGTCCATCTTCACACACCCATCGACCTATAGGGCGCTTTTCGTCGCAGCTGCAAGCAATTTGTCCGCCGGTATACTCTTCTACGCAGCCTTGCCCTAAACCGTTACAATTCCACTCACATTGTTTTTTGAGCTGGTTCTTTAAATTATCCCATACATCACAAGATGTTGCTGGATTGATGTTGTCACCAGGACTGCACGGCGCATTCGGGTCAAAAAAGTCACATTTTGGACACTCTGCCGGATTTGCCTTACAAGGGTCTGAATCACAAACGAGTGGCGCGCCGCCATTCTCACCAATACCCTCATCTTCCTCTTCTTCGGCAGGCGCTTCAGCTGGTCCGAATCCAGCCAAGCCCTCTTCGGCCAAGCCGTAACTTTCCGCGTCGTGAACTTCTAAGATGCTCTCATCAAGCGGTTGAACCAATTCAACACCGCAAGCGCTTAAGGCAAAAATGCTGAGTACTAAAGTAATGATGTGTTTAAAATGAAACATGATGGGTCCTTCTGTTGTTGTGTTGTTGACATACGCTACCGCAAGGGCCGTGCCATGATCCTTAAATGGAAGAAAACCAAACAATTAAGAGATGTTATGCTTTAGGGATGGTTTTCTGTCCTTGGTCG
>CAXGWX010000046.1:0-16359 GCA_964013445.1 uncultured Bdellovibrionales bacterium | reverse complement strand
TGATGTCACCAAGTTATGGTGACATCAAGCCGAAGACGGCTGATAAGCTAAGTCTGTGAACAGATTTTAGAAACTGCACAGAGCCAACCCATTAGTCTGCTTGGCGACGGAGAAAAGTCGGAATATCATATTCCTCTTCCACCGACTCAAACTCATCTGGACCAGCAACCTTGGTCATTCTCTCCTGCTCCCAGCGATTCCGAATAATGGTAGGAATATCTTGAGCCTCTTTCTGAACAGCCATTTGTCGGATATTATCCTTCGTCGCCGTGTTAGCTTTTTCAAAACCAGTTGCAATAACTGTAATCTTTAACTCCTCGCCCATATTCTCCTCAATCACCGAACCGAAGATAATATTTGCGTCTTCATCAGCTGCTTCCTGAATCAGCGTGGAGGCGGCATTGATTTCATGCAGAGTCATATTAGGTCCACCCGTTACATTGATCAGAATGCCGGTTGCGCCGTCAATCGTGATATCTTCTAGCAATGGTGACGAGATAGCCTCATTCGCCGCGTCAACTGCGCGATTCTCACCTACGCCAACCCCTGTACCCATCAAAGCCATACCTTGATCAGTCATGATTGTTCGCACATCCGCAAAGTCGACATTCACGATACCGCTGTAGGTAATCAAATCACTGATACCCTGCACCGCATAAAGGAGAACCTCATCGGCTTTCTTAAATGCCTCCAGCATGGATGTTGATTCTGCTGTAATTGACAACAACCGTTGGTTAGGAATCGTGATAAGTGTATCAACAGCTTCTTTAAGCTCCAGAATACCCTGTTCCGCATGCCTTCTTCGACGATTACCCTCGAAGAAAAACGGTTTTGTGACCACACCAACTGTAAGCGCGCCCAGAGAACGGGCAATTGCTGCGATCACGGGTGCACCACCGGTACCCGTACCACCGCCCATACCACCGGTGACGAAAACCATATCCGCACCTTCAAGAGCAGCGGCAATTTGTTCTCTATCTTCGAGGGCTGCCTCGCGACCAATATCTGGATTGGCACCGGCCCCCAGACCTTTAGTTAAATTGCCACCAAGTTGAATCTTGCTTGGCGCCAGATTGTCGACCAGTGCTTGTCGGTCAGTATTCGCTGCAAGAAAGTCCACCCCCTGCACCTTGCCGCGAATCATTGTGTTCACCGCATTACCGCCACCACCGCCAACACCAACAACTTTAATTAACGCATCATTTGCTGTAAATTCATCTATTTCAATCATGATCCCCTCCAGGATTTAAAGTCTTTAATCTTAAATTTTATTTTTGTATCTTTAAAAAATTTCGCCTAGCCAAGAGCGCATGCGACTCTTTACCTTGCCATAAACATTTTCTTCACGAACCTTAAAGAATCGGTTCTCTTCGTGTGCTGCACCATACTGAACGAGCCCCACACCGGTTGCATAAATGGGGCTCTTAACCACATCGACTAAACCGCCGATACCGTTAGGCTCACCTCTTCGCACAGGCAATCCCAAAATGTCTTCTGCAAGCTCGCACATTCCATCTAAGAGTGTTCCACCCCCGGTGATAACAACACCACTGGCCAACAGGTCTTCGTAGCCTGTACGAATGATTTCCTGGTGCACAAGTGAAAACATTTCCTCAACTCGAGGCTCGATGATCTCGGTCAGGATTTGCTGTGAGAGCACACGTGGTTTACGACCACCAACGCTGGCAACCTCAAATGACTCATCTTCATCCAAAACCGATGTGGATGCGCAGCCATAGTTTCGTTTAATCTGCTCCGCCTCTTCCATCGGAGTTCTAAGGCCCACTGCAATATCATTGGTCACATGGTCCCCACCAACTGCAAGAACTGAAGTATGGACAATGCTTCCTTCGCTCCAAATCGCGATATCTGTTGTACCGCCACCAATATCAATCAAGGCCACACCCAATTCCTTTTCATCGGGGGAAAGCACCGCTTCACTGGATGCCAACTGCTCAAGGACAATATCGGCAACGTTCAATCCGCAACGCTGAGCGCACTTTACAATGTTTTGCGCACTGGTGACTGCGCCCGTGACAATATGCACCTTTGCCTCAAGTCGCACACCACTCATACCCAGTGGTTCACGAATACCATCCTGCTCATCAATAATATATTCCTGCGGAAGAATATGAATGACCTCTCTATCCAAAGGAATCGCCACCGCCCGAGCAGCATCGATAACGCGGCCAATATCAGTGTCAGAAACTTCCTTATCCTTCACCGCGACAATGCCGTGGCTGTTAAAACCTTTGATATGGCCACCTGCAATTCCAGCATAGACATTGGAAATTTCGCAACCAGCCATCAACTCAGCTTCCTGAATTGCATGCTTAATCGAATCAACAGTCGATTCGATATTGATGACCACACCTTTACGCAACCCGCGAGAAGGATGTGTTCCAATACCAACAATATCAATTGCTCCTGATGGCGTGCGTTCGCCGACAATGGCACAAATCTTTGTTGTACCAATATCTAAACCAACAATTAATTCACCTGAATACGTCATAATTTACCTTGCCTTTGCTAAAATAGTTTGTTTATTCCAAAATTTGTGCGTGCCATTCAGCTGCACGTGTATCTTGTTCAAATGTTTTGATTGATCGACCCAAACAACTTCGGGCAATCGATTAATTTCTTGCAGACGAGTTAATACACCGTGCATCAGCGACAGCTGATTTTCCGGTTTCCAGCCGAGATGCAATCGCACTGGCCGCGCACGCTTTTCCGTTACCCGCGCTAAAATGCTCCAGCCCAAATCCCGGTCGTAGGCAATCTCATCAATTGGGCCGAGAACTCCACGGTTGGACTCAATTGTTTCATAGAGTTTTATTGCCTCAAGGATTTGTTCTCTGGTTTCTGCTGGGGTGTCCTTTGCTTCCTCTGGACTTAAACCGGCAATAACCGGAAGAGCTTTAATCTCCTCGCCCTGCCAGCGCTTAAAGATGTTGCCCTCTTTGTCCGCAAGGTAAACATTTTCCAATGCGACCAAAACTTTTGGGACGTGTTCACTTACATGAATTCGAATACCATCGGGCAAGCGCCTGCGCACATAGGCCTTGTCAATCCAGGGATGGCGTTTTAAGTTTCGACTGACCGCATCCAGGTCAATCTCAAAAATCGCCTGCCCGAGAGCCAAGCCTGCATATGAACTGATCTCTTCCGAAGAAATAGATTCGTTACCCAAGACCTCCAGAGATTTGACTCGAAGCTGGTCAGAATCTTTTAAAGCGTTCCACCCGTAAAAGACGATAGCACAAGCGGCCACAACAGAGACAACGCTCACACCGATCGGCAACCAAATGCGACGAAACCGTTGAAAAGATGTCTCCTTCGTCGCTTCATCATTCGCACGAACTCTACGATTCGCTTTGCGTTTACGTGAGAGTGCCGGTCTCTGTTTCTTAGTTGTCGGCATTGGTAAGTTCTCCTTTCAAGGATTCGAATTCAGGACCAAAGTCTCCCAAAAGCTTCACCTCCATTTGCAAATGAATGCCATGCTCCTCAGCGACACGAGCACGTACGCGCTGCACCAAGGTAAGAACTTGAGCTGCGGTCGCACCACCCAAATTAACAATGAAGTTTGCATGCATAGGTGAAACCTGTGCCTGCCCTTCCTGCCAGCCTTTACAACCGGCTTCCTCAATAAGCTTTCCTGCGGGAGCGCTTTCAGGATTCTTGAAAATGCTTCCTGCATTGGGCTTTTGTAGCGGTTGTGTTGCCTTCCGGCGCTTCTGGGCAAACGATACGGTTTCACGAAGCGATTCGTCTGCACTTCTCCTTAAATGCAGCTCTGCAGACAGAACGATGGTGTCCTTCGTGAATGCTGAGTTACGATATTCGAACCCGCATTCTTCCTGAGTTAACCAATCGACACTGCCGGCACGAGCAACCTGCACACGAGAGACCACTTCACCAATTTCACCCTCATGCCCTCCCGCATTCATAATCAAAGCACCGCCCATACTTCCTGGAACTCCAGCAAGAACATGTGCGCCCAAGAGACCTTTGGTTACACTGCGGCGAACGATTCGTCCCGTACCGCAACCTGAACCCACATGCCAACAAACCGTATCCTCATCGATCTCTGTTTCATTTAAAAAGTTAAAGCCCGCACTCAGATCAACAACCACACCACGTATACCAAGGTCACCAATCAACACATTTGTGCCGCCGCCCAGAATTGTCAGGGGCACATCTTCACGAGCAACAAATTTTTGCACTTCTGCAACAGCCGCTGCGGACATTGGCTGCAACAAAACATCAGCTGGACCACCAATGCGAAATGAGCCCATTGGCGCTAACAAAACATCCTCACGAACTTCCAGGTCGGGTATTTCCCGCAAACCTTCCAGCCAAGGGTTATTGTTCATTTCCTGTGCCACCGCTAACATTCCTCTCCCTCGCTAAGCTCAGTATTCGCCTGCTCTCCAACACCGTTTGCCTCAGCTAATCCACCACGCAGATAAACCAGGAGTTCTTCGCCAGCCTGCCAAACATTCCCTGCCCCCAAGGTCAGAACCAAATCACCAGGCCGAACCACTTCCTCAAGACGCGCTCCCATCGCTTCAACCGGACCCACCCACTGTGCATCCTGATGCCCGTGTTCACATATGGATCGAACCAAAGACTGAGCATCAACGCCTATAATTGGGTCTTCGCCAGCGGCATAAATATCCGAGACCAATAAAACATGGGATGCATTAAAAGCGCGGCTAAACTCCTTTAGAAGACTTTGGGTGCGCGAGTATCGATGCGGCTGAAAAGCAACAACCAGACGTCGGTCGTAAGCTTCCCGGGCTGCGGACAACGTCGCAAGTATCTCTTCTGGGTGGTGGCCGTAGTCATCAACGACAAGAATATCCTGCACACAACCTTTCACCTCAAAGCGCCGACCAACCCCTGAAAATTGGGCCAAAGACTCGGCAATTGTATCAAAAGGCACACCCACCTCTTCAGCAACAACAACGGCAGCCAAAGCGTTAAGGATGTTATGTCGACCAATCATATTCAGATGAATGCGACCTTGTAGAACCCCTTTTCGGCGTACACTAAAAGCCATTGCACCTTCAAGAATCTCAACATTCTCCGCAACAAAATCCGCTTGGGCTGAGAAACCGTAGGTGACATAGCGCTTATCGAGGCGTGGCAAGATAGCTTGCACAACTGGATGGTCCACGCAGACAATGGAGCAACCATAAAATGGTACTTTATTGGAAAAATCAACAAAGGCCTCAATAATCTGGTCCAAACCACCGGTCCAGTAATCCAAATGCTCCGCGTCAATATTCGTTATAACCGCTATGGTTGGAATGAGCTTTAAAAAGGAACCGTCACTTTCGTCAGCTTCAGCGACCATATAATCGCCCGCACCCAACTTTGCATTTGAGTGGATCGAGCGCAACTTACCACCAATCACTATGGTGGGGTCGATATTTCCAAGTGAGAGCGCGGTGGCAATCAAAGATGTTGTCGTTGTTTTGCCATGGGTTCCTGCAACCGCAATTCCATACTTCATGCGCATAAGTTCTGCCAACATCTCCGCACGTCGAATAATCGGAATACCTTGCTTGCGCGCTTCAATTATTTCAGGATTACCTTCCTGGATAGCGGTCGAGATAACGACAACATCTCGTCCTTGTACATTTTGCGCAACGTGCCCCCTAAATATCTTTGCTCCCAAGGCTGCCAAGCGTGATGTCGTTGGCGACAACTGCATATCGGACCCACTTACATCGTAACCTAGATTAAGCAACACCTCTGCGATGCCGCACATGCCGACTCCACCAATGCCAACAAAATGAAGTTTGTGCGCCCGATCTCTAAACATTGCCAACCTCGTTTTCAAGTTCATCAACAATTGATGCTGCCGCATTCGGCTTGGCTTGCCCTAACGCCGATACAGCCATTGCCTTGAGTTTTTCTGGGTATTGCGTCAAATCCTGCAGGGTCTCAGCTATTTTCTCGCCACTTAAATTCTGCTCCAAAACCATGAACGCTGCACCGTTATCACTGAGGATGCGTGCATTTGCTTCTTGATGGTTGTCCGCCGCGTATGGAAAAGGCACCAAGAGGGAAGGCAAACCGCATAACGCCAACTCCGCTACAGAACTCGCTCCAGCACGCCCAATAACAAAGTGAGACCGGCTGTATATCTGCGCCATGTCGTCGATAAAGGAGCAAATCGTTGCATCAACCCCTGCACTCTCATAGGCAGCCCGAACTCGTTCGTAATCACGTTTACCTGTCTGATGAACAATTTCGAGTTGCAGACCGGCGGACTTAATGAGTGGCAACGCAGCAATCATTGCGTTGTTAAGGGCCACGGCTCCCTGAGAACCTCCCATCACCAGAAGCCCCAATGCTTGACCCTGGACATACTCTTTTGGCTTAATCTCATCAATAAAAGTCCGAACAGGATTCCCAACAACCGAAAGCTTCTCCGCCTTAAAAGAATTCGTCGGCAACCCGGCAAATATTTTGTAGGCCAGGTGGCCAAGAATGCGATTGGTCACACCTGGCAGAGCGTTTTGCTCCATGACAGCGACCGGCACACGGCAAAAATATGCGGCCAAAATGGCAGGCCCGGCCGCATAGCCACCGACACTAATCGCAACATCAGGACGGAATCGAAACACCACAAGAAAAGCCTGCAAGAGAGCCAAGGGCAGCTTCAATAGTCCTTTAAGAGTGGCTACCAATCCAACTCGCTTAAGCCCTGATACGGGCAAGAACTCCACCTCGAAACCTGCCTTCGGCACAGCTTCAGCCTCGAGTCCGCTCCGCGTCCCGACAAATAGGATTTTTGCCGAAGGTCTGCGTCGACGAACTTCCTGCGCCACCGCTAGCCCTGGAAAGAGATGGCCTCCAGTGCCTCCACCTGCAACAAGCAAATTCATCAAGCCTTTGACTCCTGTGTAAACATATTTCGTTCATCCCGAGCGATTCGTAAAAGCACTCCAACTGCGATAAGCGCCACCAGCAAATTGGACCCCCCATAACTCATGAAGGGTAAGGAAAGTCCTTTGGTCGGCAGCAAGCTGGTCACAACGCAGACATTTAAGAGTGCGGGCAAGCCAATCAGCGCCGTTAAGCCCAGGGCCAAATACGCCTGAAAGGCCCCCTCTTGCCGACCCGCCAAGCGCAACCCCTTAAGCACCAGGACTGTAAAGGCAGCGATGACAACAAAAGCGCCAATAAACCCAAGCTCCTCACCCAGAATTGCAAAAATAAAATCTGTATGCGCTTCGGGTAAGAAGAATAACTTTTGTTTACCCTTGCCTAAACCTTCACCCAAAACCCCGCCAGAACCGAGCGAAATGAGTGCCTCTGTTATCTGATAGCCAACCGTTGAACGGTACGCCCAAGGGTCAATAAAGCTCAAAATGCGGCGCAAGCGAAACGGTGTCGCAACAATCAGGTGGTAAAGAACAGGCAGTGCGGCCAACCCTGCCAAGAGTATGGCTTTGACCTCCAAGCCTGCAACAAAAACCATCATCAGAATAATACCTTCTAAAACAATGGCCGTTCCCAGATCGGGCTCCATAAGGATCAATACGACAGGGATTTGCATCAGCATGACATGAAAGAGCAAACTGCTCTGCGCCTGAACCTGCTTACGTTGTCGCCGAGCTAAAATAACCGCAAGTAAAAGAACAGTCGAGAGCTTCGCGAACTCTGAGGGCTGCATCCCAAATCCAAACAGCACAATCCAGCGTCTGGCACCGCTAACCAAATGACCTATTCCTGGAATAAGCACCAGCACGAGTAAAACCAAAGTAAAAATCCAAAACTGCAACGCTCTCTTATAAAGCCACTCAGTCCGTGCTCGCGCAAAGAAAGCCAAACAGGCGAGCCCCAGGCAAATCCATGTTACCTGCTTACCTAAGAAGTGTTCCGCATCACCGTACTGGCGACCGGCAAATACACTGGAGCTGCTATAAAGAGTTAAGACCCCGAGAGCCAGAAGGATAAAGACCGGAATGAAGATGAAGCCATCATGGGCATCCACCTTTGCAATCCAAGACTTACCTGATTTCTTCGGGTTCTCTGCTTGGTTGTTTTCCCTTTTACGATTCCCCTTACTCATCCTTATCTCTCTCCTGAGCAATTTTTTTAACCTCTTCTCGAAAGAAATCTCCTCTGGCAACATAGTTGCTGAATTCATCGAAACTAGAACAGGCCGGAGCAAGTAAAACCGCATCGCCGGCGCAGGCTTCTTCTTGGGCCAAAGCCACAGCTTCCTGCAAAGTTTCACACAGCTTCACATCTGCTCTTCCGGCAAAAGCGTCTGCAAACTCCTGGCGAGATTCACCGAATGCCAGAACTTTACGGGTCTTGGCGTCTAACGCTTCTCTTAGGTGCTTATAACCACCAGACTTACTCACACCGCCAACCAAAAGGATTGTCGGACGAGTCATGGCTTTGAGTGCTACGGAGGCTGCGTGGTCATTGGTCGCTTTGGAATCGTTATAATACTCGACGCCAGCATACTCACCCAACAACTCCATACGATGAGGCAAGCCACTAAAGGAGCTGAGCCCCTTACTCAATCGCTCAGATAAGTCTTCAACCTCTAATGGCATCAGACTACAGGCCAGGCACGCAGCAGCAGCATTTTGCATGTTATGCTCGCCCTTAAGGCTGGCACTGGAGACCTCAAGTTCAGGCAAAGCATCGAAACCATTTACAGGAAGCAACCGGTTATCAGTGGTCACAAAACCCGGCCCCGGCATTGAATTCGCGTCAGACCCAAACCATAAAATATGACCCGGGCAAACATCAGCCATTCGACGGGTCTGCTCACAATCCGCATTCAAAATGGCGTAATCAGCCTCACCAATATTCTCGACCAAGGTGCGCTTCGCAGCAACATAATCCGCAAATGTATCATAACGGTCCCCGTGATCTGGGCTCACGTTAAGCACTACAGCCACCTCTGGCTGAAAACGGTAGGAGGTTTCCAACTGAAAACTTGAGAGTTCAGCAACGACCACATCGTCCTTTGCGCCGTCGTCAAGCCAATCCACCAAGGGCTGCCCATAATTGCCACCAGCAAATCCCTTATAACCGAGCTCCGAAATCAGATGAGCAGCCAGTGCAACAGTCGTGCTTTTGCCATTCGTGCCGGTCACCGCGATGGTTGGTTTCGAGTTCGCAGCGAAGAGTTCCAACTCGCCACAAATCGGTTTACCCTGGGCAACAAAGTCGGCGAACACACCTTTTCGTGGGTCTACTCCCGGCGACAAGAAAAGCACATCAAGATCTCTTAGCGCCTGCTCTGAGATATCTCCCAAAGCGCATTGAATATTCTCTTTCTCCAACTCTTCCTTGAACTTGCTTCCCTTTTCATCGAATCCTACAACCGTGTAACCGAGTCGCTTGAGATGCAAAGCCATCGCTCGCCCTGAGAGGCCGAGACCAAAGACGCCCGCACGATGCTCTTGCGGCGCGACTCTGATTTTATTCCAGGAACTTAACATTTCATCTCTCTTCTTCATTAGCCTAACGCAACTTCAAACTCACCAAACTCAGCAAAGCCAAAACAATGGAAATGATCCAAAACCGCACAATGATTTTCGGTTCCGGCCAACCCTTTAATTCGAAATGATGATGGATGGGTGCCATCTTAAAGACACGGCGCCCAGTTGTCTTAAAGCTTGCAACCTGTGTAATCACACTCAAGGCTTCAACTAAGAACACCCCATGTACGATTGCACTTAAGAATTCATTTTTCGTCAACACTGCAATTGCCCCTAGAGCGCCACCCAGTGCCAATGAGCCCACATCTCCCATAAAGACAGATGCTGGAAAGGTATTAAACCAGAGAAAACCGACACCAGCCCCAGCAATAGCGGCGCAGACCACTGCCAGCTCACCACTGCCTTCAATATAAGGGATGTTTAGGTATTTCGGGATATTGAAATCGACCCAAGAGCCATCCACATTAAACTTCAACACCAGTCCGGAAAGATAGGCTAAGAGAAGAAACGTAACAGCACTAACGATAGTTGGTCCTATTGCCAAACCATCCAGTCCGTCCGTCAAATTCAATGCATTGGATGTTCCCATGACAACCAGAAATGCGAAGGGTAAATAGAACCAACCCATCTCAGGATGAAACCAACGGGTCGAAACGAAAGGTAAGGACAGACGAGTATCGAGCTGCACCGGATTGCCAATATAGCCCTGTGCTGATGACCAAAAGAGAAGAGCTATCAAGCTCAAGACCACCACCTGCAGAACTAATTTCCAACGACCAGGTAAGCCTTTAGAGTCCCTTTTCACAATTTTGCGATAGTCATCAATATAACCAATCAGAGCAAAACCAACCAGCACCCCAAGTACAGACCAGACATACATATTCGCCGGGTCAGCCCAAAGCACTGTGCAGAGAACAACTGTCAGAACAATGAAGAGCCCCCCCATGGTCGGCGTGCCTTCCTTTTTCTGATGCTGCTCTGGCGTATCTTCCCTGACGTTAGATAAACCACTCTGCTGGCGTCGCAGACGCTCTATGAATCCAGGAAAAAGCCACATAAAAAGCAGAAGTGCTGTCAAAGCTGCAGCTGGGATCCTGAATGACGGGTAACGAAAAACATTCAGGAAGCTAAACTCATGCATAAACATTGTGGCGAGCCAGTAAAACATTAGTCCTGCCCCCCACTCAAAGCGTTAACAATCGTTTCCATTCGCATCCCACGTGAGCCTTTGACCAAAACCCAGTCGCCGCTCTTTAAAATTCCTTCCAGAAATTCAATGGCCTCTTCATTGGTGGAAAATCCATGTGCATCCGCCGCTGCTGAATCGAGTCCAGAAATCGTATCCATGTGATATTCGCCAACAGCAATCACCACATCGACACCGTGCTCTACCGCATCTTGCCCTACCCCTGCATGGGCGGCTTTAGTTTCTGCACCGAGTTCATACATATCCCCTAAAACTGCGATACGACGTTGGGCAGGCAAGTCAGCAAAAGTTTCAAAAGCCGCATGCATTGATGCGGGGTTGGCGTTATAAGTGTCGTCGATCAAGGTCCAGCCTCTCGGCTCAACCGACAAAACCTTAAATCGACCTCCGGGCAAAGCAACCTTAGTTAGGCCCTCTGCAATTTCTTTTGCGGAAAGGCCACAAGCTAAACCCACAGCGGCGGCAGCCGCCGCATTATGTCCATGATGTCGACCAACCAATGGCAGGACAAAGTCGAAAGCTTCGCCCTGAATTTCCATACTCACTTTCGTACCCTTGGCGTCGGTATCAACGCCAACAATACGCACATCACACTCTTGAGAGCCACCGAATGTAATTTGCTGCTGAGCTTTTAGATAACCTCTACAAATGGTGTTAACCAACGGGTCATCCGTATTGATTACTGCGATTGCATTGTCCGACAAGCTGGCGAAGAGTTCGCCTTTTGCCTGTGCCACCGCTTCAAGAGAGCCTAAACCTTCAAGATGAGCCCCTGCCACATTCGTGATGACGCCAATCGTTGGCCGCGCGATTTCCGTTAAGGCTTCAATCTCACCGGGAACATTCATTCCCATCTCAAGCACTGCGGCCTCATGTGACTCCTCAAGTCCGAAAAGAGTCAAAGGCAATCCGATCAGATTGTTGTAATTACCCTTCGTGCTTAACACTTCAAAACGGGTTGCCATCAGAGCGGCAATCATCTCTTTCGTGCTTGTCTTACCGTTTGACCCAGTCACCGCAACAACCGGACCGTCAAGATGGGAGCGAACTTGCGTCGCCATCCGCCCCATACTCTTGAGAGAATCCTCTACAAGCAACTGAGGTACGGAGTGAGCAGCACTAGACTCTTCTTCAACAAGCAGCGCCTGTGCACCTTTATGCACAGCTGTCTCAATAAAGTCGTGGCCATCAAAGTTTTCGCCACGCAGTGCAACAAAAAGGGCTGATGACGGCAGAGTGCGGGTATCCGTACTCACTGCCGTCACCTCAATGGGAAGCACCCCTCCTATGATTTGTGCCTCGGCAGCTCGCGCAAGCTCGCCAAGGTCCATACGTAACATCATCTTCCGCCTTTAAAAGTCTACGTAAGAGCAACCCCCTCCGGTTGCCGCTTAAATCGTAATCTAACTCCTCAGTTTTTTATTGCCCACGCATCGAGCGCCGCTCTGGACTCCAATGCATCATCAAAAGTTAATTTATTTTCGCCTACTGTCTGAATTGTTTCGTGACCCTTGCCTGCAATAAGAATAATATCATTCCGCTCCGCCGCGGAGATTGCTTCCTTAATGGCTTGCCGTCGGTCTAAAACAATGTCGTATTCAATGGTCGAGTTTTCCTGCAAACCCTTCTCGATCTCGTTGGCAATAGCCTGTGGGTCTTCGCCTCGTGGATTGTCGTTTGTAATCCAAGCTCTGCTCGCATACTTGCCGACAATTGCTCCCATCACAGGCCGCTTCGATTGATCTCTATCGCCACCGCAACCGAAGACACAATAAACCCTTGCCTTGGCAATCTCATTGATTGTCTTCAAAGCTTTCTCTAAAGCATCCGGCGTATGTGCGTAATCGACTAAAACCAGTGGCTCATCATTCTTGTTGATGCGCTGCATCCGGCCCGCCACTTGTGGCAAGCAAGCTAACCCCTGGGCAATTGTTTCATTATCGATGCCCAGTTCCTGCCCAAGAGCAACTCCAACCAGAATATTATAAACATTGAAGCGACCAATTAAAGGACAACTCAGCTCAAACTCTCCTCGGGGCGTATGCACGGTCAACAATGTCCCTTCAGCATTCATCTCCATCGACACGACATGAAAATCCGCATTTTTGTCTGTTGCCGAGTATGTCATGACATCATCCCCAACGAGCTTTAGCCCCCAGGAGTCGTCAATATTTACTAAAGCAGTCCCACCCTCTTTCAGCCGATCATCAAAAAGAGCCTTCTTCGCCATGAAGTAGGAATCCATATCCTGATGGTAATCCAGGTGGTCATGACTCAAATTCGTAAAGACCGCAAAGTCGAATTCTGCTCCACTGACACGGTGCTGCTCAAGAGCATGGGAACTTACTTCGAGCACCGCATACTCCACATCATCCGCAACCATATCACACAGCAACCGAGAGAGGGTCAGAGCATCAGGCGTTGTCAGGCCAGGCTGCTCGACTCGTTCTCCCCAGGCGCAACCAAGTGTTCCTACTCGCCCTACCTTCTTGCCTGCATGCTCCAGGATATGCGAGATAAGGCCCGTGCAGGTTGTCTTGCCATTCGTCCCCGTGATGCCAATCATCTGCATCTTCGTAGCTGGCTCCCCATAAAACTTCGCCGCTGCACGAGCTAAAGTCAGGCGCGCATTCTCTGTCACAATCTGGGTTTGCTCTATCCCCTCCTGCAAACTTTCACAGAGGATAGCACTCGCACCGGCTTCACATGCTTGCTTAATATAGGCGTGACCATCATTCTGAGTTCCAGATATGGCCGCAAACAACGTCCCTTCACGGACCTGGCGGGAATCAGCAGAAATAGCATCAATCGCCACATCATCACCGACAATGTTCACTGACATATCTGCAAAAAGCTCACGCACTTGCACCACTGCTCCTATTGCGCCAATTCCAATAACAGGTTTTCATTATCCTTGAACGGCCTACCCGCCCCAGGATTTTGTCGAACAACAAAACCACTGCCATGCACTTCCAGAGGAAGATTAAGTTTGTTGACATTGAGTTTCACTAAAGCTTCCTTCAATGTCAGGCCTTGTAAAGAAGGCATAGTTCCAGCTGCATTCATCGAACTCAGTTCTTTAATGCGTTGCGAAACAACATCGGTCTTTGGAGCATCCGTATCATCAAAACCCTCTTCGATCCGGCTCAACGATTCACCGTCCGGAACGATGCCCAAGCGACGCATTGTTGCCTCAGCAATTTCGGCAAAGACTGGTGCTGCAACCTGGCCGCCGGAATGCTGATTCATAGGTTCGTCAACAACAACAACAATCACCACTTCTGGAGCCTCCGCCGGAACAAAGCCGGCAAAATTTGCAACAAACTTATTGTCACTATAGCCACCGGAGACCGTGTCTATTTTTTGTGCTGTACCTGTTTTGCCCGCCACACGGTAACCTGGAATCTGGGCCCGCCAGCCCGTGCCGTCCTTTGATGTTGCAGCTTCAAGCATCGGTAGAAGAGCTGCAATGGTACTCTGATTGTAGATTCGGCGCTCGCTTGTCACATTTAGAGCTTCCTGGGTCCCGTCCGCATATTCCATTTTCTGAATGATACGTGGAGCCCGGTATAAACCGTCACGCGCCAGCACCCGATAGGCGGTCGCAAGTTGCAGAGCATTCACCGCAATACCATGGCCAAAGGCGACTGTGGCGGTAGTAATCTTTGGCCAATGGCCTCCTGCCGGCAACATTCCCCGCACCTCACCGACAAAATCGACACCTGTTTTCACACCAAAACCCAAAAGCCCTAAATCCTGACTCAATTTCCTCGAGCCCAAATCCAAGGCAATTTTAGCGGTACCAATATTCGATGATTTAGCCAGAATCGTAGACACATCCAGATCCCCATGGGCATGGGTATCACGGATGTTATGCTTGCCGATCCGATATGCACCTTGCTCACAAAATACGGTTGCCTCTGGATGTATACTCCTGGAATTGATTGCAGAAGCGATGCTGAAAGGTTTAAGAGTTGAGCCTGGCTCAAAAATATCAGTCAAAATGCGATTACGACGATTCTCTGCCGGTGCAGCCGAGTATTTATTGGGGTTAAAAGAAGGCTCAATTGCCATCGCCAATACTTCTGCGCTATCCACATCAAGTACCACCGCCATACCTGACTTCGCGCTGTGTTTCTCCACGATTTCACGCAAGGCATTTTGCGCAGCATGTTGAATTTGTAGATCAAGGGTCAGATAGAGACTCGCACCCTTGCTCTGTCTCTCCGGATCCAGGAGTCCAGGGAGCAAGGCCCTTCCCCTCGCATCACGTACTGCCATAACCACCTGCGGTTCACCACCAAGAGTGTCGTCGAGAGATTTTTCAATACCCTCAAGGCCTTTTGCATCAATACCGGAAAACCCAAGAACCTGAGCCGCAACTTCACGATGAGGATAAAAACGCTTCGGCTCTTTGGTAATACCAATTCCTTTAAGCTCCAAGGAGCGAATCTCTGCTGCTAAATCTGGTGTAATATGACGACGCAACCACACAAACATTTTGTTGGCGCTAAGCTTTTTGTAGGTTTGCTCAAATGGCAAATCTAACTTATCGCTCAAAATATTCGCTGCTAAGAGTGGATCCTCAAGCTTTGATGGATCCGCATAAACCGAAGGTACATCAATCGAAGACGCCAGTGGGCGCCCGGCTCTATCGTATATTTCTCCACGTCTCGCCGGAACCTTAATATCGTTTAAATGCTGACTTCTCGACAGTCGCAACAAAGATTCGTGCCTCAGGACCTGTAAATCAAAAGTCCGATACAAAGTGAGCAAAAAGCCCAAAGCGAAAAACACAGAGATAATTCGCAGACGCCTTCGAACAAAGGGTTGGCTACGGCTGTCCATTGCGTTCCCCTCTTTTCTTCGAATAGGCGACAATTTGCCAATGCTTGGGTTGCTCAAGACCCAAACCTTCCGCCAAGCCAATAAGCTTCTTTGGTGTCTTTGCTGCTGCAAGCTCAAGCTCCAACTGCTTGCGATGGGCCTGTAAGCGCACTCCCTCTCGCTGTGAAGCTGTCAGCTGATACCCAACCTGCAAAACGTCCTGATAAACCCAGATGCGAAAAAGCCCGGCGCCAACGAGAATCAGGAGCGCCAGCAAAGAGCATATTTTATTCTTGGTCTCAATTTGCATTAATTAATCTCCCAGTCGCATTCCCACCCTTAGCTTAGCGCTTCGGGCTCTTGGGTTTTCATTAATCTCATTTTCACTCGGACGAATAGGCTTGCGACTGATCAGTTTGAGCACTGGCTGCAAACCACAAACACAACCTGGAATTGCGGGGGGACAGATGCAGCCTTTTGCATATTGTCGTAGCGCCTGCTTAACCGGTCGATCCTCGAGAGAATGATAAGCAATAATCAAAATAAGGCCGCCAGGTTTTAGAACTTCCGGAATCGCTTGCAACAAAGCTTCGAGCTCGGCGATTTCCTCATTAACTTTGATTCGTAACCCCTGAAATGTTCGGGTTGCCGCGTCCACTTTGCTCTTTCCTTGCGGCACAATGGAACGAACGATGCGTGCCAAGTCTTCAGTCGTCTCAGGGTTTTCACGCTTTAGACTTCGAGCGACAGGCCGGGCATAGCGCTCCTCACCAAATTGTCGAATGGCTTGCGCCAATTCATCTTCCGAAAGCTCCGCAATCAAATCCGCCGCAAGGAAAG
>CAXGWX010000045.1:0-16428 GCA_964013445.1 uncultured Bdellovibrionales bacterium | reverse complement strand
CCGCGGTGCGGGCGCTTATATTTGTGGCGAAGAAACCGCATTGCTTGAGAGCCTTGAAGGTAAAATTGGTCGGCCACGATTAAAGCCGCCTTTTCCTGCGGTTAAGGGAGCCTTTGGTGGCCCTACAGTTGTCAACAATGTAGAGACCATGGCCTGTGTGCCGCTTATCTTTACTCGCGGTCTGGATTGGTTTTTGGGCCAAGGCTCGGACAAGAATGGTGGCCCTAAACTCATTTGCGTGAGTGGGCATGTGGAGCGCCCGGGCGTTTATGAAGTGCCGAATGGTATGCCCTGCGATGAATTCATCGAGCTTGCGGGCGGTATTTGGAAGGGGCGATCTTTAAAAGCGGTTATTCCTGGCGGTTCCTCCACACCCATCTTAAAGCCTCAACCTTGCCAGGCTTTGGCAAAGGAAGGCCAACCTGAAAGTGAATGGCCCTTAGAGACCCAGGTGCCTTTGGATTTCGATAACCTCAAAGCGGTGGGCTCTATGTTCGGCTCAGCCGGCATGATGGTTTTAGACGACCAAACTTGTATTGTTCGGACCCTTTCTACTTTAGCTGACTTTTATGCCCACGAATCTTGTGGCCAGTGCTCGCCGTGCCGAGAGGGTACGGGGTGGAGCGCTAAAATGCTGCGTCGTATTGAAGAGGGGACCGGTACGGAAGAGGATGTGCGGACCCTAAAGTCAGCGTCCGATTATATGATGGGCATGACCATCTGCGTGTTGGCTGATGCATTAGCGATGCCGGTACAGTCCTATTTGCAAAAATTTGCCGATGAATTCCAGGCGCATCTGGATACTGGTAAATGTCCCTATCCTGCATACGATTTAGCGCCGACAGGAGATCAGTTTTGGGAGGACGGTAAGTAGATGTTGGGCTCAGTCCTTTTCTATTTTGGTGCGGCCGTACTTTTGGTCTCAGCAGTTTTTGTCATCAGTGCAAAGTCGCCCATGCGTTCAGCCATGGCGCTGATCGTTGCCTTATGTGCCCAAGCCTTTCTTTATGTCTTGCTGGATGCGGCATTTGTTGCGGCGATGCAGATCCTGGTTTACGCCGGCGCGATTATGGTGCTTTTTACTTTCGTCATCATGCTCTTGAACATGCAACCCGAGCACCAGACCCAAAGGTCGCTTTTAAGTCTTTCTCGCTTAGGAGGCGGTATTGGCATTGGCTATTTTGTCTGGCGTATTATTGGTTCCGTAACTCATGGTGAGGGCAAGGATGTTGAGGGCAGTGTGCTGGCCATTGGTAAGGTCCTTTTGGGAGATTACCTCTTTGCATTCGAAGCCATCTCTATTGTCCTGCTTGTGGCCGTGCTTGGCGCGGTTGTCTTGGGATTAAAGAGGTTAGCGTAATGGAGTTTATGGTTACACCTGCCCATTATGTGATGTTGGCTGCGATTCTCTTTGGCCTGGGAGCTTTTGGCGCTCTTACGCGTCGCAGTGGTCTTATGCTGCTTATGTGTGTCGAGTTAATGCTTAATGCGGCAAACCTGGTTTTCGTTGCCTATGGCAAGCTCTATGGAGACACGGGCGGGCAGGTCATTGCATTTTTTATTATGGCGGTGGCTGCAGCAGAGGCGGCGGTTGGCCTGGCAATACTTATTGGTGTCTTTAGGACCCGATTAAATCTGGATGTTGATGACCTGACATCGCTTCGCGACGAGGTTTAAATGAAAATATATAGAATGCGTTTTATTGCTCTTGTTGGACTGGTTTGTTTGACATTTCTGGGCTGTCAAAAAGAAGAAAAATATCAAGGCCGCTATTTGTCGAGTTGGATAACCGATCTGGAGTCGGACACTTACTACAAAAAATTAAAGGCCTGCGAAGTCCTTGGCGACATTGGTGCACCGGCGGAAAAAGCGATTGCAAACATTGCGAAGCTGGTCGAAGAAGAGGATGAGCGGTTAACAGCACTGGCTACGGATGCCTTGGGCAAAATAGGTGAAAAGGGTGTGGCCGCGTTGGAGCCAATGCTTGAGGGAACGGACGCAACCGCTCGATTTCATGCTTCGGTGGCTATTTTAAAGAACAAAGCGGAACATTCAAAAGCAGCAAAGGCTCTGGTTGATTTGGTTACCTCTGTAGGTAACGCGGAAATCGCCAAGACAGCGCGGGAATCACTCCGGCGTTTAGGTAGCTCTGTTGTTGAGCCTCTTTCAGCACAGCTTAAAGATGAATATCTTCCTGTTAAACTGCAGGTTATCGGTGCGCTGGGTGAAATGCGCGACAAGGCTCGATCCGCTTTGCCAAAGCTTAAAGAACTCATGACCCATCAAGAGGCCAAGGTGCGGCAGGCCGCATTAAAGGCGATGGCTGCAATTGGACCAAGAGAAGAGGTAGAGCAGACCTTTCGCGATGCACTAGAGGATGCGGAAGAGCAGGTACGAATTACTGCGGCGATGATGCTCAAATATATTGGTGCGCGGGACAGTGCTTCAGGCAACGAAGGCGTCCCAGATGAAGCAGCTGAGGAACCAGCGAAAAAATAATGAAATTTATTCTTCTGAGTCTGGCCTTGCTTGTACTCCCATTCGAGTCGTTGCAGGCGGCCATTGTTGATGTGCAGGGCAAGATTGATGGAGACAAAGAAGAGGGCTGGCGAACGCGTCTGACCTTTAGTGGCAACAAGCGCACGGGCAACACGGAACTCTTGGACGTACGAGGGGCCGCCAGAGTCCAGTATAGAGAAAATGCTCACCTTGCCTATGTCTTGGTCGATGGCACCTATGGCCTCAAGGGGGCAGACCCTTTTGTCTCAAAAGCTTTTGAGCACGTCCGCTACCGCTACATGTTCGGCGACTTTTGGGGGATGGAAAGTTTTGCTCAGCATGAATTCGATGAGTTCCGACGCTTATCTTTACGGGTCGTGAGCGGGCTGGGACCCCGGCTGGTGCTTTTTGATGGCCCTGTGGCCGAAGTTTTTGTTGGTAGCGCCTATATGTTTGAGTACGAGAAGCTTACCCAGGGGCCGACCGATGATGCGGGGGAGGTTAGTTCGAAGCATCGCTCCTCGAATTATTTGCGTGCGGAGTTTGATATTACGGTCCCTGTGACTTTGAGCTTGTTGCTCTATGCCCAGCCTAAAATCGGAGATTATAAGGATATACGTTGGCTGAGTCGTAACAGTGTGAGTGTTAAACTGAATGACTTTTTCGGCGTTAAGTTCTCCTTTGTTGCGATGTATGATGCGAAGCCGGCGCAAAATGTTGAAAAACTCGATACTCACTTTAACACTGCTTTGAATTTTTCTTTTTAGGGTGTAAGGAACAAAACATGCCTGAACGCTTAGCAAAAATATTCAGCGGCAAAACTTCCCCAAGGATTCTTGTTGTTGGCGACCTGATCCTTGATGAATATGTGTCTGGAGCCGTTAAGAGGGTCTCGCCGGAGGCGCCTGTTCCTATTGTTGACGCTCAAGAATGGTTTGCGGTGCCGGGGGGAGCGGCCAATGTGGCGATGAACTTGCGTAGTGTGGGTTGCCAGGTTGTGCTTGCAGGTGTTGTTGGTGATGACACGCACGGCAATAAGCTTGAAGAAATGCTGGCGCAAGAGGGGGTTGATACCAGTGGTGTTGTTGTTGACGCCCAACGCCCGACAACCCACAAACTACGGGTCGTCTCTGGTGCTCAGCAACTACTTCGACTTGATTGGGAAGAGCGGGATGTGCCATCAGCAACTATCGTCGACGTCCTATCCAACTTTGTGCTCACTCATCTTGAGGAATTTGATGGTGTTATCTTTTCAGATTACTGCAAGGGGCTCTTTAGTCCGAAGCTGACTCAGGAATGGATTCATAGGGCAAAAGAAGCGGGCATTCCGGTTGTCGTTGATTCAAAAACCACAGATTACCAGATTTTTACTGGCGCCACCTACCTGACCCCGAATCGCAAGGAACTTGAGCGAGTTGTGGGGGAAAGCTTGGTTGGTGATGATGAACTGAAATCGGCCCTGTCTATGCTGGTTAAGGAACACCAGCTGGAGGGCATTTTGCTGACCTGTGGGGCGGAAGGCATCAAATTATTGCAGGGTGATGGTAAGCTCGATGAAATCGGCACAAAAGCGAAAGAAGTGTTTGATGTGACGGGAGCAGGAGACACGGTGACCGCACTTTTTGCGTTGGGGCTAGCGCGTAGCCTGCCTGCGGCACAAGCGGCAGCGGTAGCTAATCTGGGTGCGGGAGTTGTTGTTTCTAAGTTTGGTACAGCGACGCTTACTCTCAAAGAACTCGAAGCAGCTTTGTGTGAAGAAGAGCGTTTGAGCGCTGGGAAAGTCATGGAGCGGGAGTTGCTGGCTCAGCGTTTAGGAACGCAACGACTCTTAGGACGCAAAATTGTTTTCACCAATGGTTGTTTTGATATTTTGCATGCGGGCCATGTTCTTTTATTGCAGAAAGCAAAGGCGTTGGGGGAACTCCTGGTCGTTGGAATCAACACGGATGCATCAGTGAAGCGTTTGAAAGGGGAGAGTCGCCCCGTGGTGAGTGAGGACAATCGGGCACGAGTATTGGCCGCCTTAGATTGCGTCGACTTCGTCACCTTTTTTGATGAAGACACTCCCAAAGAATTGGTGGAAGAGCTTCGTCCCGATGTCTTGGTCAAGGGTGAGGATTATCGAAATAAAGAGGTTGTCGGGCAGAAAACTGTCGAAAGCTACGGCGGACGGGTTGAGCTCATTCCCTTGGCGGAAGGCTTGTCCACAAGCCATATCATTGCAGCAATTAAGCAGAACGAGACAGAGTAATGGAAATCGTAGCCACAGAAATCGAAGATTATTTGCAAGGCCTGGTCGGCTCCCGGCATGAGGTGCAGGCCGCAATGGAGAAATTAGCTGCGGAAAGAGATTTCCCAATTGTCGGCCCATGTGTGGGTGCCCTTTTGGAGACCCTTGCGCGCTCCATCCAGGCTGAGCGTGTCTTGGAGCTTGGTTCTGGATTTGGCTATTCTGCATTTTGGTTTGCTCACGGCATGCGCAAGGGTTCGGAGATTATTCATACGGATCTTGATGCGGACAATCGGGCTCAGGCTCAGAAATTCCTTGCAGACGCGGGCTTCGCGGAGAGGGTAACCTACGCTGAAGGTGAGGCACTGGAAGTGCTTCGGGCCGAGGAGGGCCCCTTTGATATTATCTTCTGCGATATCGATAAGATTGATTACCCGAAGGTGCCGGAACTTGCCTTAAGCAAGCTCCGCTCGGGAGGCATGTTGATCTTCGATAATATGCTTTGGTCAGGTAGGGTGCTGGATAAAGAACAGGATGAGGATACGCAGGCGATTGCAAAGCTCACCAGTGACCTCTTTTCCCGTTCCAACTTAACCAACACGCTTCTACCTTTGCGTGACGGGGTTCTTGTTTCCTTGAAAAGCTAAGTCATGGCGAGAGTGAGTGGATTCTATGAAAGGGTGTGGGCCTGGGTGCGTCAGGTACCTGCGGGCAGAGTTGTGACCTATGGACAAGTTGCCACCGCTTTGGGCAGCCCGAGGGCTGCGCGGGCAGTTGGTTATGCCATGTATGGGGTGCAGGATGCGGATGTGCCCTGGCAGCGGGTCATCAATGCAAAGGGACGCATCTCCAACGGTGGGCAGCTGGCCAGACCTGAATTACAGAGACAACTTTTGTTGCGAGAGGGTGTGGAATTCGGTCCTGATGGGGAGATTGAGCTGGCGAGATTCCAGTGGTGGCCGGAAGCCAGATAAACCCCTATTTCCCTGATTAATAAGATGTTTTTGTCGTCCAAAAGACTTGCAAATTGCGCGAAATTTGTTTTATGTGGCGCCAGATTCAGTGGTGAATTTAAGGAGGATTGATAATCATGTCCGAGTCTCAAGTTCTTGTAGAAGCGCAGGGGCTAGCCAAGCGTTTTGGGGATTTTGAAGCAGTTAAAGATCTCTCATTTTCGGTTAAGCGGGGTGAAGTGGTGGGTGTGCTCGGCCCTAATGGTGCGGGCAAGACCACAACCATGCGTATGCTGACCGGTTATTTGGAGCCGAGTGCGGGTAAAGCCTGTATTGGTGGTCTTGATGTAAGCAAGGAAAGACTCAAAGCCCAAACCATGCTTGGCTATTTGCCGGAGAATGCTCCTCTTTATGATGAGATGATGGTCATCGATTATTTGAACTTTGTTGCGGACATTCGCAAAGTTGACCCGTCGAACCGCCAGGCAAAGCTTCGCACTATTTGTGAGCGCTGTGGACTTATGGAGGTGCTGGGTAAGGATGTTGGACACCTTTCCAAAGGTTATCGGCAGCGGGTGGGTTTGGCCCAGGCCCTATTGCATGATCCGGACTTGCTGATTTTGGATGAACCGACAAGTGGTCTCGACCCTAACCAAATCATTGAAATCCGAAAACTGATTAAAGAATTGGGTCAGGACAAGACGGTTTTACTCTCGACGCATATTCTGCCGGAGGTACAAGCCACCTGTGATCGAATCCTCATTATTTCGAATGGCAAGTTGGTGGCCGATGATACGCCAGAGGCTCTCACGCAGGGAGAATCAGGTGCTGTTATTCAGGTTGTTGTTAAGAGCCCAGCCGCATCTCAAGAAGAAGCGGCCAGACTGCAGGAGCTTTTTGAAAGAGTTAAGGGCGTTGGCCGGGTTGAATCCCAAGAGGGTGAAGGCAATGGCACCTTAGGTTTTCGTCTTACGGCACAGGGCAACTGTGATCCACGTGCTGAGCTTTTTGGCTGTGCTGTTGAACACGAACTTGTATTGCTGAACATGAACAAGGAAAGGGCTTCTTTAGAAGATACTTTCCGTAATCTTACGCTTGGAGAAGGGGGCAGTCATGAGTAATATCTGTGCCATCGCAAAGCGCGAGTTGCGCGGCTATTTTGATTCGCCGGTAGCCTACATCGTTGTCATCGCATTCTTGTTGATTTCGGGCTGGATGCTCTTTTCCTCACTTTTTATCATGGGAAGAGCAGATTTGCGGCCGTTTTTCTCTCCTTCCCCGTTTTCGCCTTCAATGCTGCTGGTCATTTTGTCTGCTGCTGTGACCATGAAGCTGGTTGCGGAAGAACGTAAAACGGGAACTCTGGAAATGCTGACAACGATGCCGATTAAAGACTACGAAGTCGTGTTCGGTAAGTTCCTTGCGGGCTTTAGTCTTTTGGCTTCAGCGCTCTTGCTGACCGCGGCCTACGCCATAACCGTCGCTGGCCTTGGAGAGCTTGACTGGGGACCGGTCATTAGCGGCTATCTGGGCCTCTTGCTTTTTTCCGGCTCACTTGTCGCCATTGGCATTATGTGTTCGACCTGGACCTCAAATCAAATTGTAGCTTTTATTGTCGCCTTTATCTTAGGGGCAGGGCTTTACTATATTTATTGGCTGCAATTCTTTCTCCCTGAGTTTCTGGCGCCAATTGCGGAGTATATCTCTGTGAGCTTTCATTTGGACAATATGGCCAGGGGCGTCATTGATAGCCGGGATGTCCTTTACTACTTAACTTTAACCGCGGGCTCGCTCTTTCTGGCAGTGCGTTCCCTTGAACAACAGCACGCTTAAAGGAGGAGCAAATGTTAAAACGAAAAATAGACTTTGTTGTTTTCTTTGTTGCTCTCGTTGGCGCACTCTTTCTTTTAAACACTCTTTCCTTGCAGTTCTTTGGCCGTTTGGATTTGACCAGGGATAAGCAGTTTACCCTTAGCGACGCATCCAAGAGTTTGGTGCGCACCTTGGATGAGCCGGTTACGGTCAGAGCTTATTTTACGAAGGATTTGCCGCCACCTTATTCGACAAATGCCCGCTACGTGAAGGACCTTCTCGACGAGTATTTTGCCGCATCTTTGGGCAATCTTCGCTATGAGTTCATCGACCCTATTGGTGAGGAGACCGCCGAGGACAAAGAGCGGAAAAAGGATGTGAAGGTCGATGTTTTTGGCCGCCAGGTCCGTGAAGCGACAAGCATCGAACGCGAGCTTGGCGAGTTGGGTATCCCGCCGGTGCAAGTGAGAGTGAACGAGGATGATAAGCTTGAGGTGAAGCGCGCTTATATGGGAATTGCGCTGCACTACGGTGAGGAAAACGAGGTTATACCCGTGGTTCAGGATACATCAGGCCTGGAGTACGATTTAACGACGCTCCTGCGTAAGCTTACCCGTGAGAGTCCTCCGAAAATTGGCTTTGTAACTGGCCATGAAGGACCAGCATTGAACGAAAAGATGTCAAAAGTAGCGGGTCTCCTTTCACAGCTCTATGAGGTAGCAGAAGTAGACTTAAGTTCCGAGGAGGGACTATCTGCGGACATCAACGGAGTGATGGTGGTCGGTCCCAAGACCGCTTTCTCACAGGCAGAACAACAAGCCTTGGATGCCTATATTGTGCAAGGTGGCTCTGTTGCATTTCTTCTGGATGTTATTCAGCCGGACATGCAAACCCTACAATGGGAACCCACGGCCCACGGGCTAGCTTCGATGCTAAAAACCTATGGATTTACTCTTGGTGAGAATCTGGTTTTGGATACAAAGTGCGCGACCATGCAGGTGGCACAGCAGCGCGGCTTTATGCGTGTGGTACAACCCGTAACCTATCCGTTTATGCCAATGGCGACGGATCTGGATGGCCAGCACCCCTTGACCCGTGGCCTCGGTGAAATAGCCTTGCCGTTTATGGGTGAGCTTAGTGTGGCAGATTCGGTTGAGGGGCTTAAGCTTGAAACCTTGTTTAAATCTTCCGATGAGAGCTGGACAC
Source organism: uncultured Bdellovibrionales bacterium (assembly GCA_964013445.1). Lineage (GTDB taxonomy): Bacteria > Myxococcota > XYA12-FULL-58-9 > XYA12-FULL-58-9 > JASMKV01 > JASMKV01. The sequence goes on along the minus strand of CAXGWX010000045.1, from coordinate 7,728 downwards.
AAACATCTCCTTTTAATCTGGATCCAATGCAGCGCTGGACTCGGGAGATGGTTGGCGAGCAGCAAGCACGAACTCTTATCGCTACAGCAACCGGTGCCTTCCCAAGCCACTTTGGTGCGGCAGGAGTCGAGGGAGGCAACGGCAGAGTGCTTGTCTCCTCGGGCTCCAGTTTTATGGGAGATGATTTTCTTTCGCCGACCAACCAGGCTTTCATTCTCAATTTGATGGACTGGTTGGTTTTGGACGAGGCTTTGCTTTCAGTGCGTGCCAGGGGCTTGAGTGCAGCTCCTTTAGCAGAGGTCTCAGATCCTGTGCGCAATGCGGTAAAGTACGGAAACATTTTTGGCCTGCCTGCAGCTTTTGCTCTTTTTGGCATGGTGCGTTGGCGTATGCGCAACGCTCGTCGTTCAAACATTAAGCTTTAAGGAACGGTAAAGGATTATGCAAAAAAGTACAGTGATATCTCTTTTGGCTTTGGTTGTTCTGGGGCTTGTTGTTTTGACCCAGCAGGGTGGCCCACAGGAAAAAGGCATCGTGCGGTTTTCTCTTGCCGAGGCAAATATTTCGACAGCCACAAGTATTGAGATTGCAGGTGAGAAGGCGATTGTTCTGGAAAAATCGAATGGTCTCTGGATGGTCGATAAAGGGATTAGGGCGAATCAAAAGGCGGTCGAGTCTGTCCTTGATTCTTTAGCTAAAATCAACACAACCAATTTCATTACGGCTAAAGAAAGCCGTCATGAAGAATTTGGTTTGACGGAGAAGGGTGCTTTGGTCACGATTAAGGCGGCCGGCAAGAATCTTGCCTCACTGACTTTGGGTAAAAGCGAGGCGGGTAAGACCTATCTCTTGGCCGAGAATGGAGTCTTTTCGCTAAAGGGACTTAATAAAGGGACTTTCGAGAAAGCTCGGAGCGCTTGGCTTGACCTGGCAATCGTTCAGGAAAAGGCAGCCGAGGCAGAGAAACTCGAAATTGCTTTGAACGGCGAGCCAGCCTTTGTTTTGGTGAAGGATGAGGACGCATGGTCACTTGCGGAAGGGACTCAGGTTCCAGATGGCTACCGTTTTGATGCAAGCGCCGCACAGCAACTGGTGTCGAGTTTAAGCCGCTTGCGGGCAAAAGATGTTCTGGCGAAGAGGCCGGAAGAAAAGGTGAGCGGTCTTGGGGAAAGCGCTTCACTTTTGACTCTTGAATTTAAGAGCGAGGCCGGAGAAGCAAAAGAAATAGGACTGGCTTTCGGTTTAAAGAATGATGCGGGTGATGTTTATGGGCAAGTGCGGGGCGAAGAACGTGTCTTCTTGCTGGCTCAAAGCACAGCAAAACGGGCACTTAAATCCATAGTGGACCTTCGTGATCTCAAACTTCTTGCAGCGGAGGCAAAAACCATCACTCAGCTTGAATTGCGTCATGGGAAAACGCGAAATCTCTTTGTGAAAAAAGATGGTACCTGGGTTATTGAACGCAGCACTGAAAAAACTTCAGAGAGTTTTGAGTTCGATCCGGCAGTGGTTGAACGACGCCTTGGTGCGGTGTTGAGATTTAAGGCCGATTCCCATGTTTCAGGGGTTAGCGCTGCACAAGCGGGCCTCCTGAAGTCTGGAAAAAGCATTTCTTTAAGCACTGAGGATGGACAATCTATCATACTACGCTTTGGTAAAACGCTGAGTAAGGATGGCAAAGATGATGTTTATGTGTCAGGCAATATCGACAATCTTGTCTACCGTGTGAGTCAAACGGCCACAAGCCGGCTCTTTGGTGGGCTTGAGTCCTTCAAGAAAATCGCACCACCGCCATCTATGGGCGGCGGTTTAGCCAATATTGATCCTGCTCAACTCGCCAATCTGCCCCCGGATGTGCGGTCGAGCATTTTACAGCAAATTCAAGCTGAGAAGAAAAAACAAGAAATGATGCAACGTATTCAGGCTCAGGCGGCCAAGAAGAAAGCGACAAATTAAGAGGGGGCATAATGAATAAAACCCAATTTATATTGAAAGCAAGGTTTTGGCTTGTGGTGGGGCTTGCCTCGCTCTTGTCATGTGATGGTGGCGAAACGACGCCGGAGGAACAACCGGAAATTGTAACGCTTTCTCCAGAGGAGGGGGAGAGTGGGGTGTCGATTGGCACCCGTGTGCAGGCGGAAGTTCCTTTCGACCTTAAGGCTGACTGCCGCTTAGCGGTTGATAACTCGACCTTGAAAGTGTTCAAGGGTGAAGAGGAAATCGAGGGAACCGTGGTCTATTTTATCGACGGTCTGCGTATTGATTTTACACCTCAGGGGCTTTTCGATTACGGAACAGACTACCGAGCGGAGCTGACTTCTGATTGTTCCAAAGACTTGAGCCATACTTTCTCAACCATTGCGGAAGTGGATGCGGTGAGTGCCAATATCGCTGTCGATGATGTTTTTCGTATGGTGGAACTCGACATCTCTGAGCCAGGAGCCATTACACCAATTCTTCAGGAGTTTTTAACCACTGCAAACCTTCTTGTGACGGTTATGGGCAAGGACGAAGATAGCTTGAATATGCTGGGCGGTGAAGGCAAGCTGGCGGTCGGATCCGATGTCAGTGAAGGTCTGCTGGTCTACGGGGACAATGCGTTTCTTTTTCCTCTCGAAGGCACTTTGAAGATGCCTTATTTTCAAATCGTTGGCGAGATGCGTATCCAGGTGAACGATGAATACATTTTCCTCGACCACTTTGAGATCGGTGGCCGATTTGTTGGTGATACTCCGGCTGCACAAATTGTCGATGGTACGATGAGAGCACTTGCTGCCTGCGATGTGGTGTGCGCTTTGGAGGATGAGAGTCTGCAGATGGTTTGTGCCAACAGGACACTTATTTGCGATGCGAGTGGTAACTTGAACCTTATTGGGCGCTTTGATGGTGCTGCAAATGATTTACGTGCCTATCAAGAGATTGAAGTGGATGTCAGTGACAATGCCACCGATGTGCCCGTAGGGCAGGTCTTTACCGCATCCTTTAATCGGGCTGTGAATGCGCAGAAGAACGGTTCCGTATTAGGTGTGTTGCGTGATGGAACGCAAACCATGGAGTTGGACGTTGATGTGGCGAGTGACGGGCTTTCCGCAACGCTTACGCCGACAGAAGAATTGAGCGCTGGCGTTGATTACAGCTTAGCGGTCGTTGCACTGGGTGCAGTAGAGATTAATTTTACAACAGCGCCGTAATTTGTGGTGCAAGGATTAAATAGAATGTGTGTTAAAATAAAAACAGCACTTTTAGTGGGATTATTAGGGTTGCTTTGGTCCTGTGGTGAAACGGCCGATTCTGGCGACAATAAAACCTGCCAAAAGAGTGGCGAAACAGCCGAAGCCTTGCAGCCTTATGAGGAAGTTGCGGATAAACTTTGGGAAGAGCGTGACGTGGATTTTGACTCCTGCACCGAGGATGATGCACCGGATGGTGAGCTTTGTACTTTTCAGGGACAGGTCATTGATTTTGAAGACGACAAGTTTTTGCCTGTTCTGGCAGGCACCACGGTCCGTTTGTTCTTGAGCAACCAGATTGATGACTTGGATGTCACCTGCGATGCTTTGGGCAGTGAATATTCAACTTCGACAGTTTGCTACGAGGGACAAGCGGATTCTTCAGGCCGAATTGATGTTCCGAATGTTCCTTGTAATACGCGAGTGGCCATTTGGACCTATAAGGAAGATCCGGTCACACCGGTAACTAAGGCAGCCGTAGAATATAACCAGTGGGTTTCATCCGCCGATAGGATTTACGATGTCTTGACGATTTCAATCAAGACCTACAATATTTTGCCTGGTCTAGCTTCTTACCCACTTGACCCTTCTTTGGGGATTGTGGCCGGTAAGATTCGTGACTGTCCGGATCGCGGCGTGGCAAATGTGGCTGTTAATCTGGAGCCGGGTCTGCTTGCAGAGCCACTGACGGGTGATTTTTGTGGCGACGATGTCTACTACCGCATAGGGACTTTTTACTTTGTCGACCAGCTGCCTAAGGCTGAACAGGAAGTAACCAGTGAAGATGGCCTTTTTGCTTTTGTGAATGTGCCTGTTGGGCAGGCGACTGTTTTTGCTTCTGCTGTCCGTGAGGATGGGGGCACAAAGGAAATGAATATTGGTCGCTCGGAAGTAATTTCTCTCGCAGACACGATTACGGTGCGGGATGTCTATCTTGACGCACCATAAAGGCAGAAACGCTTTGGGCACAATGTTAAAAACAAAGAGTGCCTATTTTGGGCCTCTGCTTGTGGCCGCTTATGCTGCCTTTGCCTACTGGGGCTGTGGTGCGGAGAAGAAGTCGGAGGAGGTAGATTCTCCTTATGACTTGCTTTGCCCTGGTGCTGCTGGCTGTGAGGCTAATGCAGGTGCTTTACGTGTGGGGGTGGCGAAGAGAGATATCACGCCCACCATAACCGAAACATTTACGGATTGTGGTTTGGATGGGCTGTGTCCTGGTGATGAGGGCTATGAAGCTTCAGACTCTGGAGAAGACAACAGTGAGTTTGATGGTTGGATTGGTAATCCGGATGGCCATGAACAGTTCGACGATGTGAATGGCAACAGTATTTTTGATGCGGTTTGGATTGCGGGCTTCGGCAATGCGCGGGCAGCCATTGGTGTGCACGACCCGCTTTGGGCGAGAGCTTTGGTCGTAGAGCAAGGGGATACCACGTTGGCCTTGGTAAGCGTGGATTTGGTTGGCTATTTTTATGATGAGGTTGTGCGAATTCGTGAGTCGTTAGCGAGCGAGGCAGGGGTTGACCTCTTGTTGGTGTCCGCATCCCACACTCATCAAGGGCCCGATACCATTGGTATTTGGGGCTATGATGAGGGGCGTTCCGGGGTGGACCCAATTTATATGGATTTTATTCGAGAGGAAATTAAAAGCGCTGTTGAAGAAGCCGCAACGAATCTAAGTGAGGCCTCTTTGCGTGTGGGAAATGGCAAGTCTGGAGTGCACCCAACCCTGGATGAAGTGACCACCACTAAAGGAGTGAATAATCTTGCCAGGGATGGTCGTGATCCGGCAATCATGAACGATGCAATTCATGTGATGCATTTTGAGACCAAAGAGGATGGCGCTCCTATTGCTACTCTTGTTAATTGGACCAACCATCCGGAGGTTCTTTGCTCGCGCAATCGTTTTATTTCCAGCGACTTTGTCCATTATTTGCGCGAAGGTCTTGAGAATGGGGTGAGTCGCGGCGGGGTTGATGTTGAAGGGCTAGGAGGAACCGCTCTTTTCGTGAACGGGGCAGTTGGCGGCATGCAGACTCCCTTAAATATAGATATCGTTGACCTGGATGGTACAGTCATTGAACATACTTGTGGTACCACGAACTCGCTTGATGACCCTATATTCTTACGGGCCCAAGCCTTAGGTGAACTTGTTGCCTTGGATGCGCTACGGGTTTTGACAGAGGAAGGAGAGGATGTAGACAATCCAAGCCTTTCCTTTGCATCGAAGAGTTTTAATGTGCCTATTGAAAATTCCGCATATAATGCGATGTTTCTTGTCGGGGTGTTCTACGGTCGGGAACTTTATGACTTTAACCGTGATATACAAATCACGGTTGATAATGTCCCCTCATTAAAAACTGAAGTCGCAGTGGTTAATTTAGGACCCATGCAGGCGATCAGTGTACCAGGGGAGCTTTTGCCCGAGCTTTTCTTGGGGGGATACGATGGATCTGCTACAGGGCCTGCACAGCAGCTTTTGGATAGCGCTCAGAACAGAGAACCGGAAGAAAAGACCGCTTGTGTTGAGAATAGTGATTGCGACGATGTGGCCTATCATAATGGCTCTCTCTGTCGCCCCTATAAGTGCTTCTGCTCGGAGGAGGGAGTTTGTTTTTCAAACAACTACAATCCGCCAGACTTAAGCAAGGCACCCAGCGGCCCGTACCTACAGGATAAGATGACCCGTAAACACAAAATGGTTTGGGGCTTAACCCCCGACGAGCTTGGTTATTTCATCCCGGCTTACGACTACGAACTCGATGACCGGCAGCCTTATATTGAAGAGGCATCCGGCGACCATTACGAGGAAACCAACTCCATCGGACCCACGGTCGTTGAAAGGGTCGAGGAACATTTAACGGTCCTTTTGGGGCTTTTTCCAGCTGCCTTGGATTGACATGAACTCGGTAAACACTTAGTTTCCCGAACTCTAAGAAGGGGATATTAATATGTCTAGAGAATATTTGTTTACATCAGAGTCCGTCAGTGAAGGGCACCCTGATAAAGTCGCGGACCAGATTTCCGACGCTGTTTTGGATGCGGTGCTTGCACAGGACAAGCATGGCCGTGTTGCTATGGAGACCCTTGTTAAATCAGGTATGGCAGTGCTTGCAGGTGAAATCACTACAAGTGGCTATGTTGATATGCCTAAAGTTGTACGGTCGACGGTTCGTGATATTGGCTACACGTCCTCGGAGCTAGGCTTCGATGCGGACAGCTGTGCTGTTGTTACGGAAATTGAAACTCAGTCAGCAGATATCTCAATGGGTGTAACAGCTGAGGGCGCTAAGGAGCAGGGTGCTGGTGACCAGGGGATGATGTTTGGTTATGCTTGTGATGACACGGAAGAACTCATGCCTGCCCCCATTTCCTACTCGCATAAATTGGTGCGCAAGTTAAGCGAGGTACGGAAAGAAGGGGTTTTGGATTTTCTGCGGCCGGACTCCAAGAGTCAGGTTACTTTCGAGTATAAGGACGGCAAGCCAGTTAAGGTAAATACGGTTCTGATTTCTACGCAGCACAATCCGGATGTGGATAATGATACCATTCGAGATGGTGTCATTGGCGAAGTGATAGAGAAGGTTATCCCGAGTGAAATTCTTTCAGCAGATGTCAAATACCTTATTAACCCAACGGGCCGATTTGTGCTCGGGGGACCTCTGGCTGATGCGGGCTTGACAGGCCGGAAAATTATTGTCGATACCTATGGTGGAATGGGGCGTCATGGAGGCGGAGCTTTTAGTGGTAAGGACCCGTCAAAGGTCGACCGGTCTGCGGCCTACTTTGCACGCTATATTGCCAAGAATATTGTTGCAGCAGAGCTTGCACAAAGATGTGAAGTTCAGCTTGCTTACGCCATTGGTGTGGCGGAGCCCGTCTCTGTTATGGTTGAGGCATTTGGCACCAATACGGTTGCTATTGAAAAGATTGAAGCAGCAGTTCGTCAGGAATTTGATGCGAAGCCTGCGGCAATTGTCGAACGTCTTGACCTGTTGAGGCCTATTTATAAGCAAACCGCAGCATATGGGCACTTTGGGCGTTCTGAGCCTGAGCTTTACTGGGAGAAAACAGACGCAGCTTCACGCTTGCGAGAGCTTGCTTCCTAAACAGCATTGGTCTTGTTTCTCTCGTGAGTACACTGGAAGCGCTTTTACTTGGAGTTATACAGGGACTTACCGAGTTTCTTCCGGTTTCGAGTTCAGGACATCTCGTTCTTGGCCGGCATTTTCTGGACTTAACACAATCGAGTTTGGCTTTCGATGTGGTCGTTCACGTTGCCACACTCATGGCAACGTTGTTTTATTATAGAGTGACATTAAAGCAGATGCTGGTGGAATCCTTAGTATTCGCTCGCGGTGGAGAGTATTCCTTAAGTGTGGTGCGCAATAATGAGTCGCTTTGGCTGCTTTTGCTTGTTGTTGTGGCGAGCGTACCCACAGGAATCATAGGCTTAGGCGCTAAGGCCCTCATCGAGCCGCTTTTCACCTCACCAAAG
>CAXGWX010000044.1:0-16779 GCA_964013445.1 uncultured Bdellovibrionales bacterium | reverse complement strand
GGGGGGGTTCTTGCTCGGAATAGATTCTCATCGGCGACCACATTCTGTCGACAAAAAGACTCCAGAGCGTGAAAATCAAAACCAGGCCCAGGGCAAAAGAAAACACATCTGCCGCTGAATCATTCTTTCCCGATATGCTCAGCAGGCCTCCCAAGGTAAGAAAGCCAACCACAGAGGTCAACATCGTCAGCAAAAGCATCGGATACTGCTTTAGCTGTACCGCTCCCAGCAGCAGCAGAACCGCACCTAATAGCCAATACAGAGGGCCCCATTGCACATGCAAAGCCAAGACCCAAAACGGTAATGCCAAGAACAGACTCAACACTGTCAAAAGAGTGGCTGAACGCAAAAGGAAAGCCACTCCTAAAGCACCAGCCACGGTGACCAATGCCAGAGGTGAAGCTGAACCGTACTGAAGACCTAAAAAGAGAAGAAGAAAGGTGATCTGGAGCAAGGCCATACGACCAACGTTATGAATAATTGCTCCAGACATTGATATGATTACGTCACGTCAATAAAGAGGCTCTAAAAGTCATCTGCCGGATGCGGATCCCAACCAATAAAGTCATCAAGTTCGTATTTGTCCGAATCGGTCCTTAGTTTCTCTAAGCCCGAGACCTCGACCTGCCGAATCCTTTCACGGGTCAAATTGAGGATATCACCCACTTCCTCAAGCGTAATGCCGCCACGCTCGGCCACATCCAATGCACAGGTCTCTTCGAGCTCCCAAACCTCTTTGTCGGGAAAATTCAGCTTCACAGAGCCTGTTTCAGGGTTCACGTCCAGGAAGAGATGGTATTTACAGGAGACATATAAGCAAGGACGGGGGCCATTGACACATTCTGAGCGGTTCATCGGGCGCTCATAGTCAAGGATTTCGATCACTTCACCGGCACGCTCACGACGACGTTTCTCCCGGGTCATTTCCCGACGGGACATGGTCTTAGGTCGCTTCACGCCTTTAACCGGGCTTTGCGAAAGAGGCTCCTGCTCCTCCTGAATGCCGTTATTTGTTGCTCTCAATCCCATGATGTTCTCCTATTTGTGATTCCCCTGTATTTGCTATCAATCGTATAAACTCGGCTTATTGAGTTTAGCCGCCAGCCCTTTTAAAGTGCTTAGCTGCTTTTGCATGCGTTTCTTATCTTCCCCCAAGGTGCGTCGAAACCCGGCCTGCCCGCCCCGCTGAACCTTTATTGCTTCCTGAAACCGTGCATGGACAAGCTTATAAGTACGCTCCAAAGTGGCAATTTCCCCGGCCAAACCAACAGTGCCCAGACGTATTTCTTCAAGGGTTGCCCCTTTGTCCAATTCTTCCTTGATTTTGGCAATCTGGCGCACCACGCCTACCGGGTAAAGTCCAGCAGAGCCACGATGCCGTCCTCTCGTGCCAATCCGCTTCGATTTAGGCAAAAGTCCAAGCTGGACGTATTTACGTAGGGTTGGCTCGGAAAACCGCTCTTTCTTGCGTGTAAAGAGCTCTACAACAGCACTTGAGCTTATACCGCTGTTATATTTTTTTTCGATGCGCTTAATCTCTGCCAACTTAAAGATTCCCATACTATATTCGCTATAATGCTTTAGATCGATCGTCAAGAGAACGATCGTTTTCATCAAGCATTAAAGAAGATAAATGTACTTTATGTGCGACATAGGATCCAAGATCCTACACCCTGCGATTTTTGCATTAAAAATGTACCATGCAAATATATTGAGAATATCGCAGGGCTCAAAAAAGCACCTGGCGCAGAAGAAAAGAGCTTACTTTTTAGTAAAGTTCTTCTTTTCTTTAAGGTAACTGCTTAACCATATTCTCATAGGAGTCTGGGCGACGGTCGCGATAAAATTGCCACACATTACGGACCTCATCTATCATCGCCAGGTCCATATCCGCCACAATCAGCTCGCTCTCGTCCTCTGAGGCTTCAGCAATAAATTCTCCTCGGGGATTGACAAAATATGAGGTGCCATAAAACTTTCCTAAGTTCCAGGGCGCCTCGGTACCAACGCGGTTGATACAGCCCATATAGTAGCCATTGGCCACGGCGTGGGCTGGCTGCTCAAGCTTCCATAGATACTGGGATAGGCCTGCAACGGTTGCCGACGGATTGAAAACGATTTCCGCTCCATTCAAGCCCAGCAAACGTGCTCCTTCGGGGAAATGTCGGTCATAACAAATATAGACGCCAACCTTGCAATGGGCCGTGTCAAAAACCGGATATCCCAAATTGCCAGGTTTGAAATAGTACTTCTCCCAGAAACCGGAAGTCTGTGGGATATGATTTTTTCGGTACTTGCCCAAATAGGTGCCATCCGCATCAATAACCGCCGCCGTGTTGTAATACACTCCGGCCATAGCACGCTCATAAATTGGCACGACAATAACCATACCGTATTTCTTTGCATAGGGCTGAAGAGCCTCCACGGTTGGCCCTGGGCAAGGCTCTGCTGAGTCGTACCAGCGCTTATCCTGGGATGGGCAGAAATAGGGGCCATCGAAAATTTCCTGGAGACACAGCACCTGGACACCCTTTTCCCCTGCCTCTTCGATAAAAGGAATATGGGCTTCAAAAGCCGCTTTCTTAACCTCAGCTACAGGTGTTTCATTATCGTTAATTGGATTGTGGCACTGGATTAAACCGCCCTTGACCATACGTGACATCGCTTCACTCCTATTGACTTGAGGTTGAACAAGACGAGAAATAAGCCTAAAGCAGCCATGGGTCAAGGGGAAAAAAGCCTTAAAAACCAGAAGCTTTCGGCGATAAGGCAGAGATGTTGAATGGTTAAAAATAGACCCTGGCGCAGCACCAACCTTTTACGGAAGGCTCCCATGCCCGGAATTAAAGCTCCATTTATCCTAAGGCAGGAGCCGCAGTCGACTGTTTGGCAGCAAATACATAGTCCCGCTGCAGTGGGAAATTCCAGGTGAAATAAATTGCGCCGCGAACCAGCACCCAAACCAACGTATAATGGAAAGACGGGACCAAAAGGAGAACAGCCACCCCTCCCGCATTCAGTAAAGCACTGGTGATGGAAACAAAGGTATAGCGCCCTGCTTGCAAAAGTACCTTTTCCCTGATGGCGAAGGTCCACAGCCGATTCATATAAAAATTAATGATCCCACCGACCAGGCAGCCCAGCAGTGTGGCCCATGCCGGCGCTATGAACATCGATACAACCAGGAAATTCATGGTTAGAAAATCTGCGCCGGTCGCCGTAAAAGCAGACACCGTATTCTTGAAGAGCACACCCTTGTGCCGAGCAAACCAGCCATCGTTCTCACCACCCCTGAGCTGATTGAGCAAATACACCAAACGCTGCAAGGCCGTCACCTGAGTGGATACCGCCAACAAAACGATGCCAACAATAGCCATCCGATGACTGGGGCGCGGGTTATTTGGGTCCAAAATAACTTCCAGGATAGGGCTTAAAGTGACCGAGGCCGCCAAATAAACAATGCGTTCAGCCCGCTGCATCAAGCCAATTTTAACCGGAACCCCAACTGATTCACCTTTGGCGCGGATATATGGAATGATAGAAGAGCCACTCATCGCAAAAAGCACCGCCAAGAGCACCCAGGAATCACGATAATACCAGGCTAATCCCATAAGTATGACCGCATCGCTATAGCGGTCTAAGATTGAATCCAGAGCCGCACCATCCGGCGCATCTTTTCCAGTTGCCCGAGCTACCCGACCGTCAAAGAAGTCACAAACACCGCCAAAAATATAGAGCCAGCCGCCAAGAGCAAACCGTCCCATCCCTAAGGCCACCCCAGCTGCGCTCGAAAGGAGCACTGACAGGGTTGTGATAGCATTGGGTGGCAATTCAATCCAAACCAGAAAGCGTACGAGCGGTTGCATAAGCCAGCCAAAATAGAGCCGTAGCCACATGCCTGCAAAGATGCTCGAACCACGTGCTTCTATCTCATCGTCCCGCCGATGTCCTTTGCGCAGGTAACGCAACGAATAGACAACCAGCCCGAGAAGAAAATAGGAGGTAAGAATAAGGGCTGGCATTAAAGCGTACCAGATACGCCCCGCAGAGGAGAACTCCCCCGCAATCCAAGATTTAAAGATATCCAACATATTCAAACTAAACCTATTGTTTTCTGAACCTGCGACGCTCTATAAACGGGTTGCCCTATAAAAGTCGAGTGAATCTAAAGAGAATGCGTACCCTACTCCTTGGACATATTACTGAAGATCGTTTTGTGGACAGATGCGCTTTAGGGGGCCCGACGAGCTTTGCCGCAAAGGTCGCAGCCATCGCCGGACAGGAGACTCGCTTACTCACCTCCGCCCCAGTGGAATTTCCCTATTGGGACGAGCTCAACGCCTTACCCCACCTTGCTATAGAAAATATCGAAAGCCACCAGGCCACAACCTTTGAATTGTCATTTAAAAACGGTGTGCGCCATCTCAAGCTGCTCAGTCGCGCCAAGCCCCTCGATAAAACGAACGCAGCGCTTAGCGACTACGCGCCAGACCTGGTTTTTTTCGGGCCAGTATATAATGAAATCGATTTCGGATTGTTTGAGTTCTATGCGAACTCCTGCGTCATCTGCGGGCTACAAGGTTTTTTGCGCAGGACCGACGAGTTGGGCTTTGTACGTGCGAGCCGCAGCTCCTTTGAAGCCCTTAAGAATGTACCCGCCACGCTCTTGAGCCTATCCACCCAAGACCATCCGGACGCCCAGGAAATTGCCAAAGCCTTGAGTGCAAATTCGGTGGTGGCTTTGACCGATGGTAAAAACGGTGCACAAATCTTTGAAAGTCCGTCTAAATCTCATTTTGTTCCTGCTCTGGAGTGTACCGAGGTTGATTCGACCGGCGCAGGCGACGCATTCCTCTTTCGTTTAGGACTTGGCCTGGCTCAAGGGGAGCACCTCCTTAATGCTGCGGCAGCGGCCGCCCTGGTGGCATCCCATGTCGTAAGGGGCCCGGGCCTGGGCAATTTATCCTCCCAAACCTTTAGCTAAAGGTTTACTTGCGCCTGGCCATTTGTCAGAGAACAAGGAAATAGAACAAGCGAAGAACAAACATTGTGAAAAAGTTTTAAAGCCAATAAGAATAAGAGAGAAAACTTAAAGGATGATGCAGACCAGGCCATGAGCGCCGCTGCCAGAATAGCTCTTTAATGAGCACCGGACAACCGATGTATAAAACAAGAGGAGCATAAAGATGCGAGAGCCACGACATGCACCACACGGAACGAACTTGGAGTGCAAGGGCTGGATACAAGAAGCAGCCATGCGCATGCTCATGAACAATTTAGACCCGGATGTGGCAGAACGCCCGGAAGACTTAGTTGTCTACGGAGGTACAGGAAGAGCCGCCCGTTCCTGGGAGGCCTACGACAATATCGTAACAACATTGAAGTCCCTTGAAAATGACCAAACCCTACTCATCCAATCAGGCAAGCCGGTAGCAGTGTTTCAATCCCACAAAGATGCACCTCGAGTCCTCATCGCCAACTCGAATTTAGTTCCCGCTTGGGCCAAGTGGGAGCACTTTCATGAACTCGAGGCCAAGGGCCTCATGATGTACGGTCAAATGACCGCAGGGTCCTGGATCTACATTGGCACCCAAGGAATATTACAAGGAACTTATGAGACATTTTGCGCCGCCGGCCAGGCCCATTACGGCAACACTGACCTGGCTGGGCGCGCCATCCTCACAGCCGGTCTTGGGGGGATGGGTGGAGCCCAACCTTTAGCCGCTACAATGGCTGGCGCAACCATGTTGGCGGTAGATGTAGATCCCACCCGCATTCAACGGCGCCTTGAAACGCGATACCTTGATGAAGTGGCTGATAACCTCGACGAGGCACTGCTTCGCATCGATAAAGCTCGAGCAAATCAAGAAGCCGTGTCCATAGCGCTGGTGGGCAACGCTGCTGAGGTTTTTCCTGAAATTGTCCGGCGCGGTTTTAGTTTTGACTTCGTCACCGACCAAACTTCCGCCCATGACCCCTTGCACGGCTATATCCCGGAAGGAATGAGCCTGGCGGATGCGGCCGCTCTGCGCGACAAGGACAGCACGGAGTATATTAAGCTCTCCAGAGCATCCATGGTCAAGCACTGTGCCGCAATGGTCGACATGAAAAATTCCGGTGCCCATGTCTTCGACTACGGCAACAATCTGCGGGGTCAAGCAGAGCTAGGGGGATACGGCGAAGCCTTCTCCTATCCAGGCTTTGTTCCCGCCTATATCCGTCCACTCTTTTGCAAAGGTATGGGCCCCTTTCGCTGGGTTGCCCTCTCCGGCGATCCAGAAGACATTAAAAAGACCGATGCCTGTGTGCTCGAACAAGTGGACCGACCCGAGCTGCAACGTTGGATAAAAATGGCGGGGGAAAAAATTGCCTTTCAAGGATTACCGTCGCGGATTTGCTGGCTCGGTTATGATGAGCGCAAACGAGTCGGCTTAGCCTTTAACGAACTCGTAAAAAATGGCCAAGTGAAAGCTCCGATTGTTATCGGTAGAGACCATCTCGATTGTGGCTCAGTTGCCAGCCCAAACCGAGAGACGGAGTCCATGCTCGATGGTTCCGACGCGGTTGCAGACTGGCCAATCCTCAACGCTTTAATCAATGCAGTCAACGGCGCCAGCTGGGTAAGCTATCACCATGGCGGTGGCGTGGGTATCGGTTATTCCCTGCACGCAGGAATGGTCATCGTCGCCGATGGCACGGAGGAAGCAAGCAACCGTTTAGCGAGAGTTTTGGATTCTGATCCGGGCATGGGTATCGTTCGACACGCGGACGCGGGCTATGCAGATGCACAGGAGAATGCCCGACAACACAATGTCCTGATCCCTGGACTGACTCTGGAGTAGAAATGCTGCTTCTCGACAAAATTGCACAACTGGTTCTGCCCTTGCCTGAGCAAGGAGAAACAAGCACACCGCTGGAAGTCATTGAAGACGCCGCACTGCTCGTTGACAAAGGGACGGTAGCCTGGGCCGGAACGAGTGCCAGCTTTACACAGCACCATCCTCAATACGGCGGTGAACGTATAGAAGTGCAAGGGCAATGCGTTCTCCCTGGCTTCGTCGATTCCCACACCCATCTTGTCTTTGCCGGCGAGCGCATTGACGAAATGGAGCGCCGAGCCCGAGGTGAAAGTTATGAAGAAATCGCTGCTGCTGGCGGTGGGATCGCTTTTTCTGCCAGTCAAATGGCACAGGTGGGTATGGATGAACTTATCAACGAATCTTTGCCTCGCTTCGACACCCTCTTGAGTAAAGGCACCACCACCTGTGAGGTGAAGAGTGGCTATGGTTTAAACACTGCTGCAGAGTTAAAACAGATTGAAGCAATTACTCAAATCAACAAGCGACATGCCATCGACGTTAAAGCCACTGCCCTCGCCCATCTGGTTCCCAAAGATGCGCCGGGAAACCGAAGCGCCTATATCGATGATTTCTGTGCCAATGTACTCAAGCCATCCGCAGAGCAAGGCAAGGTAGACTACTGTGATATTTTTGTTGAAGCCGGTGCTTTCTCTCCTCAGGAAGCTCGAGTCATCGCTCGATACGCAAAAGACTTAGGACTTCATATTAAATTGCATGTGGACCAACTAAGTTCAGGAGCGGGGGCGGAACTCGCCGCTGAACTAGGTGCGCTTTCTGCCGACCACCTTGAACGTATTTCTGATGAAGGCCCTGGAGTTTTAGCACGAGCTAATGTCACCGCCACCATACTTCCGGGTTGTAAACTTTTTCTCGGTGCAGGCCCATGGCCAGATGGACGAAAACTTCGAGATGCGGGCTGCGACGTTGCCATCGCAACCGATTGCAATCCCGGCTCCGCGATGGTCGCCGATTTACCCCTTTGCGCCACCATGGGCGCAACCCTCTGCGGCTTAAGTCTACCGGAAGCACTATGGGGAATAACCCGAGGAGGAGCCAAGGCGCTGGGGCTCAATGACCGCGGAACCTTACGACCAGGGGAGCGGGCTGACTTGGTGGTACTCAACCATAAGGACTGGCGGTCCCTACTCTATCGCCCGGCAAATCCACCAATTGAGTCTGTCATGATTGCAGGAGAATGGGTGCTTAACGCCCCTTAAATGTGCTCTTTGAGACAGCGGACGAGTTCACTTAGACCAAGAGTTTCATGGATCCCGCCCAGCGTTTCCGCCGCTGCTGGCATTTCCGAAAAAACCGCTGTTTTATCAGATTCCGCCAAGCAAAATCCCCCGGCATCAGAAATTGCTTTTGCACCGACCGCACCGTCATCTCCAGCGCCGGTTAGAATAACGCCAAGAGACTGGTCCCCGTACTCTGCCGCCACTGAGGTGAAGAGCTTATTGATGGAGGGCACCACATCATCACCTGCCTCCGGCTCACTCAAAGCTAAGCAACCTTCATGCACGACCATATGTTTATCGCCTGGCGCTAAATAAACATGGTCCGCCAATATGGGGCCGCCGCGCTTGACTCCACTGATGGTCAACTGAGACCCCTGATTTAATCGTTTGGCAAAAGCATTAATAAACGCTTCAGGCATATGTTGTACAATCAGATAGGCCGTATTGTTTTTCGGTTTAATTTGCCCAAAAACATATTCCAGAGCTTGGGGCCCCCCCGTTGCTGCACCAAAACAAACCACCTTGTCCGCGCGCAACTTATCCCGATCCAAAACCGGGCGGGCCGCTGCACCAGCAACAATATGCGGTGCCCGTGCAAACTTCCGGTCCAGAACCGTATGCGCTTTTAAGCCGCGAACCAATCGAACCTTCTTGAGCAATATATCAGCCCAAGCTTCCCGCGGATTATTTAAACGCTCATCAGGTTTAGCCAGGAAGTCGAGAGCACCAAACTCCAGGGCCTGAAAGACTTCCGGTTTCGCGCTGTGAGAGGAGACAACAATAATGGGCATTGGTTTTTTACGCATCAATATGCGCAAAAAAGTAAAACCATCCATACGGGGCATTTCAATATCGAGGGTGATAACATCCGGGTCTAACTCCAAGGCAAGCTTTAAACCCTCACGGCCATCCGTCGCCTCCCCTACAACCTCAATATCTGGTTCGGCCTCAAGGATAGAGCGAATGGTCTCCCGATTAAAAGTCGAGTCGTCTATAACAAGCAGGCGAATTGGGGTCATGCTGAATCCCGTTCTAAAGGAAAGCGAAGAGAAATCTCTACACCCTGATCAACCTGAGAATGCAGAGTGATTTCACCATCGAATTCTGCAATGCAAGTTTGCACTGCGTCCATCCCTACTCCACGGCCACTGACCGTAGAAGCTTCAGCCTTTGTAGTAAAGCCGGGTAACAAGAGCCACTCCAAAAGTTGTTCGTGACTCACCTCTCCGGCGGACTCTGCACTGAGTAGCCCCCTTTCCTGCGCCACCCTTCTCGCCTCGTCCTCAGCAATCCCCGCACCGTCATCGATGACCGTAATACTTAATGATTTTTCATCTTCTCGCGCTATCAGTCGTATACAGGCCTCCGCCAACTTATTTTTCTGCAGCCGCACATCCACATCTTCAATACCATGATCGATTGCATTGCGTATCAAATGCAATATCGGTTCACCAAGCACTTCCACCAAGGCCGCATCAACCAAAAGGTGGGCGCCTTCGACTTCAAAACGAACCTGTTTGCCCAGCTCCCGTGCGGTCTTGCGCCCAAGCCGAACCATTCGCTCAAACAAGTCATTTAAAGGCAAACGTCGAAATCGATATAGCTTATCTTCCATCGCGACAAGCTTCTCTTTGAGTGTCGAAATACCTTCCAGATTCTCAGCATTATCGGGCGCCGCAGCAATGAGTTTTTCTACTTCCACAATTGCATCTGCTGTCGATCTCAAGAAACCTTCAATTTCTTCCACATCCACACGTACAGTTTGGGTTAACTGTTTAAGACTACGAGGCATCGCTTCTGCCACTTCAGTTTCATGGCTCTGGGTGTCTCGCTTTTCTGGCTTGCTTCCCGTTGCCACAAATGGATTAGTCGAATCATCCTCGCTCTCGTCATCCTCATCTGCTGATTCAGGTAGCGCCCCATCATGCCAAACAATCGAATCATTATTCACAGGAATGAGTAAGACATCTTCACCGGAAAAGGCTTGTTCCAACTCCTCAACCTCAAAGTCCGCAGCAAAAACCAGGTCGAAACCAATCTTCTCCATATCACCATCGTCATCAGAGGGCAGCTTGCAAATGATTTCCCCAAGCTGTTCCCCCACAGCCTCCACACTTGCTAAGCCCAAATCGAAGTCATTCAGGGAAAATGAGACCCTCACAATAAAAAGCTTTTTACCGCGCAGCAGTACCTCCCGCAGACGATGCTCCTCATACTGAGTCAACATACTGAGCATCTCCGGACCAATATCCACAATGCTCACAGGTGCATTGCTTGTCGATTCCGCTTTCGCCGCCAGCTTGGCCAACGCAGCGAGGATTGCTTCCGTTTCTTTAACTGCTTTCTCTCTCTCGCTGCCTTGAAAGGCTAAGAGATGATGAAACCCGTCCACACAGGAGAAAAGCGCATCTAAAACTTCAGTGTTTGTCTGGATTTTCCCGAAGCGCATGGCCTCCAAAACAGTTTCAAACTCATGGGCCAACTTAGCAAGTTCAACTTGCCCAATCGCATTGCTTAAACTTTTAAATGAATGGGCCCGGCGAAAAAGGTCGTTCACGACAGGAGCACTTTCGCGGCCCTCACGAGAGGCTTTTTCCAGAGCAAGAATGTCACGGTTGATTCCAGCCATTAATTCTTCGGCTTCGCTCAATGCACTCTTCTCGATCGGTTTATTCGCCTCCATGGTATCTATTCGTCAGTCTTTCCTTGAAACAGAACAGCCTTAATATCTTCTTTAAAATGCTTCTTAACAGCTTTCAGAAAATCATCCTCCAGCTTGCTCTCACCATAAAGTTTTGGCGCCAAAAAAACAATATTTGAAATGCCCGCGTCTCGCATTACTTTAATGGCTTTTGCGCAGGAGTCCTTAATGGTCTTTGCTTTACAATTGCCAATATCTCCCAAACCAAAAAGAAAGATTTTACGCCCATTTTGGTAGCGAGGGTCCCAAAGTAAAAGGTGATCTGCTGCCTCACCCACGAAAAGACCGCTCTTCAAACGACGCGAAATACGTCCGGCCAAACGCCAATCGAGCAAAGCCGGCACACCTTGTAATGGGCGTTGGTCACTAAAGCAAAACACCGCCAAAGTGTCATCTTCAACCTTATCCAGATCGACAGCCGTTTTAATCTGTTCTGCCTTCACCAAATGGGTTGCTTCTGTCATCTTCACTAAGAATCGTTAAAGGATTTACTCGCCGATACGATCTAAAATCCCATTAATGAAGGGACCAGCATCATGTTCACTAAAACGTTTAGCTATCTCTAAGGCCTCATTGATTGTTGCCGCTTTGGGAATATCTGCACAATAAACTATTTCGTAGGCAGCCAAGCGCAAGAGATTCAAGTCTACCCTATCCATTCGTTCAACTTTCCAGTTTTGCGATTGGCTGGATATAAGTTCATCAAGTTCGGACAAAGATTGGATCACGCCCCGCACCAGTCGCTCGGAAAACTCCCGAGCCTTCGGTTTCACAGTCTCAAAACTTTCCCAGTAGGCATCCAGCGCCGCACGGATTTCCGCATCAGGAGAAACGTCATCGGCCCCTAAATGACCGGCCGCATCCAATTGATAAAGTATTTGTAATGCGCATTCGCGCCCACGTCGCCGCATTCTACCCCTTCATCTCTTCGAGCTTCATCAACATTTCAAGCGCCGCCTGAGCCGCTTCGCCACCTTTGTCTCCGTTGCTCACTAAAGCACGCTCTTGAGCTTGAGCCAAATCATCAGTTGTCAATACACCGAAAATAACCGGCATTTCTAAATCCAAAGCGATTTTTTGCATACCATAAGAGACCTGTTGGCAGACATAATCAAAATGTGGGGTGCCGCCACGAATCACCGCCCCCAAACCACACAACGCTTGAACCCGACCACTCTTACCTAAGCTCTGCAAAGCCAGCGGCAACTCCACTGCCCCCGGCACCCAGTGCACTTCCAATTGCTCAGGGCTCATCCCAGCTTTTTCACATGTGGCCTCAAAACCACGCAACAACTCAGAGCAAATCTCATCGTTAAAACGGGCAACAACAACGCCAATCCGCCATTCCGATTTTGCCTTTACGATCTGCTCAGGATCTGCTCTCCACTGACTCATTATCCTATCCTATGATTGCTTAACAACTTCCAGGGCGCGGGCCGGTTTAAGTTGTTTTTTTTCTTCTACCGGTAGAGGTATACTCTCCACAACCTCTAAACCATAACCACGTAATGCAGCCAGGCGTCGTGGATTATTCGTTAACAAGCGAATTTTGCCTAAGCCTAAATCCCTAAGGATCTGCGCCCCAACCCCAAACTCTCTCTGGATAAGGGGCTTATCCGCTGCGGAATGCGGCTCTGACGGCGCCTTTTGCTCACCAATAGACTCGACCCGCTCCTTTAAGCTCTTAGGCGACCGTCCCTGATCTACGCAAAGGAGAACGCCCCGCTCTTCATCAGCCAGATATTTTAAAGCTTCATTCAGCAGCGCTCTATCATTGGAAAACAGGTCACCAAAAACACTGCTTAGGGGGTAGCCAGAATGCACCCGAACCAAGGGAGCATCCGCATCAAGGTCTCCCTTAACAATTGCTAAATGCTCACGCTCATCAATCGTCGTCCCGTAGACAATCAGGTTAACCCTACCCCACTGTGGATGCTCAACTTCCTTCTCACAAATACGATGTACCAGAGACTCATGGGCCAAACGGTATTCAATAATGTCTGCAATCGAAATAATCGGTAAGTCGTGCTCCGCCGCAAACTTCTCAAGTTCGGGCATGCGTGACATGGAGCCATCTTCGTTCATAATCTCACAAATCACACTGGCAGGTTCGAGGCCGGCTAATCGGGCCAGGTCAACGGACCCTTCCGTTTGTCCCGTTCGCACCAACACACCGCCTGGTCTGGCGCGCAAAGGAAAGATATGCCCTGGACGCACCAAATCTGACGCCTTTGCATCTTTTGCCACAGCGGCTAAAACCGTCGTCGCCCTATCCGCAGCACTGATGCCGGTGGTCACACCGCGACTTGCTTCGATAGACACTGTGAAGGCTGTCTCATAGGGGCTGGTATTATGGTCAACCATCATCGGCAGTTCAAGCTGAGCAATCCGCTCATCGGTGAGCGCCAGACAAATAAGCCCCCTACCATGCTTCGCCATGAAATTGATGGTTTCTGGAGTGACCTTTTCACCGGCGATACACAGATCCCCTTCGTTTTCTCGCTCCTCGTCATCGACAAGGATGACCATCTTACCCTCTCGGTAATCCTCTAAAGCTTTTTTAACAGCTCGAAACGGCATCACGCACTCTCCTGCCCGGAACTGGGCTCCCTGGAAGCCAATAGCTTCTCCAAATAACGGGCCAGTAAATCCGCTTCGCAATTGATGCGCGTACCTTCCTGCCAGGATGCAATGGTGGTGACGTCCCAGGTATGGGGGATAATTCCCACAAACACGCGGTTCTTTTGCACATCCGTAACCGTCAGCGAAATACCTGCCAAGGTAATGGAGCCGCGAGGAGCGGTCAGACGGGCAATATCCTCAGGGACATCAATCCCCAGATAGTAAGCACTCTCGCGCTTATCAATGCTGCCTAAAACCCCTACTCCGTCCACATGGCCGGAAACCAGGTGTCCACCTAAGCGGTCACCAAAACGCAAGGAGCGCTCAAGGTTAACCTCATCCCCTACCTTCAATTCACCAATCGTGGTGCGCGCCAAGGTTTCGCTTGCAGCCTCAAAAACAATACGGGAACCGTCAATGGAAACAGCAGTCAAACAGCAGCCGTCCAAGGCAATCGAATCCCCAATCGCCTCGTCTGCGGAAAAGATTTCAGATTCTATGGTGAGTGCGCGAGGAGAATCGCCTTTTAGAGCAACAACTTTGCCTTTTGCCTCAACTAAGCCCGTAAACATGGCGCCCCTAAACCACGTTGGAGGCGCAGAGTAAAGCCCCTAAAAGCTGTAGCCGTAGGCACCGCCGCAGGGGTCAAGATCAGCAAAAGGCATTGAATTTAAAGCCGTTTCCGGGTCTTCAACCTTCGCCGCAGAGATACCCGCATTGGAGATGGCAAAAACCGTATCCTCGATAACCACGGAGCGACGAAAATCAGAGCAATAGCTATAGGACCAGTAATCCTCAACCGTATTCTCATTTTGTAGAAGTGAGCTCTGATTAATGGCCCCTTTTTGCGATAACCCAGTACGATCCGCTCCCAGAACATACATTTGACTGCTGGAAATACTGTCCAGATAGGCCGGCACCACCAAAGTAGATTTTTCCGCAAAATAATTGAAGGCGTGGTGGTCATTTTGTGCTTCCGAGTAAGAGGTACCGCTGAGAACCTCTTTGTGTGCCAGAGTTGGATTCGTCAGATCTGAAACATCAAACACACTTACCTGCACCCCTTGGGAATTCATTCCCCATTCATCCAAATCCCGACCTATACCAAGCAAGTACTGGTCATCGACTTTATGCAGATAATTTGAAAAACCGGTGATGTGCAATTCACCACGCACGGTTGGAGCCCCCGGATCGCTCAAGTCGATAGCAAAAAGCGGGTCAATTTGCTCAAAGGTGGCAACATAGCCCTTATCCTCTTCGAAACGCACCGCCGTAACTTCCTCGCCCGGCGCCAAGCCATCGACTTCACCTTGAATGTCCATGGAGTTGCCCGTGTCTTCAAGAACATACACCCCTGCGGAAGGCTCCGAGGAAAAAGTGGTCATCTCCTGAGAGGTCGTCGCCACCCGCAAATGGCCATTATGCTCATCAAGGGAAAAGCTATTTACGACCCAGCCTGGGACCTTACCGGAAACCTTATAGTTCGGCGTACCGGCACCCGCATCCGTGATGCTGAATTTATGCACCACACTTTCGATTCGGTCATCAAAGCTGCCAAAGGGTCCTTCCTCATATTCTCTGGACACAAGGTAAAGATTTTCGTCTGACATATACACGGTCTCCAGATTCCCCAAAACCGCCGAGCCTACAAAATCGGAATCCGCCACAGCCAAATTAAGCCCCTGTACGGCCACCATATAGTATCCGGCCTGACGCTCGGAGGTGTAGACATTGGAACAATCGCAAATCCCCTCACTCTTATCCGTCCAGGAACCATCACCTTGAAGCCGTGAATCAAAACGCATGCTCATCCAATCATCCAGGCTGGTGTCCTCAATCGCATCAACCTTGTCCTTACGGCCTTGCGCATTTTGCACAGAGTTGGGCTGCACATTGCGATAGGAAACAACGTAGATCATATCGCCAATGCGCCGACTCGAGTACAAGGTCCCATCCGTATAGGTTTCACGCACGGTCTTTGGGCTGGATAAATTACTGATATCCACCACTGTAATTTTAAGGAGCGCATCCAAATTACGCACATCTAAACCTGAGTTCGGTGTTCCCGCCTCGTTATAAATTTGGCTCAGTACCATCACGGTCTGCTTATCCCCATCGAGGTAAAGTCCTTGTGGCATGCCCTCAATCTCAAGACGGCCTAGTTCATCCATCTCTTCAACAGGCCAAGCCTTATTGATGGTCAAGTGGCTCCCTGCCAGATAGTAGATATTGGTGCCATCACTCTTGACCAAATCCGCCTCATCCACACCTGCAACCTGCACATTGGTATCGGAAAATGCCCGCTCACCACCACTAAAGGCCACGTTCATCGCCACCTCCGCCGGAACCTCCATCATATCCCGATCAGAACTTCCACCGAAGGGATTCGCCCAGCCAAAGCCAAAATCAAGCATGTCTCTGATGACCGAATCCTGCCAGCGGACCTCATCGATGGCCTGATTTTTAATTGCACTTTCGAGCTTATCGCATGACTTAAAGCTCTTTAGAGCAAAGTTAGGATCCGCACTACCGCAAGCCATGGAAAGAGCGGCTAATCCTGCTACCAATATACGCAAATATGTTTTCATCTTCATCCTCCCCGTGATCGGGTTGGGGGGCAGTGTTGCATATGCAACGTTCTGTGTTCAAGGTTACGCGCCAAGTAATTCACTGGCAAGACGACAAAAACACTATATTTATTCAAGATACAAGAACCCATTTACGGGCTTAAGTTATGGTCACGTCTCGTCTTTTCCTGTCCCCATTCCGGCGGCACCCGTGATTTGGCTTAAGTTACAGGCACTTAAAACCTAAACTGAGAAATTCTCTGGAGTATAACCCCGCCCCTGCTCCTAAGGTCTTTATAATAAATTACTTTTAAAGAACCCGCTTTGAGCTGCGACCATCCACGGGCGCAAAATCCACCAGAAATTGATCATCTCTAAAGCGCAAACGCCAAAATCTCTGCTGCGGTGCCCCCCAGAAATGCAGCATTTCCCGATTTGGGCGAAACGCACCTTCCCCCACTTCTCCACTGCTCAGCTGCAAAGGCTCACCCTGCCCCGTCCTTTGCATGGCGCGCAGGCGCTCCTTCGTTGTCGCCATAAAGATACCATCCTGGCCAAAGCCAATATAAAGCGTTGAATTCTTCTTGTTCCCACGACTTATACGCAGAACCCTATCCGCCATTGCCTTAACCTTCAGCTCTGGCATGAATGCGGGCAAAAGCAAAAGAAAGGGCTGGAAAATCTTTTGCGCTGCGAGTCCATCTTTGACTCCAAGCTTTAGAGCCCAGAGCGGTTTTTCAGCATGCAGGACCCGCCAAAGCCAAAGCTCACGCACCTCCGACCCCAAAGCC
>CAXGWX010000043.1:0-16790 GCA_964013445.1 uncultured Bdellovibrionales bacterium | reverse complement strand
TGTAGCCTGCTAGGGTAAGAAGCGAATGACGAAGCTTTTCACATCATATCTCATTTGCGGCTGCATTTGCATCACCGCCTGCAATGAAAACAAGCAGCCCGCTTCCAGCTTACCAATCGTCCCGTCCTCCGCGCAGCTAAAGAACAAGGCCGCAGGTTTTGTGCAGACCTTTTTCTCCTCCGAGAGTGCAGAGCGTTGTTTTGAATGGGAAGCAAAAGATGTTAAGCAATTATCACTCATCCTCAACAATTCGATTGACACCGCGCCTCCAGAGCAAAAAAACCAATACAAAGGAAAAAACATAAGCGCTCTTTTTAGGGAATACTGTGAGATTGGAAACTCAGCCCAAAAACCCAATATTGTAGCCAGCATCAGCCTTCTAAGCGCCCTTAAAGGCTGGAGTGAGCGTAAACTGATGAAAAGCACCCTGCTTACATCCCTGCAGGCCCGTGCTCGGGCATATCAAAAGTTTGCTGAAATGGTAGAAATTGCCGGCCATTCGCAAAATAGCTCCGCTATAAAACTTCAAGTTTCGGACTATAGAAAGCTAACCCGTCTAATGGCGAAACTCGCCCATGCCAATCGCTTTGTTCGCGTCTTTCCAGCAATTTCAAAAGCCTTCTTGCGTGATGACTTTAATACAGACGCTTTCCTAACATGGTTTCAAAAAAGAACGACCACCGATCCGCACACTGGCCTTTTAACTTTCTCGGAAGAACTCATCTGGTACGAATTGGATCCGAGTCGATACCTGGGACTCAAGGATTTACTTTCGACTTCCAATGATACCAATAAAAGCTTAGCCGAGACAGTGTATCATGCGTCAAACAACTTTGTTTTACGCGGCAAGGCCCCCAACGAATACTCTCTCCGCGATGCGGTCAAGACAATACTAGCGCGCAAAGGTAAGGCTAAGCTCGACGATAAAAGTGCCAAGGAGCTTATTGCTCTGCTGAATGCACATCGCAAACAAGACAGTTCGGGCACTTATTTTATCGATTTAACGCAAATACAAGATAAGCTATCAAGGAAGTGACCATGCTCTTAATTATTAGCGCCATCCTCTTGAGTGCCCCAGTCGAAAACCCCTTACTCTATATACGCTCCACCGATCTTACGACACAGAAAGTTGCAATTCACCACAGCTCCAAACTCGAATGGCATTGGAGCACCAAAAACTCGACACTCAGTCCCACGCTTAAAATTCAGCGTATTGGGCCATTTCACGATGTACCGCTGCAAACAAATTCCGGCTGGCTTAAGGAAAAACACGCGGGCAAAACAGTCTACAGGGTTGACTGGCATATCGCTATTTTGACTAAACCTAAGATAAAATTCTGGGTAGGCTGCGTCTATGACGCCACCACCCACCAACCCTTAAACCGTAACCCAAGAAGCGATAGGGAGCACCTCAGCTTTACTTTCGGCAAAAGAGAAATCCAACTCACCTGCAACCCCAACTATTTCCCATCAAGCAAAGACAAAACATCCTCTCAAAAATAACCCATGGTTACCCGCGTTAATCATTAAGGCGAAAAGTGTGAGCCAGGTCACCAAAGCAGCTTCTAACCTCGAGCCTTAAGCCCCTCGCGAAAGCCCTAGACTTTGTGATCTGGATCACAAGTGCCTGAAAACAAACAATTTTTTTGTATTTTTTTAAAAAAATGTACATTTTTTTCTTCATTCTTTTCACCTCTTTAAGTCTAAAACCGAGTCGCAAGCACTAACCCTCGCAAGATTCCATTAACCGTAGGACAAACTCGAGCGTAAGTCTCAATAGCAATAAAAAATAGAAATAGAATATTTTAATAGAATAGAAATAAATTTGGAGCCCCCATATGTATGCCAAAGCCGCCAACTCAAATGGTACAGGTCAGCAAGAGACCACATTAGCCAATGAGTCAAGAACCACGCCGGCTGCCAATCAAAATGGGGAATCTTCACAGCCAAATCTACTGGCGAGCCGTGATGGGCTGGAGCAGAATGTCCCCCTTAGTCTGCTTCAGCCCGTTGCTACTCCTGCAGCACAAAACGCATTGAGTAAACCGACGAGCGGACTTCGTTTAGGAAAGCCCCCTGCACTTAATCCCGTTAGTCCTGAGCGAAATCCGCCCTCTCCTTCAAATATCTATATGAGTGCCGGCCGCACCCGTATAACAACCCAGGACAATACAAACTATACTCCCCGCACAACAACCAACCTTGTTGTTCCTCATGACAAAATACTTTTTGCCTATCTTGCCACACAGGACGAAGGCCATGCCAACAACGTTGAAAATATGGACCGTCGCATCATGAAGCGCCGCATACGCAACTATGTCGCAAATCCATTGAGCGCTCCCGTTCTTGAGCGACTCGGCATCTCTAACCTACGTAGCCTATCCCCACGCCAAGCCATGCTCCTAAGCGCTCAAATCGCCCAAGACCACAGCGAATACAATGAGGATGCTGTTGAGCGCCGAAACGGTCCCGAGAGCTCCTATACGGACGAGGCCCGCCGACTACAAAGTCATATGGACAACCTACCCGCCAATCATTTTTTTCGTGAGAGTGAAAATGGTGTCTGTAGAAACTACGCCGAACTAGTACAGGCTGTATTTTTGGTGCTCCAGGAAATGCAGCAGCCTGAAACAAACCAGCTGCTCAACACTTACGTCAAACTTCCCTGCTCTCGTACACATATGTGGAACGCCTTTTACACCGTTGAGTCCAATGGCGACGTCATGGTCAGCCAAGTCGACGCAACATGGAACGATCCTGGCGAGGATGGCTTTGGCGAAACCAATGGCAAAGATTATACCTTTGGCAGAAATAATGTGCGTGACTATTACCGACAAATGCATTTGCTCGAAGGCACGGGCAATCGTCCACTTGAGCAATTTGAATCCCTACTGGACCGAGGGCTGGATCTGGTTTTTATGCAAATCAAAGGCAATGGAGAAATCGACCCGACAGAAGTACAAAAAGCTGGTGGCTGGAGTCTGCTAAATCGAGAGATTGAAAAGCTCCCCGAGCCAGCACAAGTCGAAGCCCTGACGATACTAAGTCCCGGGGCCCGAGAACAGTTTAAACAATGGCGCAACCACCATGGTTTCGCAGAAATTCGTACAGAGCACCCCCAGCACAATTAAGCGCAATTCTCTCCACGTGCTTGCTCTGTAAGGGTTTGGGTGCAAGAAAGTCGCCTCTTGCACCCACCTTTCCCTCTAATATCTTGAATTATAGACAAAAGATCTATTTTTCCACCGCATTTGTGCAGATTCAGAACTAAAGATGAATAATTTAATGAATATTATGTTGTATTTAGCTTCAGCTTTGCATAAACGGGCATCTCGGAGTACAGAAAATGTCTAAAAAATTATTTGTAGGTGGCTTAAGTTGGGACACGGGTGACGCGGAACTGCTTAAGGCTTTTGAAGAATTTGGTGAAGTGCAAGAAGCAAAGGTCATTAATGATCGCGAAACGGGCCGCTCTCGCGGTTTTGGTTTTGTAACCATCAGCGATGATGGTGCTGGCACGAAAGCCATGGAAGCCATGAATGGCGCAGAACTCGATGGTCGCACAATCACAGTAAACGAAGCTGTTGAGCGCTCACGAGGCGGCGGCGGTGGACGCGGTGGACGCGGTGGCGGACGCGGTGGACGCGGCGGCTACTAAGCTCGTTAGTCTTCAAATTATTGCTGAGTCGTACAATTCGGCTGATTCAGCAACACATATTCTCGTAGATGCATGATGGTCCTACAAAGAGACGAACACTGAATTGTGTTGGTTTGGGTGGACTGCGATTCCTCTTAAGAACGGTCTTGAAGCGGTTTTAGAGTAGGCCCGGTGGACAAATACGCTCTTCAAGCTTACAATTAGGCTATGCGTGCCTGCACTTTTGTGTTTCGCGCATGCTTTGAGGGGCGGCGTGCATCCATGAGCAGATACAACAGCATCGTTATCAATGAACTCGGTGAGCTGGAAATTCTTGAAGACAGCAAACCACACACCTCCCCTGAATCTGCACGCAAAAAAATCCAGAAGATCAGCAGCACAAAAGTGCTCTCCACCGTGCTCGGTAAAAAGAAGCGAACGTTTATGGCCGAGGACGCCAATCTGTCCATGAAAATGTTTCTTGACGATGATCCCAGCACAGTCAAAAAGCGGGTAAACTTAAAAGAGCTCGAACGGCCCGCAGATAAAAAAAAGACCCCATAGAGATCTTAAATTTTCTAATTGATTTTAGTCATCTATAACTTTTTGTCCCTACGCCAATAGAGCTTGGGAAACCCAAACAAATTGCTCTCGTGTATGTAAGAGTGGCCCACATAAATTAAGATTTGGAGTACAAATCATGTGGCCATTTTCGCTTAAAGCCAACAAGCCTGACCGCTCTACCTATGATGAGCCTAAATTTTGCACAGCCCTAAGAGCCACAAGCAATCAGTGCGAATTTACAGCTCTTTCGCAGCAAGTCCCTGAGCAAGAGTTTCAAAACACACCACAGCCCATGGGTTGGTATAAGCTCCTGAGTTCCCTGAGCCCATTGGAGAAAGCAGACTTATCAGGGCAGTTTCAACTTGAGCCGTTTGGGCTCAAGATCTTGTGCCCTTCAGACACAACATTTTACTGCTCCTTCGACGCCGCTCTAGGAAGAAAAAAAAGCTAACAAAAACAGAGGTCTGGAAGAGACGGAGACAGACTAAAACTGGCCCTTTTATTGCTAAGTATAAATACAACACACAAGGAGAAACACATGTCCCAGCAAGCCCAACCCATTCTAAAGAATACTCAGTCCTTCACGACCCTTCCCAAATTTTTCGGGCATCGCAAGGCTGGTGATTTAAATCTGCTCAGCAAAAAAGAGCTGGGCATTCTCAACAAAGAGGATCTAGGAATTGTCACTAAGAAAGACCTAGGCATCACCCCCAAGCAAGTTGAGGACAAAGTTGCTCCGACTCTGAGTCAAGAAAATCTATCTTTGACCACTCTGCAACCTATTGTCGAAGCACCACCAGTGCCAACCCTCGTCATGACACAAAATCTTGATGCGGGTTTTCGTTCTTTTACCGAGAGTTTCAACAAAAGTGTCGGTCTTGGCGGCTTCGCCCAGGATTATCAAAGAAGCGTTAATTCCGGGAAGAGTGCTATCGACAGTCTCAATCCCGCCAACCTTACCGCATATATGCTTAAATTAGATGTTGAGGACCCGAATAACAGCGTAGAAACACATAATCGGCTCATCGAGAACTACAGTGAACTGCGCCAGGCAGCCATTGAGAAAGCCAAAAAAGATAACGAGGAAGCACAGCGTAAACTGGATGAAGCCGAAGCTCTTGCCAATATCCTTGGAATCTTTAGTTGTCTCTTAGGCTTCTTTGCTATTTTGGCCACAGTCGCCACCCTGGCTGCACAGGCCGCCGCACAAGGTGCAAGCGCTGCAGCCTCGCAAGCCGCCAACGCTGCAACAAATCAAGCAGTTCAAGAGATTACCCGAGAGACCATAAACCAAGTATCAAAAGAAGCTGTGCAACAAGCGACTTCTAAGCTTCTTCATGAAGCCACGAGTCAAAGCATCAAGGAGTCCATTGCACAGGTAGCAAAAGATTCGGCACGGCAAGCCTTTCAGGAGTCCATTCAACAAGGTCTCTCTCAGGAGGCAGCTCAAGAAGCAGCGCGACAAGCGGCTCAGGAAGCAGCAAAATCTGCTGTACAAACAGCCAATGAATCCGCTCTGCAGGGCATGAGCGAGCAAGCCATCCAGGAGGCCGTACAAAACTCAGCGCAAAGCTCCGTAAAATCTGTTGCTCAACAAAGCACAGGTGGTTCGAATTCTAATGTGAACAACTTAATGCAAAAGCAAATGCAACTTAAAGCACTGCACACTGGTGTTGATGCCATCGGCGAAGCTAAAAAATCATCTCTGATGGTCGAAGCACATGAGTACCAGCTTTCAGCGAAAACCTGGGAGTTATATTCGGATCAAGCCCAAACCATGATTGAAAATGAAGCGGAGATTATTCAGCAAATTTCAGCCAATGTGAACAACGCCTTCAGTATTGCTGTGCGCTCGATTGCTGCACACGGAGCTGCTGCGATGCGTGTTAACCAGGCTGCTGTGCGGTCTTAACATCCACACTCTTGAGCATGGAAAGGGCCTAGCGCTTTGCCGGTCCCTTTCCTCCCGCCTTACGCTTTTTACCTGCTCGACCTCCGCGCAGGCGTCTGGAAAAACCTTCACCACTTTGTTCAGACGACGCCTTTTTCGAACGTTTACGCTTAGCATTCGCCTGAGGACCGCTTGAGCTTTTCGCTGCCGGACCTCGTCTCCCTTGACGTGTGGATTTTTCTTCATCCTTACCTTGCCTGGCCCCCTGCTGCTTGTCTGCGGACTTCGTGGCACCAGGCTTCGCTCCCAACCTCTTACGCGGATTTGTACGACGACTCGGCTTGCGAGAATTTCTCCTTGCCGCTCTACTATTTTTACTCCTGCCTCTTTTAGCCGGTTGAGCACTAAGCTCACGGACATCTTCACCTTCGAAAATCAAAAAATCTTCAAGCTCTATTTCTTTAATTTTTATCCCGGCTAATTTCTCCACCGCACGAACGACCCATCGGTCTTCATGAGTGATAAAAGAGCAAGCTTTCCCCTCCTGCTCGGAACGACCTGTTCTGCCAATTCTGTGGGTGTAGGCTTCCGGTGTATCTGGAGCATCGAAATTAATCACATGTGACACATCCGCAACATCAATCCCTCGTGCCGCAATATCCGTCGCCACGAGAACATCGTATTTTCCGGCCCGAAATCCTCGCATCACTTTTTCGCGCTGAAATTGAGACATATTGCCCTGCAAACCAACCACCCGCTTCGGTCCCTTATTCAGTCTTTCCGCCAACTTTCTTGCTCCATGCTTTGTTCGCATAAAAACAATCGCCCGCGTCACATTGTCATGCTCAAGCAAGTACTCCAGCAGCTGCTGCCTCAGTTTTCGATGAACCGGATAAATCGTTTGCTCAATCAAATGCAGCGGCTTTTTATGGGCAAGCTCTACGACTTCAGGGTCCTCTAACATTTCATCTGCCAGGTGCCGCACTGCTTCAGGCATTGTCGCGGAAAAGAGCAGATTCTGACGTTTCGCTGGCAAATATTCGAGGATTTTACGAATCGTAATCATAAACCCCATATCAAACATTTGGTCAGCCTCATCGAGCACAAACATCTCGACACGATCAAGCTTAGCGTGCCCCTGCTCTATGAGGTCCAAAAGCCGCCCCGGACAAGCAACAATAACATCGGGGCGCTTACGCAATCCCTGAACTTGCGGGCGCTGACCTACCCCCCCATAGATATTGAGAAGCTGAACGCTGGCAAATCGTGACAAGAGCTTAAACTCGGCTAAAATCTGTGCCGCCAATTCCCGGGTAGGAGCCAACACTAAAGCACGAGGCCCCGCACGCGTCTCACCTAAAATACGTTCAAGAATAGGTAACGCAAAGCCGGCGGTCTTGCCGGTTCCTGTTTGGGCGAGCCCCAAGACATCCCGTCCTTCTAAGGCAAGCGGCAAGGTTTTAGCTTGGATCGGTCTCGGTGTACTGAACCCAGCCGCCTCGATTCCCTGAATCAATAACGGGTCCAAATTAAAGTGTGAAAAGCCCTCTACGGGGCCGTCGCTTTCTGCTGACATCATGTGCTCCTGTGGCCTCTTTGTCCAGGGTACTAAATCCCCAGAGCCCAAACCCATACAAGAGTGATAGGAAAGAGAAATACTTCTAGAAACGCGTCCTTTAGGAGAAAAGGTTCTCTTGTGCGTTGTGGCTCATCAACAAGATAGCCGCCCGGCCCTTTAGTGGATTGGAGCCCATCTGACAAGCATCTTCTACACTTATTTGAAAAAGCGCTCCCTTAATAAATTCCAGAATTGTATTGAGACGGATTTCGCCCCGCTTTTGACTCATAAACTCCTGCTATATGATTCATATCTTCTTCGATATCTCCTGATGGAGTGAAAACTTCGGCAACACCAACTTCTTTTTTGGCGTAATCAAAAAAACAAAGAGCCAAGGGCACCTTCGCCCCCACCGCAATATAATAAAATCCGGTTTTCCACCGTGCGACCCAGGAGCGGGTGCCTTCTGGTGCCAATGCCAACACGAACCTGTCAGCTTTCGAAAAAAGCTCCACAGCAAAACTCACAACGTCGTTATGCTTAGTGCGGTCGATAGGAATCCCTCCTAACCATTCAAAGAAAAAACGATACGGAAATCGAAATAGGGAATCTTTGCCGAAGTACCGTGCGGATATCCCGAGCGCAAAGCCGGCCATCTGGGCCATCACAAAATCCCAATTGGAAGTATGCGGCGCGAAAATCACGATGTATTTATCCTGATGCGGTCTTTCTCCAACAACGCGCCACCCAAAGAGCTGCAATATATAGTGAGCCAGCCTCTGTCTCATTTCTGTCTTTTAATCGTATCCTATTCTCTTCGCAACACTGAGCTTGGCGAGTAAAAAAGCCTAAACTTTCCCCCTCAATAAGGTTACAAATAAATATGCTCGTTGTCCAAACTCAAGATCTTTGTCTCTCCTTTGGGGCAGCCCCTATTCTTGAAAATGCAAAATTAGCCATTGAAACCGGCGAACGAGTTTGTCTCGTCGGACGTAACGGTGAAGGTAAGTCGTCTTTAATGCGGGTACTGGCCGGTGAAATCGAAGCGGATGCGGGCATCATTCGACGTCACAGCGATGCACAAATTGCCTACCTCCCCCAAGATGTTCCTAAAGATATGCCGGGCACAACCTATGACGTCGTCCTTTCCGGATTAGGTGACGTAGGCCATCTACTACAACTCTACCAGAGCTTGTCGGCAAGCATTGCT
Source organism: uncultured Bdellovibrionales bacterium (assembly GCA_964013445.1). Classification (GTDB taxonomy): domain Bacteria; phylum Myxococcota; class XYA12-FULL-58-9; order XYA12-FULL-58-9; family JASMKV01; genus JASMKV01. The sequence goes on along the minus strand of CAXGWX010000043.1, from coordinate 7,930 downwards.
CAAAATGCAGACGCGGAAAGCCTTAAACAACTTGAATCGACGCAAGAAAAACTTGATACAAACAAAGGCTGGGACCTACAACATCGCATTGAAAATCAGCTACAACGTTTGGAGATCAACCCGCAGACTCCTTTTAGCAATCTATCCGGTGGCATGAAAAGACAAGTTCTTATGGCTCGGGCACTAATTCAAAAACCAAATCTTTTAATCCTCGATGAGCCCACCAACCATCTCGACATACAGGCTATTGAATGGCTCGAAGGTGCCCTCAAAGCCTTTCAGGGCGCACTTCTTTTCGTCACCCACGACCGAATGTTTCTGAGACGCCTGGCAACCCGTATCATCGATCTAGATCGCGGCACCCTCACCTCTTGGCCGGGGAATTACGATCAATATCAAACTCACAAACAAGCTGCCATCGAAACACAAGAGGCAGAATGGGCAAGGCTCGACAAAAAGCTCGCCAAAGAAGAAGCCTGGATTCGTCAGGGCATTAAGGCTCGACGCACCCGCAACGAAGGCAGAGTTCGCGCTCTCAAGGCCCTCCGAGCTGAACGCAAAGCACGACGTGAGCAGACGGGAAAAGCGACCATCGTCGTCCACGAAGCAGAACAAACAGGGAAACGAGTCATCGAAGCGACCAACCTAAGCTTTGGCTGGCAAGAGCAAACAATAGTTGAAAAACTTAATGCAACAATTATCCGCGGGGACCGGGTTGCCATTATTGGCCCTAACGGTTGCGGGAAAACAACACTCGTTCGCCTACTCCTTGGCGATCTGCCACCGGACTCAGGAAAGGTGCGCCTGGGTACTCGACTTGAAACGGTGTACTTTGATCAGCTTCGAGCCCAACTCGATCCTGACAAAACAGTTCAACAAAATCTTTCCGGTGGTCACGACACCGTGGTTGTTGGTGGCAAACCGCGACACGTCTATGGCTACCTGCAAGACTTTCTCTTTTCACCTGAACGGGCTCGCTCTCCGGTTCGCGTTCTCTCCGGTGGTGAACGTAACCGGCTTCTGCTTGCTAAACTGTTCACCAAAGAAGCAAATTTTCTCGTTTTAGACGAGCCCACCAATGACCTGGATGCGGAAACCCTCGAGCTTCTCGAGTCTGTGTTGCTGAGTTTCAAAGGCACGCTCTTACTTGTCTCCCACGACCGAGAGTTCATCAATAACGTGGTAACAAGCTCACTTGTTTTTGATGAAGATGGTGTTGTTCGCTTCTATGCTGGTGGTTACGATGACTGGCTCGAACAAAAACCTAAGGCACAAAAAAAATCTTCTGAGTACACCGCCGCCGATGAAAAAGACGAGCAATCACAACAAAAGCCCCGGAAAATAACATTCAGCGAGCAACACGAGCTTGCCGCCTTACCAGAGAAAATAGCAACCTTAGAAGCAGAGCAAACCGATTTACACGAAAAAATTTCTGCTCCAGATTTTTATAAGAACGAGGGTCACCAATTAACTCAAATCAATGAACGTTTAGATGTGCTGGAAACGGAACTTCAAAAACTCTACGACCGCTGGCTCACACTCGATGCTTTAAAGTAATTAAGTGACTCCCCTGGTCAGCACCGAGCAAAACAAGAAGACTTATGTCCCGCAAAAGGTCTGGTGCACCACTTCATGCGGTTCTGGTGGCAACGTAAACCTATCCCCCTCTGGTCGGTCGGCAAAAGGCGTTTTCAGGGCTGCAACCAATTCCTCAAATTCTTCCAGGTTGCTTTCGCGATAGGCTTTTTCGATTGCGTTTTCCACCAAATGATTGCGTGGTATTATCGCCGGATTCGCCCCTTGCATAAGCGCAGTACTCTGCATTGAACTGAGTCCTTGTTCTTCTAATCGCTTGTCCCAGCGCGCAAACCACTCATCAGCTTTTTCTTGTCCCGGAAAGAGTCTTGCCCGAAGAGCAAGAGAATTCTCTTTGTCGCTTAGTGTGCACAAGCGGCGAAACGTATTGGTAAAGTCTGCTTTTGAGACCGCCATCAGACCTAAGAAATCTCCAATAAGTCTTTCGTCTTCCTCACCCGGATCTTTAATGCCAAGTTTTTTTCCCATTCTTAAACGCCAAGCCTGACTAAAATAACCAGCAAACTTTCCTAACACCTGCTCTATTTTCGCCACCGCTTTTTCCTCATTATCGTCCACCAATAAAAGAATGGTTTCAGCCAAACGGGACATGTTCCACAGCGCGATGTTTGGCTGGTTACCATAGGCATAACGCCCATGATGATCGATGGACGAATAGACCGTGTCCGGGTGATAGGTATCCATGAATGCACAGGGTCCAAAATCAATCGTTTCACCCGAAAGGGTCGTATTGTCTGTATTCATCACACCATGAATAAAGCCAAGTGCCATCCAATCGGCGATAAGGCTTGCTTGCTTTTGACTCACCCCATCGAGCAATTCCAAATAAGGATTATCTGCTTCTTTAGCTGCGGAGTAGTGGCGCTCAATAACATAATCCGCAAGAGTTTTAACATGGTCGTGGGCCCCCTTTGCTGCAAAATACTGAAACGTGCCAACACGTATATGACTTTGCGCTACCCGCACAAAAATGGCACCCGGAAAAATTTGCTCACGCATAATGCCCTCGCCAGTCAGCAATGCCGCCAGCGCCCGCGTCGAGGGCACGCCTAAAGCACTCATGCCTTCCGAAACAATATATTCCCTCAACACCGACCCCAGGGTTGCACGCCCGTCACCGCGCCGTGAAAAAGGTGTGCGCCCAGAACCTTTGAGCTGTACATCGTAGCGCTGCCCTTGACCATCTAAGACCTCACCCAACAAAAGCGCGCGACCATCACCAAGCTGGGGAACAAAATGACCAAATTGATGTCCCGCATAAGCCATGGCCAAGGGCTCCGACTCCTGTGCCTCAACCCGACCGCTTAAAAATTCGACCCCCGCTTCGCTCAGCAAAGCCTCCACATCAAGCTGCAGCGATTTGGCCAAGCTCTCGTTCAGCTTAAGCAATCGAGGTGTCGGCATTTTCTCTGGCGACAGACGAGCATAGAACTCGCCAGGTAAGCGGGCATATGTATTCTGAAATGAGATTGTCAGTGGTTGGTTCATCAAGCGTCCTTGGCCTAACTTTCAGGCTTCAATCGATAAAGTTCAGAACAATTTTACATATTCCTTCTCGAACTCAAAACACGAACCCATATCCTTAGGAAGTTTTACGCCAATAGCCCCTAAACCCATCACTTTTGGGATCCCTATACCCCAGAGACACACCAAGAGAGAGGATTAAACGTTCAAGATATCAGCAACTTAGCCAGCAGCTATGCTTGGCATCAAGGTTGCTATAGTATTGTTTGTCTTGAAAGGATTTCTTCTTGAGCAGAATAAATACATCGGCACCAGCCCCCACTTCACCTGCGGCCCATAGTGCACCAAGCAATGAAAAATCAGAGAGCGGCACCTCCAGCATCACAGCCCCTGACTGGCTCGCCCCGCCGCTTGGACATCCCGAAGCACTCCATTCAAAAGCCTCCCTTACCATCCCTGATGCGAACAAAAGCGGAATCGGTATACGCTCCGTATTGAGCCATAAAAACAGCCATAGCGGCAAAGTACCCGCTTTTGAGCAGCTCCTCCTGCCACTTACCTTTGGATTCGTTCTGCCCCGTGGCGAAGATTTGTTGCGTGGCAAATCCTTTGGTCGTTTGAGCCTCAGCCATGTGGCTGGCAACTATGCCAATGCAAAAGATGATTTCACCCTGACCGGCAGCAGTTTCAAAAGGGATGTGGTCATGCATGGTGCGGCAGGTGCTCTTGGCTACCTCTCTTTGCGTGTGCAGGGACACTCCGCTTTGGAGTCTGCTCTGGGCTCAGCTTTGGTTGGTGTTGGCATTGAGCTTGGTCAATCTTTAGAACCTAATCATCCTGTCTCCATGGGCGATATGGTACGCACAACCGCCTACGGTGCTCTCTTTGGCGAAGCCATGCATCATATGACCCTTTGGGCAAACGAAAAATATGATGAAACCGGCAAGGACATCTATAAGGTTTTAGGAGCCGCAAGTTACCTCAAAGTATTAACGCCAAGGCCGGGTGAACATATTTCCCTTGGCCTCTCCTTTGAATTTTAATTGCGCCTCATAACGAAAGACAAGGCATGCAGATCACCAAAGACAAACTTCTGCACAGCGAGCGAGCTTTACGTCAAACTTTGGAGCATCTTTCCCAGTGGACAGACACCCAGCCCTTACTCGACCTCACCAATCCCGACCTTCTTTTAAAAATATCTTTGATGGCTTGCCGCCATTCTCCCGATCACGACAAACTCGAGCATCTCTTAACCGGCTCCATTGACGGCGTGCGGGCTTTGGCCCATTTAGGCACGGAGTTATCTCTTTTTGCGGTTTCCGACCTCAATATTTGGGCAGATGTATCTGAGCCGATTGATAACCAAGGTCTACAAACAGCCTTTGACCGCTTTGGGCAGGTTTTAAACGATGTTGATGGCCTTATGTTTTGGCAATCCGCCCACTGTGAAGCTTTGGTTGCTGAATTTGGTTTCCTGGAGCTTATCGCCGGCGGTATGAACATGGAGGCGGATATCGTTGCTCTTATTCTTAGCGATGTGCAAAAAGAACCAGAGAAAAGGCAAGCTGAACTCAAGATGCTTGAGGAGCGCAGCGATACAAAAGCCACGCCCCCTTCTCCTGATGCTCTGCTCTCAGCAGAAACCTTTTACAGAGCCTTGTATACTTAAGGGCTGCCGCCAATCGCATAGTCATCCCACCAGGCCTGCAGCACATGACCGCGCTGACGCAAGCCACACATGACCTGTCCCGACGTATATAGCTTCATCGTATTAATGCTTTGAAACCCATCCGGTGTGCCTTCTGGGTGGTAAGTCCAATCCCTGACATCTGCAACTTTGTAGCGCAGCCCATCCGCCTTGGTCACATGTACCCGTGCACGACCGCTCTGCCGATTGCCTTCGCGGAGACCGACCTCAAACGTAAACCACTCTCCCAAAGGAACGGCGACATCGGAGACAATTTGTTCTCTCCAGACCTGCTCCCACTCCAGCGTAGCCTCGTTTTGCTTTTCCCCTTTTAGCCCAAAATAAAACGATGCCCCACGCCTCTCTTCTGCCTTGACCAGGTTCAAGGTCACTCGAAACGGATGTTCTTGTTCCGGGCTGTTATTCCAAAATTCACCAATGGTCATCCAGGTTATTTTGTATGGAGAGTTCACCATGGCTTCGAATGCGGGCTTTCCTAAACGCAAACGCACTCTGTACTGGAACTCGCTAAGAGTAGGATTGTCCTTGAGCACGTGCTGGACTCGAGCCTTTCTCGAACCTTTTTTATCCCGATTACAAACCTTATTATCATCCGAAATATTTTCGTTCGGTGCAGCAATCCATGTATGTAAGACCTGATTACCGTGGTTTTCCGGATCTTTTGTTAGGCGTACGCCTCGCTGTCTAAAAGTACCACCACCAAAACAAAAATGCCCTTTACCCAAAAGACCATCCTCCAAATCATTTATCCAGTCGCCTTTAATACCAACACTTTCATCTTCCCCCCAAAGGTCATCCGTGCATGGGCCATCGGCAGAGGTGGTTTGCACGTGCTGAGTCCCCTGCTCAAAACCACTTTGAAAAATGAGATTAGGCACTATCGGCAAGGGGCTATTATCGATAGACCCTGTGGCTAAAGCCTCTCCCCGCACTGCATCGGGCGCATAGACCTGTCCCGCAACTGGTCGCATCAAGTCATTTATCAAATGGTCACCACAGCCAAACAAGACCCCTACAAATGCCATTGTTGGCAGCAAATATCCCATGCATCTATAATTCCAATTCATTCTATTTCTCCTCTAACAAAATAGGGACACCGTGGATTATCTTTTACAAGTTACGTACCAAGTCTGTAGGGTGGGCACGGCGGAAAATAGTAACGACATTTCAGATACTTCCCAAAAGCAGGTAAATAGCCTGTGGTACACTAATGTTGCAATTTTTCAGAGATATAACGAATGCTGATCTGCTCAGTGACCACTACACTTTGCAGTGTGAGCGACATCTTAAAGCATTAACCAACCGTAACCTGCTCGTCATCAGAACGGTTAGATGGATTCGTGAAGTGATACATTGAAGCAAACTCAGAGACTCGCTCTTTGGAAAAATGCTTCTGAAACTCCTGCACTCCACCAAAGGACTCTGCCAATAAAGCAAGCTCTCTCTCGTCACCCTCTGTGGAGCGCAAAATGACCATTGCCGCCTGCTGATCTTCAAGGCTCGCCGTAGCAGAACCGTCAAGTAGGTTCTCAAGCATACGGCGCTTAGTCTCCGTAGATGCACGGCTTAAAACATAGGCTGGGTGTTCTACACCATCGTAACGGTTTTCATTTAAGAGCATCTCGCGGGTTTCATAACGCCGGCTGGCTTCCTCTCCTGCACTGTTAAAGGGCTTGGCTATAAATCGGCTTAAGCCTGCAAGAGCTCCACCCATCCAGCTTAAAAGGGTTCCCAGTCCTTTGAGGATTCCGCCAAAGATAAGACTGAAAAAGCCACCTACTTTTTCTGCCGGATTGCCTTGCAGCATTTCATTTCCCGCATCCAGTAAAATATCTCCGCCGCGCTCAATGTTCTGCCCAACAATATTGCCAATAATAAAGCTCGTACCACCAACGATTGTGTTGATAGAGGCACCTACCACCTGTGCTCCACCAGCCACAACCTCACCTCGCTTTATGGTTTCGACCCCTGCGGAAAGACCACTAAATCCATTCATGACCGTATTCGTTGTTGCCGCCTTTAAGGCGCCGCTCATATTTGGCTGCGGCAGAGGTGGATTTTCTGGACGGTCCAGGACCACCATCAAACGATTATAAGTTGGCAATGCAGCCATAACCCCTTCGCGGGCAAGGGCCACATTTGACCATTGTTGCATAAAGTTCTCCAGGGGCATCCGCTCCATTCGACCCCATGGGTTAAGCATCACCACATCTTCGACTTCACCGGCCCCATCGCGCTCAAAACCAACCACATTGAGATAGTGGGCCATACCTGCCGTCGCATCTTCAAAATTTAAGAGCACCGTAACCGGTCGACCGCCTCTGACATGGGAAACAAGTTGCTCGAGGCTGCCATCATTGTATTGCTCCGCCTGCAAGCCGGAGCGTCTGGCAAAATCGACCATATCTTGAGGAGCAGTTCCCGCACCCGCACCCGGATCAAACATACGCACCGAGCGGTCAATGATGCGAAAATCTGCCGGCACGCCTAAATAGGCCATCGACATGGCCAAAGTCGTGGTCCCACAGGAATTTTCCAAACCCTGTGCATGCTGCGGCATTTCCATAGCAAAGGTTCGCAACGCCTCTCTTTCACGACGCAACCCCTGCACATCAAAGGAGCACTGGTCGGAGCTCATGGCCCGACCGAGAGCGGCTCCGCTGATTCCAGGAAAAGGCTGGCTTAACCCTTGAGTTAGGGGCGAAGAATCCGTAGGCCGGCGCAGATTCGGGGGCATATCTTGCACCAGCCTATCGTTGGCTTCTGTAGTGGTTGTGGAACCGGAATCTGACTTTTCAACCGCAGGAGACGGCTCCGCTGGACTGATACTTTCAACAGTCAAGTTGTTCATTTTTAGAGCGGATTCGAAATTCATGTGGGGTTCCGAATGTTATATTGTCTTTAGCTTAGGCTTCTTATTCTATTTCTATTATTCTATGACTATTCTATGGCTTATTAGGACTTACGGCGCAGCCCCACTCCTGGTTAGGCAAATATTGGCCGCTTCCAGATGAAAACGAGCGCTCTGCTCTAAACCGCTGAAATACAGACGAAAAAAATGTACAAAAGACGATCAGAAAAAGCAAAAAAACCCTTTGATTTCATGGGTTTGTGATCTGAATCACACAGTTTAGGTCGTCCTGGACCTCCTGTCATTGTTAC
>CAXGWX010000042.1:0-17036 GCA_964013445.1 uncultured Bdellovibrionales bacterium | reverse complement strand
CCCGCATTTAGCTTAAGTCCGAGTGAAGGCCCTGTATCTCTCGTGGTCAATTTTGATGCATCGACGACCACAGATGACAAAGATCCACTTGAAGCCCTGCTCTTTCGTTGGGATTTTGATGGCGACGGCGTCTGGGACACAGAATATGCTCCCGATCCACAAATCACCTATACCTACACACTGAGCGGAGAGTTTTCTCCCCGCTTAGGTGTTATCGATGAGGATGGAGCTGTTGCCTGGAGCGTGCAAGAGGAAACGATATCGACCTTTGTTGCAGGACTACCACCGGGCTCTCTGATTGCAGACATCAAAGTAGATACAAATCGCAACGGTACCCTTGAAGATGCTGACGACCTCAATGAAAATACGTTTTCCACTGCTTCCGGGGCAGTCTATATTCCGAACCTGGATGACGACGACAATAACGGTGAGCGGGACGCCATCGATAATCAAGCGGATGTTCAGCTTGAAATCGAAGAGTTTTCCCCAATCCGCCTAAGCAAAATTGATGGGCTAAGTGCTGACCACAGAGTAACCCTGGAAATCACCCCACAAAAAGCTGCTGACCGGGTTCGAATCTACAAGATGCAGAATGGCTCTCTGGAGCTTATTTCAGATCTGAGCAACAGCCTTGTTGAGCTGGACAATGACCTCATCGGTCAAGAGGCGCAGGAGCTTTGGCTTGAAGGACTTGTCGGCAGAAGTCAGTACTTCGATGGGGAGATTTCACTGCGTTTAATCATTCGCGAAGGCAACGACATTCTCTCCCAGGATAAAGCCATGATTATGGCCTCACCTGTCATTTTCCCCGATAATACGCAAAAAGGAAAACGCCTCTATATTATGCGGATTACGGAGCCTAGCGCTTCCACCAATTTCGCGTTCTATAATAAAGTTGACCAACATCTTCCCTACTCCATGGAACTTTATGATGTTGACGAATACGATTATGGCTGGGACCGATGGATTCAAGACAGCATGCAAACAGGATACGTCGAGCGCCCAAGCCAGAATGGACCGCTACGCTACGATTTTCACCTGCAAGTTAAACGAGCTACAGGCGCTGCCGGACTGGAAGCACTGCTGCCAACGGAAGTTTTGGCGCCAAACACTGGCTTTATCTACCCTGGTGGTGACAACGAAACCTCCCTTAACTATGGCGGCAACCTGGAAATTGCACCGCCCCATACGAGTCTAGATGGTCACTACCCCTTCGGCCGCATTATCGTCGGTGGTGGTGATGGAGGAACTCTTGAAGGAACAACCTACGAAGATCATATGGCTCTTGGACAACGTAACTGGTTAGATGCCCAAGGGGTTCAGGGCCCCAGCATCGAAGTATCCTCTGAATGGCTCGCCGTTGGTCATATTGACGAAATCTTTCTCTTCATTCCAGACTATCGTCCTGAAAGTACTCGGCCCTGGAAAGTGATTATTGCCTCCCCCACCATGGCTTGGGAAGGCTTAACCGATCTCTATTCGCAAAACTATGGCAATGCTAAAATCTTCAACGGTCGGGATCAGCAAACAACCGTCACCAACATTTTGACCGATGCGGAACTCTTCTATTACAACCAGGCAGCGCAGGCGCGGATCGACAGCATTCGATTTGAATTGCAGGATGCTCTCGGGCTCAGTGATGCGGACTTTATCGAGCTTCCCGTGCTCTACGAACCGCTTTGGTACGGTGGATATGACTTCGCCGTAGCCTATAATCCTGGGGTACAAAACCTCATCGTCGCAGACAACGTGCTTTTTGTACCTGACCCTGAAGGTCCTGAAATTGGCGGCGTTGGTTTATGGAAAACACAAATTGAAAACAAACTCGAACCCTTAGGATTGGAAATTCACTTTGTCGATGTATACGAAAGCTATCACGTCATGATGGGTGAAGCCCATTGCGGTTCAAATTTTCAACGGGACGGTTTTGCAACCTCATGGTGGGAGCACTAATATGACTTTATTCATAGCTGCAAAAATCCTGATTCTAAGTGCAGGGCTCAGTACCGCCAATGTTCATCAACCGGTAGCATCCACTCCAACCGAGATCATGTCTCGTTTCGATTCGAACCCTGCGCTGCTATTTAAAGGCCTTGACCCGCAACACTACCTCGGCAGACGTAGACCGGAGCCCAATATTGACCGGGAACTCAGAAACGCACTTTCCTATGCAGCGGAATACATGGCCCTTTATGCTGCCAACCTTGAAGGTTATCCCTTCAGTGCAAAGAGCGCCTATCCAAGTGAACTCTCTGCTGAAACGATTCTCGCATTACAGGGCAAAGAGCGCATCGCGCTCAAGACCGGTATCATTCGTCTTGCTGCCCGAAGCCAGCACCCGGCTGCCTTTGATTTCCTGCAAAACATCATCAACAAGGGCAGTGAAGAAATCCTGATGCGCGCCACTGCCGCTCGCGCCTTGGCGTGGACACAACAAGCGAACGCCCAGGCTCTTCTCCTGGCGTTGATGGACAACCCAAGAGAGGCACTGCCAGTGCGCTCAGCAGCCGTTCAGGCATTGGCCCATTTTAAGACCCCTGAAGTTCTGGGGCATTTTAGAAAGCTTATGTGGTCTAACAACTCACCAGAGCTCACGCGAGCCTTGGTCCCCGCACTTGCCACCTTAGGAACGGCTCAACCCCTGAACACCGGTGCGGCCCTACAAGAAAAGGCCTCAGCTTTACTTGCGGAGTTTTTAGTGAGCGGCCATGAAAACACCCGTCACATCCAAGCGAATCTCTTTGCCCAAGCCTTTAGTCGTGTGCCCCATCCTAACACCATTAAGATTCTCCAAGAAGCTCTGAAATCCAATCAGACACTGGCACAGAAGCAGCGTATTCGCAGCGCCTTACGTCATATGGAACTGGCACAAAAGCGCGCCCAAAACCGTTAATCATATCGGCTTTAGAGCTCCCCAACATAAAGAAACTCATTTAGGGCTTTGTTTTTACGACAAGCGTGATAATTAGCAGTGCATGAGCGTTATCAAGCCCCCGACAACGCAACCTTCCGAGTCGGTCGTTGCAAATGAATCGGCTCTAAATCCCGAGCCAGACCAATTAACAGAAAATGTTGCTCAGCCGAGCGCCCCAACCCTTTCACAAGAAGCCCGGCGTTTAACCAACCCGGTCGAACTGCAAATGAATCAGCTTGATTCCGCATTTGCTCAAAAGAGTAAGAAAGCCAGACTTGACGGCAACAAAATCGATAAGGTGTCACAAAAGAATTTCGCCGAAGAAATAGAATCCCTAAAAGCCGCTGGAAAAGATTTTAGGGCTGGGGCTTTAGATATTCAAGAGCTGGGCAAGAAAACCCGAAAAGCTTTGGAGTGTGCAGCTGCGCACCTCGACAAACACGGGGTCAAATACAACATGGCCCTCGACGCCAAAGTTATTACAATCGTTCCGGATGAGAACTCCGCCCTCGGACGATTCGCTCTGGGCTGTAAAAATAATCTCGATGAAATTGAACTCTGCTATGAGCCAGAAGAGCTTGTTAGTATGGGCGCATCTGGGCAGTACAGCGACGAAGAGCAAACCATCTACATTACCCATCGGGCCATTGAAAACCTAAAGCCCACCCTCATCGATCTCCACGAAGCCAGGCATGGATATCATCATAAGCGGGTCGACAAACTTGCACTTGATGATGTTTTTGACGGCGTAATCATCCCCGCACGCTATGATGATCCGGATAAGCTGCGAAATTATACGGAAGGTTTTTCTCTCGATGAGATTTCCACCTATGCGCGTGATGTCAATTCAAGCGCCAGCGGTTTAGGCAAAATCTATTATGCCCTTGAAGGTCATGATGGTGTGCACGTGGAGAATATCGAGAGCAAACTTCCTGAAACTCTCAAGAATCTAAAAGCGGAACTCAAACATATGGGCAAAATACTCAGCGAAGCGGTTCTGCAAGAAACCCAGGGTACCCGTGCGCTGCTCCAGGACGACGCGATTTCCCAAGGAAAAATATTGGGCATCTATGAGGGCTCAGTGGGATTTTCCTGGCAAGATTCGAAAAGCCAGGAAGAGATTACAGCTATTCTTTGGCTTAAGGAGCGTCCAGTCAGCGGCGAGCAGTTCTTGAACGTCAATATCACCCCCGAATCCTACGAAGGCGGTATCCTTGTACATCTGAACGAAAAGGAACTCGTTAACAAGATCAGCAATTTTGAAGATGGTGATGACCCGAACCTTCTAAAGGACAAAGTGATCTCTGTCCTCAACAATCAGGTCAAAGCGCGCTTTGATGACCTTGATCAGCGAGCAAGTGCGCAGGTCAACATCTACAATCAATTGGAGAAAGATATTCTCGCCTGCGAGAACGCCTTAACCCAAGGCATTGAAGACAATCCATTGCTGAACAAAAATCTGGCGCAAGTGCATCACGGCTTGAAAGATCTGGTTAAAACCTGGAAGGTTGGCAACTAGCTTTTGCTTAGAGAGATTGCCGTTTAATCATAAAAACCCATCGTAACAATTACCAGAGGCACGAACCCAAGCCTCCGGCTCCTCAGCCCATTGCTGTTGCTCGTCATGGGGCAGAATGTTATAGCAGCCTTGCTTAAAGCAGAGAAAAGGCTTGTTCTCTCCTATTTGATAAATGCAGAGCAATATTTAAGCTCTCAAGGGAAACCATGGGTATGTCTTCACCTATTCTATCATCAATGCTGACTGGACTGCTTATCCTCACCCTGTCCCTGCCAACACAGGCAAGCGCTCAAAAAGTTACGCTCTCCTTCGAACAAACGGCTCTCTTGGTTCTCAAGGGCAATTCCCTATTCAGCTCGAAAGCGATGGAAATTGCCGGGGCAAAGGCTCTGCATAGCAACGCGGGAGTTCTCCAAAACCCTAATATCAGCCTGGAGCTTGAAGATTTTTTCAGGAGCGATGCAGCGCCAAATGCATCCGGTGAGGAAATAACCCTCCGCATGAACCAAGTGATAGAACTTGGCGGCAAACGCCCGGCCAGAAGAGAGCTGGCCCACAAAAGGCTTCTCACCAAGCAGGCAGAACTGGAAAATCTACGGATTGAAATCCTCCGAGAGACCGCTCTTCACTTCATGCATGTTGTCGCAGATCAACATCGACTGCTTACCGCAGAGCGCGCTAAAACTCTCGCCGAACAAGGGTTTAAATTTTCAAGCCAGCGAACGCGCTCTGGGGCCGCATCAACAATTGAAAAGCGGCGGGCCGGTATCGCCTTGGCGCGTAGCGAAATTAATCTGGAGCACCGAGAGCACGAATTGCGAGCCTCTAAGCGTCGCCTCTCTATGCTCTGGGGCAGTTCAGACATAAATTATTCAGTAGCCGGCGGAGAACTTTTCCATCCTATCGACATCCCTCTCTATGAAACTTTGGCCCAAAAGATAGAAGACAACCCTAAACTCATTCACTTCTCAAAAAGACAATCTGCGGAGAAAGCCAAAGTGCACCTGGCCCAAGCAGCTCTGACTCCCGACTTAAGCCTGAATATTGGTACGCGATACTATAAAACCCCACAGGCCTACGGCATGGTGTTTGGAATTTCAACGCCTATACCGGTTTTCGACCGTAATCGAGGCGAAATTGAATCTCTGGAAATGAGAGTGCAGGAAATCGTAGCGCAGCAGGATCACGAACGCATCAAACTCCTGGCCATCCTTTATGGCCATGTTCAAGAATTTGCACACGCCAAGCAAAGTCTTCATATTCTTCAAGAGGAAATCCTTCCCGAAGCAGATAGTGTTCTTAAGTTCATCACCAACGGCTTTCGAGTCGGAAGATTTTCGCAACTCGAATTGCTCGACGCTCAAGCCACACTGGTAGAACTCGAGAATGAGCGCATCTCTGCTGCTGAGGAAATGTGGATGCATGCTTTTCACATACAGAGCCTCATCGGAGTCAATCCATTTGCAGCCGCCACGGATAGAGAGAAAGATGGAGCAGCACAAAAAACAAGCCCGGGAGTAAGTCATGAGTAATGGTCGACCATTGTTGCCAATCTTCTTTAGTTCAATACTTTTTATCATGACTCTAACGGCGCATGCTGGCGGTAACCATGACGGTCACGGGCATCATGGACATCATGGACATCATGGGCATCATGGGCATCATGGACATGATGGACACGAAGAGGAGCACGAGGAAAAGGGTCCCAATGGGGGCCGGCTATTAAGTCACGATGATGGCTTTGCACTGGAAATGACGATTTATGAGCCGGGTATCCCACCACAGTCACGGGTTTACGCCTACTTCAACGACAAGCCTCTTTCACCGCAGGAAGTAACACTTGCGGTCGCTCTGCATCGCTTTGAAGGTGTAGACAATATTGCTTATAAACCGCAAGACACCTATCTCCTTGGGCAGCAGTTCATCACCGAACCCCATTCTTTTGCAGTCAAGGTTAGGGCCACATATAAGGATAAAGAGTATCAATGGGAGTACGAATCTTTTGAAGGAAGAGTGGTTATCTCTGCAAAAAGTGCGGCTCTTTCCGGCATACAGGTTCAAAAAGCCAAGCCCCGCCTGATGACTGAGCGGCTTCCTGTGCTCGGCCAGGTCAACTTCAACCAGGACAAAGTACGCTATGCCGCAGCTCGCTATACTGGCGTTGTACGAACATTAAACAAGAGCATTGGAGATCCGGTTAGAAAAGGGGAGACTCTTGGCATCGTCATGGGCACCGATAGCCTCAGTGAGTTTTCGATTAAAGCAAGTGGCTCAGGAGTCATCATCAGCAAAGATGTCAGTGTCGGAGAGGTGGTCAGCGCGGGGGACATCTTGTTTGCTCTTGCTGACCTAAGCACCGTATGGCTGGACTTTGCGGTCTACCCCCAAGATGTACCACGCATATCAGCCAAACAAAAAATCAAAATTCTTTCGGATGGAAGCTCTCAAGCGTTTGAAACAAGCATAGCCTATGTTGCGCCATTCAGCGACCCACTAAGCCAAAGCCTTACGGTGCGTGCTATAGTGGCAAATCCCAAAGGCGAACTTCGACCTGGGCTTTTCTTGAAAGGGGAAATCGAAATAACGAAAAAGAATGCTGCGGTAACAGTTAAACGTGAAGCAATTCAAACCTTTCGAGACTGGCAAGTTGTCTATCGTAATCGCGGCACTCTTTATGAAATAGTTCCTATCGAATTAGGACTCATCGATGGAGATTTTGTCGAAGTGCTCTCCGGCTTATCCGCAGGGGATGCGTACGTAAGTAAAAACAGCTTTGTTATAAAAGCAGATATCGGCAAAGCTGATGCCAGCCACGAACACTGATATAGGATATTATCGTGATTGAACGAATAATAAACTTTTCGATCAACAAACGTAGCTTTGTCATTATCATAACAATGGCTATCGCCTTCCTCGGGCTTTATAACTTTACACTTTTGCCCATAGACGCTGTTCCCGACATCACGAACGTGCAAGTCCAAATCAACACGGAAGCGCCTGGCTATTCTCCCCTGGAAACAGAACAGCGGATCACCTTTCCATTGGAAACCGCTATGGCCGGACTCCCCAATCTTTCTTATACCCGCTCTCTTTCTCGCTATGGCCTCTCCCAGGTGACGGTTGTCTTTAGGGATGGGACGGATATCTACTTTGCCCGACAACTTGTTAATGAGCGCTTGCAGACCATTCGCGGTCAACTTCCGGCAGGCATCGAGCCGGAGCCTGGGCCAATTGCAACCGGCTTGGGCGAAATATATATGTATACGGTCGAAGCTCACGCTGGAGCTCTTAATGCTGACGGAAGTACAATCACCCCTACAGATCTGCGAACAGTCCATGACTGGGTTGTCAAACCGCAACTACGACAGGTGCCTGGTGTCGTCGAAGTCAATACCATTGGTGGCTATGAGAAAGAGTTTCAAGTTGCCCCTGATACAGACAAACTCGCTGCTTATGGACTGAGCATTCCAGAGCTGATTCAAGCACTCGAAGATAATAACGCCAATGTTGGTGCGGGCTATATTGAAAAAAATGGTGAGCAGCACCTCGTACGAATTCCCGGTCAGGTCGAGTCTCTCGGGGAAATTGAAAATATTAGAGTTAAATTACTTAATGGCAAACCAATCCTGATAAAGCATGTAGCCACTGTCAGCGAGGGGCAAGAACTCAGAACCGGAGCAGCAACTGCCAATGGCAAAGAAGTTGTCTTAGGCACCGTATTCATGCTCATGGGTGAAAACAGCCGGATTGTAGCGGAGGCGGTGGGTGAAAGAGTAAAGAAAATCCAAGGCAGTCTACCTGACGGCTTCGTTCTTAAAACGCTTTATAACCGAACAAACCTTGTCAACGCGACTTTAGAAACAGTGAGGAACAATCTCTTAGAAGGGGCCCTGCTGGTCATCATCATTCTCTTTCTTTTTCTTGGCAACATCAGGGCCGCAATTATCACCGCTTTGGTTATTCCCCTATCCATGCTCTTTACGGTCATCGGCATGGTCGAGGGGAAGGTGAGCGGCAACTTGATGAGCCTCGGCGCCCTTGATTTTGGTATTATTGTCGATGGCGCGGTCATTATCGTTGAAAACTGCGTACGAAAGTTATCGGAGGCACAAAAGCGCTTAGGACGCACCTTGAATCGAGAAGAACGCCTTAAAACCGTATTCGAAGGAACCCGGGAGGTGCGACGCGCCACCATGTTTGGTGAGCTCATTATCACTGCTGTATACCTGCCCATACTCACCCTTTCAGGCGTTGAGGGAAAGATGTTTCACCCCATGGCCATCACGGTTATTCTGGCGCTTTTAGGGGCTATGATACTTTCGGTTACTTTTGTTCCTGCCGCCGTAGCCCTAACTCTGACCGGAAAAATATCAGAGAAACAAAACCCTATTGTCCAGCAAGCGCAACGACTCTACCGGCCTGTTCTTGAATTCTGCTTGCGGCAGAGAATCATCGTTGCCAGCTTTGCCGTCCTACTCGTCATTTTTTCCATCTTGGGAGCGAAGCGCATGGGCACGGAGTTCCTCCCCAATCTGGACGAAGGAGATGTGGCACTCCACGCCTTGAGGGTCACCGGCACCAGTCTTAGCCAAGCCGTAGAAATGCAACATACCCTCGAAAAACAATTGCATACACTGCCGGAGGTAAAGCATGTCTTTGCTAAGATTGGCACGGCAGATATTGCTACGGATCCAATGCCCCCTTCCGTCGCTGACGGATTTGTCATCATGAAAGACCGTAAAACCTGGCCCAATCCGGACAAAACAAAGCAGGAACTTGTTCATGAAATTGAAGACCGGTTGATGCCTTTACCCGGCAACAACTATGAGTTTACCCAACCCATAGAAATGCGTTTTAATGAACTTATTTCTGGTGTGCGCAGTGATGTGGCGGTCAAGGTTTTCGGCGATAACATGGATACGCTTTTAGAAAGCGCCGAGAATATTGCGGAAGTCATCAGAGAGGTGCCCGGCGCATCGGACGTCCACGTGGAACAAATCCATGGCCTGCCTATTTTAAGCATTAAAATCATTCGCGAACGCCTCTCTCGTTTTGGCATTTCTTTAAAGGATGTTCAGTCTACCGTCAGCGCCGCTCTTGGCGGGACGAAAGCGGGAACTTTCTTCGAAGGTGACAAGCGCTTTGATATTGTTGTGCGGCTTTCCGAACCTTTGCGCTCCAACATTCAAGAATTAGAACGCCTCCCCATCCCTCTTCCTGCCCATACAGAGCAAAGACACCGCCCCCTGTCTTCCGCAACAAGGTCGCCCGCTTATATTCCTCTTAGAGAAGTGGCAGAGATAAAAGTCAGTCCTGGCCCCAACCAAATAGCTCGGGAAAATGGCAAGAGGCGCGTTGTCGTTACCGCCAATGTACGAGGCAGGGACTTGGGTTCGTTTGTCGAAGAGGCGCGAGCGAAAATAGACACCAAGGTCAGCGTGCCTGCAGGAAACTGGCTTGCATGGGGCGGACAGTTTGAACTTCTGCAAAGCGCCGCCGCACGCTTACGCATTGTTGTTCCTATCGTTCTTCTCCTTATCTTCTTCTTGCTCTACTCCACATTCAACAACATCAAAGATTCCCTCCTGGTTTTCTCTGCGGTTCCCTTGGCCCTAACCGGTGGCGTCGCCGCCCTGTGGCTACGCGACATTCCCCTCTCTATTTCCGCAGGTGTTGGCTTCATTGCCCTCTCAGGGGTCGCTGTTCTTAATGGTCTGGTCATCATCACGGTTATTAATCGGCTCATCCATGAAGGCGTGCCACAAGACGAAGCGATTCGTGAAGGTGCGCTCACCCGCTTACGACCGGTGCTTATGACCGCCTTGGTGGCCTCACTCGGTTTTCTGCCTATGGCTCTTGCAACCGGTACGGGAGCGGAAGTGCAGCGCCCCTTAGCGACCGTGGTCATTGGGGGAATTATTTCTTCAACGCTCTTAACGCTCTTAGTCTTACCTGGTCTGTATCGGCTTTTTCATCGTAAGTAGGGTTGGCGCAGAAGTGCCACAGGATTCGAGCTTTATTTCGATGTAGACATGTCATTCATCGACATTTTTTATTCACACTTGCATGCTAAAGATAACGCAAAGCCGTCATACAGATCGGTAACTTTTATTAAGAAAAGACGTTCAAAGCGCCCGACAAGGATCCCCTGTCTCAACAAAAATCCGGTCTGGACGGCTTAATTCAACTGGGCCCGGCATTTTAGCTGAACCTCTAAGACGAGTGCTGCCGGCAAAGCGTATGGGCAAGGTACGGTTTTCTTCACTGTAAATATCCGGAGTCGTCTGCACCTGAAGATGTAAATGGGGCATGCTCGTATTGCCCGAATTACCAACAAGCCCTAAGGGGTGGCCGCACTTAATCCGCTCCCCCTCCTTAACCTTGATGCTATTCTGCCGAAGGTGTGCCAAGAGAATATACCGGCCTTGGCCAATATCGAGCACAATATGGTTGCCCGCAGGGGCTTTTCCTTCCAGGTTCATGCCCTCTGCGTCCTCTATGCCGTCAACAACACGAACCACTTCACCTGCAACCGGGGCGTAGAGCGGCTGCTCCCAGGATGGCCAATCTGAATTTTGCGCAGGGCTCTGCGCATCTTCAGCTAAAAGCCCCCCTTCGATTAAGCTCACCAAATCCAAAGCATCATGCTGCTGGGGAAGACGGGCGTGATGGTTAAGCAACAAGGTATTCCCCCCTTGAAGGATACCCCATTCGCCACGAAAAGGTGGTGCCAACGTCACAGGCTTACCTGAAATAGGGCCCAAAGCGCCAATGATCTGCACCGCCAACATCACTCCCCCCAGGCCATAACAGGCTGTCAGACTCCAGCTGCGCGTGCGCAGTATTGCTGCCCCCAGCAGGCATAAAAGCCAACAAGTAAAAAGGATCCCATAGAAGGAAAAAGTGGAAAGCAGAAAAACCCAGGGCGCATAAATGACGGAAAGACCAATGGGTACAAGAGTCCAGAAAGCAGCACGAACCACAGCGCTGCTTTTGTCCTGCACCGTTGCCTCATGCCACCAACGAAGATTGAGCGAGCGACGCCAACAAGCCAATGCCAAACGGCCCAGGCTGTAAAGGGCCGTGACGCCTGCAAGCACGAGCAAGACCTGCCCCGCCATACCCAGATAAGAAAGACCGCAACTTAAAAGCAGTAAAATCACTCCGCCCAAAGCGCCGAGAATTTCCCCTTTAATGCCTGAAACCGATGTTTGTTTTTCTTCCGACATCCCCTTAAGCACCTTGCTCTTTTAAAATACCAGGACAAGGCACGCCGGTTCCCCCCAGACCACAATAGCCACCCGGGTTCTTGGCCAAATACTGCTGATGATAGTCTTCGGCAAAATAAAATTCACCGGCCTTAAGTATCTCGGTGGTAATTTTGCCGTATTCAACACGGTCTAAAGCTTTCTGATAGCCGACAAGGCTGGCACGGGCCGCTGCTTCCTGGTTTGCATCGTAGAAATAAATTCCAGAACGATACTGGCTGCCCACATCGTTGCCCTGCTGCATACCTTGAGTAGGGTTATGGCTCTCCCAAAATATTTTTAAGAGTGCCTCGTATGAAATTTTCTGCGGGTCAAAAACCACGCGCACAACCTCTGTATGCCCGGTCCCTCCAGAACAGACCTCCTGATAGGTCGGATTTGGCGTGAAGCCAGCCGCATAACCAACCGCTGTTGAATGCACACCTAAGAGGCTCCAATACTGCTTTTCTGCCCCCCAAAAGCACCCCATGGCCACAAGGGCTGTTTCCATCCCTGGAAAATCACTATCAAGGGGAGTGCCTAAAACAGCATGCTTGTTGGCGAACGCCATTTTTTCGCTACGTCCGGGCAAAGCCTGCTCGGGAGTGGGCAAACTAAGCTTCTTAGGATCCTGAAAAAACATATATACTCCACTTCTACGGCACTTAAGATCTGAGGGATGCCGGAAAGTCATAGAAAGGTCAAGATGTATCAATCCGCATCATTTCGCCTTGTCAGAAGAGCCTTTCATGGACTAATGGCAATATTCATGAAGGGGTCTTGAGTTATGACAAGGAGCTTGCCCAATGCTATACAGAATTATTCTTCTTTGTTCGGCATTGCTTCTAATGAACGCCTGCGGAGAAGATGACGACAACTCAGCCAATAGCCCAATGCACAGTTGTGGCACCGCCTATACCATCGACACTTTCAAGCTAGGTATGCAGAAGTCCACAAAGGAGCAACACTTTACCATTACCCTCGCCGCCGCCAGCCCCGCACCTCCTGATATGGGATATAACGACTGGACCATTGCGGTCACCGGTCAAAACAGCAATGCCCTCGAGTCCGCCAGCATCACCCTCACCCCTTTTATGCCAGAACATGGACACGGCACTTCGCCAGCTGATTTTAGCGGGGTGGCTACCGGTACGGCTGGTGAGTATAGTATAGAACGTTTTCCTTTAACCATGAGTGGAATTTGGCAGATAACAATCAATGTTGACCACAGCAGCAAAAATGACGAGGCCGTCTTTACCTTCTGCGCTGAAGGTTAAGCTTTTTCTCCTTTGTGCGCTGCTTCTGAGCGCATGCCAGGAAAAAGCACCATCCTACAGCCTAAGCCAGGAAGAACTTTACGATCCGGCAAGCTGCGCCTCTTGCCACCCTACCCAGCATCAGGAATGGTCCGGCTCGATGCACGCCTACGCGAGTGAAGATCCAGTCTTTGTCGCCATGAATGCCCGCGGTCAAAGGGAAACCAATGGTGAACTGGGAAACTTCTGTATCAACTGTCATGCGCCGATGGCTGTACAACTTGGTTTAAGTGACGATGGCTTAAATCTTTCTGAACTTCCCAGCTACGCCCAAGGCGTCACCTGCTATTTTTGCCATAGTGTTGAAAGCGTTGAGGGGAATCATAACAATCCACTCAAGCTGGCCAATGATGGGGTGATGCGCGGTGGGCTCAAGGAGCCAATAGATAATAAGGCCCATGCCTCCAGCTATAGCAAGTTGATGGATCGAACCCAGCCGGAATCAGCGAAAACCTGTGGCGCATGTCACGATGTTGTTACGCCTGCAGGCGTCCATCTCGAGCGTACCTTTAAGGAATGGCAAGACAGCCTCTACGCCAACGAGGATGGGGGTGGCTTAACCTGCGGTTCTTGTCATATGCGTGGGCAGGATGCAGCCGCCAGCAATGTCGATAACTCGCCCTTGCGCCGTGTTCACGACCACGCCATGCCCGCTATCGACGTGGCCATCACAACTTTCCCGGAGCAGGATGCACAAAAAGCAGCAGTTCAGGAGCTGCTGGACACAACCCTAAGCGCAGAGCTCTGCGTGACTTGGGCCAACGACGAGACCCAATTAAACCTTACCCTGGAAAATATTACAGCAGGCCACAGCTTTCCCAGCGGCGCTGCCCACGACCGCCGAGTCT
Organism: uncultured Bdellovibrionales bacterium; assembly: GCA_964013445.1. GTDB lineage: Bacteria > Myxococcota > XYA12-FULL-58-9 > XYA12-FULL-58-9 > JASMKV01 > JASMKV01. The sequence continues at coordinate 3,192 of CAXGWX010000042.1, read as the reverse complement.
GGGTTGAAGTTGCTGCCTATCAAGATGAGAATCTCGTTTTTTCAAGTGGGCTTCTCTCGGAAAATGAACCTCTCGCCGCCCTTGAAGACGAGCAGCTATGGCGCTTCGGAGACCAAATTTATGACGACGATGGCCACGAAGTACACATGTTTTGGGATGCGCGCACCATTGAGAGTAATTTACTCCCAGCGCCCACCACCCTGCTTCCTGGTACCCCCCACTACACCAACACACACAAGCTGCACACCTACCGCATCGCTGGAGAACTACCGGATAGGGCCACCATTGCAGTCAAATTTCGCGCCCTTGGCATCGATATCTTGCAAGACCTGGTCGATTCCGGTGACCTGAACCCTGCCCATCTCAGCAGCTTCCAGACCATGACCCTTGCCTCCACGCAGATACAATGGACTCAAAACCAAGCGAAGTTTACGGAAAGTGACGGAAAACAAACCTATTATGAGTGTGTCAGCCCTTAAATAAAAAAAATAAAGGTGATGATCGCTTCGCTCAATGCGCATAACATGCTATTTTACAAAGACTTTCTTCATATTCTCTCTCTCAGTAAAACAAAACTTTAAAAAAAAACGCACTCTGTGAGCTGCATCACCGCCAGTTTTTTGCCCCTTAAGTTAATGTAGTTAAAGATAAGCAAACCACGAAACGGCAAACCGGTTGCGAAACCGGGACGCAAAGCCAACAGGCCTCACGTAGGCGGCTGGGTTACCGAAGGGAGCGAGCCATGTGCAAGCGAACAAAGATCAAGAACATTCAAGAGAATGCAAATTCAACAACCAACAACACTAAAGGAAGGCTTTTAAGCGTGTTATCTTTAGGTTTTGTACTCTTACTCAGTTCAGCTTGCGCTGTTCCGGCTCAACAGCAAACTTTGGAAGCAGGTCCTCGGACCCAAAAAGAGGAGAATTTTCGTCCTCTACCAAGCTTAAGCCGAATCGCTTTTCTGAACACAATGTCACAAATTTTTGAGAAATATGGCGCTGAAAAAAATCAAACTCTTGCTCAACGCTAAGTTTGATTTGGCGAAATAATACTGTGAAAAAGACTTAGAGGTGTGTAAACTCATCTCCGTCACGGTGACTCTAAAAAGCTGAAAACTCAGTTTATTGTCACCGTCAATAGAGGAGAAATCTATGCGCCAACTAAGTCTTTTCACTCTTCTTGCCAGTATCCCACTCCTGTTCGCCTGTCAGAACGATATCAGTGAGAGTATTTCGGCCGAAGACACCCTTGTCTATGCATCAGCCCTAAGGGGTGAAGCTCCCCAGACCCCAGGCACAAGCCAGGATGAAGCACCAAAACCATTACGCCTCTGCCACCTTAGCGACATTCGTACCGCCATCGCAGAAAACCCGGGGCTGGATTCGGCTGCCGAATCTTTCCGCTCAACAAAAGATAAAATGCATCGCAGTGACGAAAAGAAGGCTCAAAGAGGCTTCAAAAACAAGCATAAGTACCGCAAACACCTTCTTCGCCGAGTACTTCGACTCTATGATGGGGACCAATCCGGCAACTTAAGTCAGGAAGAAAAGAATGAATTGGAAAATGACCTGAACACACGCTGCGACAATATAAAGGCCAAAAGACTTGCGGATTATGACAGCGATGGCAGTGGCGATCTGAACGAAGAGGAATGGAATGCACTCCTCGCTGCTCGACAGGAGAACTTCAGCCAAAAGCGCAGTGAAATCCTCGAACAATACGACAGTGATGAAGACGGAGTTCTCAGCCGCCAGGAGAAAAAAGCACTGCGGCAAGACAAGCGAGAGACCTTCCGTACCAAACGTCAAGAGCTGCGCGCAACTTTCGATGCGAACCAAGATGGGGAGCTGGACGAGGACGAGAGAACGGCTCTACGTACATATCTCAAAGAATGGATTCGGGGCGAACATCTTGAGGAATCCGGCGGGCCACTCTTCCTCAAGCATTGGCATCCCGCAAAAGGCTAAAGATCGGCATTTAGCCCTGGCCGGTATACTTTTATCGCAACTTTCAGAATGCATATTCGAGAATAGGTGTAGTGCAAGGTAGGCCTGTACCGACATTGCCTTATGTAGCAAAAAACTTGAGCAGATAGGCTCATTATGGCTATAAGGGCATTTCGGTCGTCGCATTTGGGTGTTATCCCATGTGGCCTCCGATGACCAAATCATAGATTTGGTTAGTCATGAAGAGCACGGGACAGTCAAGGATCTGGTCAGGCCATTTCTGTTTGGGTACACTCCAAGCTAGTCCCGCCGCTCTTTCAGCCACTCCTCAAACTCTAAGCGATCTTATACACTTAAAAAAGCATACTTCCCTGAATCCGGGTCAATTCAACATCTAGGCTTAGCCCACCTTTTTAGCTATCAACCAGCCTATGCAGGCGAAGTTCAACAAATTTACCACCTCGGTTCCGGACGAGTGGATTGACCAGTCGACAATCACATTCTGCATGCCCGCATCGACAGAGCTCGACGCACCCTTAAGTGGGGGCAAATCCCAGGCCCAATCCGCAGCCAACTTTGTTGTCACCTGGGAACAATCCAAAGGTCAGAGCCTTGCTCTCTATGGGAAGGAGCGCCTCGCAAAACTTAAGGATTCATTGCCGGGCTTTAAACTGCTCGAGGAAGGCATAAAGTCCAGCGATGGTGAAGAGACCTTCTATGCGGAATATCATATTCTCATGACTCCTCCTCTCACCCAGCTCGTACAAATTAAGAATATTGACGGGGATTTTGTTTGTCTGACGGGAACCGCCATTCAAAATGTTTATCCAGAAGTCAAAGAGCAATTTAAGAAGAGCATGCAGGCTTTAAAGCTTAACAACTAAGGAAAGAGCGATGAAATCAACCATTACACTTGTCGATGCCATGGCATGGATCTTTCGCTACTATTATGGACAGGATGAAATGTTTAATGCGGCAGGCACACCAACCCATGCCACTTTTGGTTTCCTGCATTTTCTTCTGCGACAAATGGATCAGGGTCAAATATCTCATATGGCCGTTGTCTTTGATGCAGGTGAAAAAAGTTTTCGTAATGACATCTATCCGGAGTACAAAGCCAACCGTGGTGAACCGCCAGAGGATCTCATTCCGCAATTTGAACAGTGTGAATTAATGGTTAAGGCCTTAGGACTGCCACTTTTTAAGCAATCCGGATATGAAGCCGATGACTTAATCGCCTCTTTGA
>CAXGWX010000041.1:0-17055 GCA_964013445.1 uncultured Bdellovibrionales bacterium | reverse complement strand
AATACAGCCCCCCACGACGAGTCGGTCAACCAATGAATAAAAGGCCTCACCGTAGAGGCTAAAGTGTCTTTTGTTGTTTTCAGCTTCCGCAATTGCTTGATATTTTGTTTGTTGACCACCGCTTTGTGAGCCCCGGCTGAAACTAAACTTTTGAATTTCATAGAGTCCGTCAAAATATTGTGGGATGTAATTGTTTGAATAGGTGCGCCCCTCCATCCGTACACGAAAGGCGTGCAGGTAGGGTAGGGAGCCAAGATTTGAACGCACGAGAAGCCCACCGGTCATGCCATTGCCGGCGTTGGCCATTAAACTAAGGTCACCATAAACTTTTAAATCAAATGCATTACCGATACGGATGGGTTTAACTTCAAAGTCGGCACCAATGATGCCGACCTGGGTTTCGCTAAAGAGCGGATAGCCGTAATCATCGGTTTGTATAGCCAAAGAGTTATCTGCTGTTTTCAGGGTTTTTGGTGCATTGAGATCGGCGGTGTAGTGGAGTCCTAAGGATAAGGATCGGGCAATAGGGTTGTCAGAGAAAAATGCCATGGGCTTGATAAATCCCAAGGCACCCATGACTCGTGATTGCAGTGAGAGGTCTGCCATAAAGGTCTCAAAACCACCGTAGTCATTGTAGGCATCGAGCTGAAATCCTACCCGCGTACGGTCTGGATCTAAATTGCCGTTGTAGCGACGCATAACCGTACCATGTCCAACTGTAACCCCATTCAGACGACCGACATTGACAAAGAGGCGGTCTTCTTTGCGTCCGAGACGAACCTGTTTAATCACTTTTAAATAGTCGCCTGTTTCATCGTAGTCCTCAGCTCGAATTGCTCCAGGCGCTTCGCCATCGCTGGTTCGATTGAGAGCCAGAATACGTAGGGGGATTTCTGCTCGCAGGGTGAGTTTCTTGGCTTCAGTCAGGGGAAAATGAAAGTTTAAGCTGGGGGTAATTTCAGCGTAATGTTTTCCGTCGAGTAAGCCACCAATATTATAGTAGCCCATACCTATAAAAATCGAGTTATTCGGGTTTTCAAGCTCAGGGCTTCCGGCCAGCCCTAAATCACCCTTATGAAATTTTTGCAGTTCTTCAGCTTTTGCCGCTTCTTCTGCCGTGGCAGCATCTGCCTCAGCTTTAGCCTCTGCGTCATCAACCGCTTCTCCCTCAGCCGCTTCTCCCTCAGCCGCTTCTCCCTCAGCCGCTTCTCCCTCAGCCGCTTCTCCCTCAGCCGCTTCAGCACTTTCTGCGCCTTCTGTGGTCTCTTGGGTTTCCGTGTGGGTGCTGTCTGCATTGACTGCTTCACCAGCTGGGGAGCTTTCGACACTTTCTTCTGCGCTGCTTGTTTCATTCGTATCCGCCGCTTCTTCTTGTGCCCAAGCAGGCGTGTGTACGAGTAAGCTTACAAGAAAGACAGACCAAAGAGATTTTTGAATAGACATTTGCGGTATCCTCCCCCTTATCAGACGCAACAAAGCGCTATTTGTTCAATGATATAACCAAGTACGTACTTAGGTGCAAATGCCCGATGGTTAATTCTTTTCCTGCTCTTTTTGCCTTTCCGATGTAGGTTTGTGTGTGTATAGGTTTGCCATGAATGTTATCCTTTTCAGTCTGGCAATCATGCTGGCAGAGACTAAGCCGCTGGTGGTTATTGACCCCGGGCATGGCGGTAAGAAAACTGGGGCTCGCGGTGTTTGCGGATTGGTGGAAAAGGATCTTGTTCTGCATATTGGTAAACGGGTGCATAAAATCATTGAGCGTTCAAAGCTTGTCGAAAGTGTGCTAACACGGTTTGAAGATCGGGACGTGGACTTGGCTCAGCGCGCCCAGTTGGCGAATCGACTTGGTGCCAAAGCCTTTGTCTCTATTCATGCAAATGCCTCACCCGTAAAAAGCGTGCAGGGGGTCGAAACTTTTATTTTGTCGCGGCGAGTCGCCAACAAGCGTGTTGATCGGTTGGCCGAGCGGGAAAATGAAGGGATTATTCTGGATACGGAGCCACAGGCAAACATCGACTTTATTGTCCAGGATTTGGCCTTGAATGGTGCTTACGTGGAAAGTCAGCGTTTGGCGCATCGGGTTCAAAGTCATTTGGCAGAAAACATGAACACGCCGGATAAAGGGGTGTTGGAAGGGCCTTTTGCCGTTTTATGGCGTTCACGCATGCCCGCAATTCTCGTTGAGATAGGTTTTTTAAGTCATGCCGAGGAATGTAAAAAATTAGCAGATAAAGATTATCAGGAAACCATCGCCAGGGCACTGGCGACAGGAATTATTGCCCACCTGCTCGGTGAGACCGACTAAGATCTCTTATTTGTATTTCATGATACAGTAGAGCGCGCGAAAGCCGTCTTTCCAACCAATCTTTTTTCCTTCCGCATAGGTGCGCCCAGCATAAGATATTCCGACCTCATAGATCCGTGGCCGAGGATCGAGCTTTGCTATTTTGGCTGTAATTTCAGGTTCAACCCCAAAGCGCTTTTCCTGAATATCGATTTGTTTGATAATTTCGCTCTTGAATACTTTATAACCCGTTTCCATATCCGTAAGGTTCAAGTCGGTCATCATATTGGAGGTGAGGGTGAGAAACTTATTGCCTGCGCTGTGCCAAAAGAACAAAACACGACCAGGTTCGCCTCCTTTAAAGCGAGAGCCGTAGACGACATCTGCCCGATCATCGAGAATAGGTTCCAAGAGTTTGGGGTAATCACTTGGAGAGTATTCCATATCTGCGTCTTGTATAAGTAAAATATCGCCGGTGGCTGCAGCAATTGCGGTTTTTAAGGCAGCCCCTTTGCCCATATTTTGTTCGTGAAATAAAGCGACGATTTCCTCGTGCTCTTTTTCCAAGGCGTTGATGATTTCCACAGAGTTGTCGGCAGAGCCATCATCAACAATTAAGATTTCTTTTGATACTTCGCCAATATCCGTGGCAACAACCCGCGCCACTGCCTTTCGCAGGGTGCGCTCTTCATTATAACAGGGGATAACAATAGAAAGTTTCATTATGTTTTAGTCCGTAGGATTAGTTCATAAGACCACAGGATTGCACATTTATTCAATATAGAATATGGCTATTGAGAGAATTTTTTGAGTTTTATTTGAGATATAAATGACAACGAACGATTTTGATAGCGCTGATAACCTCTCGACCCAACAAATATCGAGAGCTCCGCAGAGTTCTGCCGGCAGGCTGCGCCTGACGGTTGTTGGGGAAGGCGGTGCCGTAACTTATCCGCTTCCGGCTTTAGGGCAGCTGACGATAGGAAGAGCGTCATCCGGTGTGGATGTGCGATTGGATGATCCATCCGTATCTCGACAGCATGCGATATTGCATATGGGACCACCACTGCAGATTCAGGATTGTGGCAGTGTCAATGGTTTGCGCGTTAATGATGCGGAGATTCCTTCCGAATCGATTGTGCCTCTAAATATTGGTGATGTCGTCGAGATTGGCGCCAGCACGCTTCTGGTCCAGGAGGTTCGCTCTTCAGCGCGAGCAAGGCGTCTATGTGGGCACGACTATTTTGAAATTCGCCTCGAAGAAGAGTGTATGCGCGCTGCCCAAGAGCAGTCCAGCTTTGCTCTAATACGCCTCCGCATTAGTGGGGCAGACTTGACAGATGCGACATTGATTTTTGATGAGTTGCTCTCATCAATTGATATCGTTGGTGCCTATGGTCCGGATGGTGAGTTCGAAATACTGCGCTTTAATGTGAGTCCTGAAAACATAGAAACCTTTGTTGCACACTTGGATGAAGCACTGCGTGCTAAGGGTTACGAAGTGAAGACAGGATACGCGCTGTTCCCAAAAGCCAAGAGTGCTGGAGAACTAATGTCAGCGGCCTGCGCACATTTAAGTGGCTCTTTAGAAGCAAATGAGCAGATTGATGATATTGTTGTAGAGGATCCGGTGATGCAAAATCTGCATCGCTTAATCGAGCGGATTGCACGGTCGAACATTAGTGTGCTTTTGTTGGGAGAAACGGGTGTGGGTAAGGAGGTTTTTGCAGCTCAGATTCATGAAAAATCACCGAGGTCGAGCAAGCCTTACTTGCGCCTTAATTGTGCTGCTTTGTCCGAACAACTTCTTGAAAGTGAACTTTTTGGCCATGAAAAAGGCGCATTTACGGGTGCTGTTGCTGCAAAGCCAGGACTCCTTGAGGCGGCAGATGGTGGTACGGTTTTTCTTGATGAGGCTGGCGAGTTACCCATGAGTGTTCAAGTCAAACTCTTGCGTGTGTTAGAAGAGAGGCGTGTGCAAAGAGTTGGTGGATTGCAGGATAAGGCTATTGATGTGCGATTCATTGCAGCAACAAATCGCAATTTGGAAGATGAAGTTGCGGAAGGAAATTTTCGTCAAGACTTATATTTTCGTTTGAATGGCATTTCCGTGGTTATTCCACCCTTACGTGAGCGAATCATGGAGGTTGAACATCTGGCAAATTTGTTCATCAAGATGGTTTGTGAGCGGGATAATAACAATCGAATACCTGTTTTATCACCAGAGGCATTAGAGAAGTTGAAAACCTATCACTGGCCGGGAAATATTCGAGAACTGCGCAACATTATGGATCGGGCGGTTTTGCTCTGCGCCACGGGCACCATTTCACCTGAGCACCTTCCTTTGGAAAAACTGAGCAGTAATTCTTTGGTTTCCGGGCATGGACAATTTTCAGGAGCCATCAACCAGATCCCACTTCTTGATGACGACCCAACACAACAGTTTATGAGTCCGGTGGCCAACAGTGGAAGACCGGCAGACCAGCTGCGTAAGAAGGATGAGTCGGAGCAGCGGGAAATCATTTTGGCCGCTCTTGAACGTTGTGAAGGGAATCAAACGAAGGCTGCAGCGGAACTCGGCATCTCTCGTCGAACCTTGATAAATCGACTTGAGAGCTATGGTATTAAGCGACCACGCAAGAGTGATTAAATTAATACAAGCCGATTTATTCACGTAATTGCGGAGTAATAGATAATTCTTTCTTTTGTTTATTACGCAGCACTCTTATTTTAACGGTTTTATTTGGCTTTAAAGCATTAAGCGCATGCATATAATCGTAGATGTCGTTAATTTGCTTTCCGGCCAGCTCGATGATGATGTCGCCTTTCTCTAAGCCAGCCTTTGCAGCAGGTGATTCGGCGCTGGTGCCGGAGATTTTCAATCCCTTTACTTTTGCGGCAGCATAATCAGGAACGGTTCCGATATAGAGACGCAGTCCTCTACCGCTTTTTCTTTTTTTCGCTTTTTTGGCAACGTAGTGGGGAATCTCGTTGGTTTGGGACAGGTGGTCCACAACCGTTTTGAGTAGATTCGCTATGCGGTTTAACCCTGTGTAGTTAATCTTGTCCGGTGTGTCACCGGGAGAATGATAATCACTGTGAGCGCCGGTGAAGGCGTTTATTACGGGAATTCCCTTTAGATAAAAAGAGGTCGCATCCGTCGGTAAATAAGGGTCTGAGTTGAGCCGAATGGGCAATTTGTTTTTGCTGTTGGCTTCTTGAATTAGAGGTTTCCAGAATGGACTCGAGCCTATTCCTTGAAGAATGAGGTTTTCTCGCAAGCGTCCTACCATGTCCATATTCACATAGGCGAGAACGGTTTGCCCATTCTTAAGCCTTCTGCTGTCTGACTTATCTGTCCATTGATTCACAAAATGTTGAGAGCCCAAAATGCCTATCTCCTCGCCGGACCAAGCGGCAAAGACAATGTCATTCTTAATGCTTTCAGGGTTATCTTTTTTCTTTTGAGAGAATGCTTCTGCAAGAGCAAGCATGATGGCTGTGCCACTGGCATTGTCGTCCGCACCGTGGTGGATCGGGTCCGCATCCAGATTTCGGGACAAGGAGCTGCTGTGGGAGCCTTCCCCAAGGTGGTCCACATGGGCTCCTATAATGACAGTCTTTCTGTTGGGCGAGGAACCAGAGATCTTACCGATAACATTTCGTCCTTGTCGCGTTTCTCGCTCCAGAGCAATGTGACCGCTAAAGGAAAAGTTTTTTAAAATGAAGTTTTCTGTTTTTTGACCTTTATCGAGGATGGATTGAATTTCATTCAAATCTTTGCCGGCAGCTCTAAAGAGCTTTGCTGCTTGCTCGCGCCCAAGCATCAGAGCTTGAATACCACCTTGCGAGTGTCCTCTGCTTTGTTTGAGTGAAATAACATCTTTTTTAAATGGCGAGAGTGGTCCGGTAACGAAGATAATTCCTTTCGCCCCGAAATCCCTTGCGGTTATTGCTTTCGCGCGCAAAGAGCTAAAGGGAAGCAGGTGCTGGCGCTCCGCATCGCTAAGGTTTTGCGGCATGTCACGCATAACAATAACCCATTTGTCTTTTAACGTTTTGTTCTCGGGAAAGGAGTCGTAGGAAAAGCCTTTGAGCTTTTGCTCTGGAGCGACAATCCCGTAGCCACCAAAAATAAAGCTATCTACGTCTATGGAACCGTTTTCTGAAAACTCCAAAGGTGCCCATTCTTTTTCTTGCTCAAGTTCTGATGCTTCGTTACCGATCGCAAACTTTAAATGGGTCTGCATTCCTACGGACGTTCCGGCTCTAAATTCAAAGGTTTCAAAATAGCCTTTGTTGCCTTCCAGCGGTTCAAGGCCATGGGCTTTGAACAGTTTGGCAACGTAGTCGGTTGCAAGCGCTTCTCCTGGTGTGCCTGTCTTTCTGCCCGCCATTTCAGGGGCACAGAGATTGTCGACATGCCTTTTGAGCGCCTGAAACTGTTTGTCCTTGGTGGGGGGGGAAGCCACAGGCTCTGCATCCAGCTCTTCGCTCGGCAGCCCCAAAAGCTGCAGGGCTTTTTGGTGATCCCATTTGGCGATGAAAATTTGCGAAGTATTCTCCTGAGTATTTGTGGCAGTCCAATTTAAAAGGTCACCTCGCGGTGCAAAAACAGGCAAGCCATCAAAATAGTCATTGTCTGTGATACGCTTAGGTGTCTTGGTGCCTTCCGTGTCGACAATATAGAGTTCGAAATTCTTATAGCCGTGGAGATTTGTTGTAAAAATAATATATTCTCCTGATGGATGATAAAATGGTGCCCACGACATGGCTTTTAAATCTGTTATTTGTTTTTTGTCCGTACCATCAGTTTTCATTGTCCATATTTCAGCTTGGTGCCCGCTGCTATCGAAGTGACGCCATACAATGCGCTGTCCATCCGGACTAAAGAATGGTCCCCCGTCGTAGCCTGCTTCATGCGTGAGGCGTTGCACCTCTGATCCGTCATGCCGCATGGTATAGATTTCCATAAAATGGGCAGAGTTCTTGCTTAAGGTAGCCTTGTCTTCCTCGTTCAGGCTGCCGGTGTAGGCATGTCGGTTAGAGCCAAAAACAATCCAGTTACCGTCAGGAGAGTAGGCGCCTTCAGCGTCGTAGCCTTTGGCTTTTGTTAGTTGTGTTAGTTGATTGCTTGCGAGGTCCTTTGCAAAGATATCAAAATGCAGGTCAAAGTCCCAAGCGTAGCGTTTCTTTTTTCCGTGGGCGCGGCTTATTATTTCATCTTTTTGTTTGCTTTCCTTTTCTGGATCGAGATGGGTTGATGCATAAAGAGCGAGGTTTTTTTGTGGATGAAAATATCCGCATGTTGTTTTACCAGTTCCATCGGAGAGCAGGGTAGCTTTGCCGCTGTCGATGTTCATTGTGTACATTTGATAGAAGGGATTGTCTGCAAGATGCTCTGCTTGAAAAATCAGCCTCTCGCTCTTCGTATCAAAATAGGCTTCTCCGCTGCGTTTTCCCGTAAAGGTTAATTGGTAGCTTTCGCTTATGGGGTTTTGGTTGTTTGCTTGAATGCCTGGTGAATTTGGCCTTTCATCGTGCTGAAAAGTTTGGGTGGCGCAGGCCGATATGACAATGTAGGCGCTAAGGTAAAGGCACTGTAAGCCGCGTGTTAAGTGTTGATTTTGCATTGGTGTTTCCATCCCTATATGTTTTCGTTTGTTCCGCCTTTTACATCTTTTATGCATCTAAGCAAGAGCTATTAGCCCAGGGAAAAGCATTAGATTCTCTCCGTAAAATATGTCACTTTAGGGCTTACTTTAAGGGTTAAGATTGTGAATGAAATCAAAATAAAGGGAGCGAACGAGCATAACCTGAAAAATCTAAGTCTTAGTTTGCCCAGGGATAAATTGGTTGTCATTACCGGATTGTCCGGGAGCGGCAAGAGCTCACTTGCTTTTGATACGGTTTATGCAGAAGGTCAGCGGCGGTACGTTGAGTCTTTATCCGCCTATGCCCGTCAGTTTTTAGAGCAAAATAAAAAGCCGGATGTAGAGTCTATTGAAGGCCTTTCGCCGGCAATTTCTATCGAACAAAAAACGAGTTCTCGAAATCCTCGCTCCACGGTGGCAACGCTTACGGAGATTTATGATTATTTACGGCTTCTTTTCGCCCGGGTTGCTGTGCCTTATTGTTATCAGTGTAAGGCACCAATTATGGCGCAAACGGTACAACAAATTGTTGATCAGGTTCTGAGTTATAAAGTTGGCACAAAATTTTTGGTTCTGGCGCCGATTATACGTGGTCGAAAGGGCGAGTATCGCAAGGAAATTGAAAGCCTGGGCAAGGAAGGTTTTGCCAGAGTTCGTATTGATGGAGAAATGTTTGAACTGGGTGATGAAATCGTACTCGATAAGCAAAAGAAACACACTATAGATGTTGTTGTAGACCGACTGGTGATGAAGGAAGGGCTTAAGGGACGCCTTACAGACTCAATTGAAACAGCCTTAAAGAAAGCTGATGGACTTGTTACGATTGCAAGTCTTGACGGGGAGGAGGATACCTTTTCGCAGCGTTTTTCTTGTCATCATTGTGGTATCTCGTACCCGGAAATAGAGCCGAGAATGTTTTCCTTTAATAGCCCACACGGGGCCTGCTCTTCCTGCGATGGGTTGGGGATAGCAATGGAATTTGACCCAGAAAAGGTTATTCCGAACCCTTCCCTATCTTTGGCAGAAGGGGCGGTGAAGCCGTGGGCGGGGCGATTCAAAGGCATGTACCGACAACAGCTTCGTTGTGTTGCGGAACATTATGGATTTTCTTTGGATAAGCCATTTAACAAGCTGTCTAAGCGGCAGCAGAGGATTATTCTCTGGGGCAGCGGCAAGGAAGAAATACAATTCAACTATGGGATGCGTCGCTCCTCCTACCATATAGAGAGGCCATTTGAGGGGGTTTTGCCCCATCTTTTGCGTAGTTTTAACGAGAGCTCTTCCGAACGTGTACGGGAAAACTTGCAAGCCTTTATGGCTGAAATGCCTTGCCTGGAATGTGAAGGTCAGCGCTTGCGGGTGGAATCCCTTTCTATTCTTTTGCAGAAGATGTCGATTGCAGAAGTTTGTGCATTGAGCGTGAGCGATGCCTATGAATTCTTCAATGGACTAAAGTTGGACCGACGTCAGCAAAAAATTTCCCGCCCAATTTTGCGGGAAATAAGAGAGCGGCTTGGTTTTATGGAAGCGGTTGGTTTGAATTATATACAACTCAATCGAACGAGCGCGACTCTTTCTGGTGGGGAGGCGCAGAGAATTCGTCTGGCTACACAAATTGGCAGCGCCTTGCGTGGGGTTGTCTATGTTTTGGACGAGCCGTCGATAGGGCTGCACCAGCGAGATAATGAGCGACTTTTGGGGACTTTGGAAAAATTGCGTGACCTGGGAAATACGGTGTTAGTGGTTGAGCATGACGAAGACACTATTCGCAGTGCGGATTGGGTTGTCGATCTTGGCCCAGGGGCGGGACGCCATGGAGGTGAAATTGTAGCTCAGGGTGAGCTTAAGGCGGTGCTTAAGGAGAAAACTTTAACGGCTGATTATCTTAATGGGCTACGGAAAATAGCCGTGCCGAAATCCAGGCGTGAGGGCAACGGCAATTTTATTGAAATTATGGGGGCTAAAGGAAACAATCTTGCTGATATCAATGCGCGTTTCCCCTTGGGCCAGTTTATTTGTGTGAGTGGTGTTTCCGGCAGCGGCAAAAGCACATTGGTGAATGATACCCTTTATAAGGCCCTTGCCAAAAGTTTACATGATTCACGGGATGCGCCGGCTGCATATGAGAGTGTTGAGGGACTCGAGCACATAGATAAGGTTATTAACATTGACCAGAGCCCTATTGGGCGAACTCCCCGCTCTAACCCTGCAACGTACACGGGTCTTTTTACACACGTTCGGGATCTCTTTGCCCACCTTCCGGAAAGTAGGGCAAGAGGTTATAAGCCTGGTCGCTTCTCCTTTAACATTAAGGGGGGACGTTGCGAGGCCTGTGAGGGGGACGGCATTTTGCGCATAGAGATGCATTTTTTGCCCGATGTTTTTGTTACTTGTGAGGCATGTCAGGGAAAGCGTTATAACCGGGAAACCTTAGAAATACTCTACAGAGGCAAAAGCATCGCTGATGTGTTGGCTATGACAGTGGATGAGGCAGCAGAATTTTTTGTTGCCATACCTGCGCTGGCCAAAAAGCTTGAGACTCTTGAAGCGGTTGGCTTGGGCTATATTCACCTGGGGCAAGCGGCGACGACTTTTTCTGGTGGAGAGGCCCAGCGTATCAAGCTCTCACGAGAGCTTTCCAAGCGGTCGACGGGACGAACTCTGTATATATTGGATGAGCCAACAACGGGCCTTCATTTTCACGACATTAACAGGTTGATGGGGGTTTTGGAGCGACTTGTGGATAATGGTAACACAGTTGTAGTGATTGAGCACAATCTGGATGTGTTAAAATGTGCGGACACGATTATCGATTTAGGGCCAGAAGGTGGCGCGGGAGGGGGGGAGATCGTCGTGTGTGGCTCGCCAGAAGATGTGGCGGCCTGTCGCAAGAGCTATACGGGACAATATTTGAAGTCGATATTGAAGCAGGGAAAGGGAAAGCGTAAAAAAGCGGGTTAAGCGTTAATGCGACTTGCTTTTAGTTGTCGATGCGCAGATTCTCTGGATCCGCAGACAGATACAAAGCAGCAACATCTTTTGCGTTGCTTGATTCCTTTGCGCTTTGTTTGCGCTGCCTATAGCGCCACTGTTGATAGTGTTTCGAACATAGCCCTCGTGCGAGCACATCGTTTTCGCAAAGGTAGCAGTGTTTTACAGAAGCTTGCGATTGAACTTCTGGGGTAAGGATTTTTTCAAGATTCTCAATGCGCTTTTCGAGCAATGCAAAGCGCTCTTCGATTTGCGTGCTTGATTGCAATTGCAAATCGTCGATCAGAGCCTGAATAAGGGCTCCCGTACTTGATGTGTTGCGTGGTGCCATTGAGTATCTGCTCAAAAAATTGGTTCACGGTGACTTTGAGCCACCGCGAACCAAAGAATAAACTACAGTTTTCCTAAAAGAAGGAACATCAATACCCAGGTAAAAAGTACCAGGGATTCGATAAATGCCAGACCAAGAATCATTGGAACGAATACTTTGTCTGAAGCATTTGGGTTACGACAAATACCTTCGAGGGCAGTTGCTACTGCACGGCTTTGTCCTAAGGCGCCGCCTAATGCTGCGACACCAATTCCAAGACTGATGGCGATTGGCATGCCCCAACCTCCGCTGCTTGCGCCTTCAGCTGCCAAGGCAACGCTGCTGGCCAAGAACACGCTTGAAAAAGAAACTACCATTGTCCATATTTTTTTCATTATTTTCTCCTTTAGTGCTTTGTCTGAATTGATTTTAGCTTCCGCCCGCTCTCTACTTCTCTCTCCACGCCAAAATCTCTGCAGCCAATGCAAATTAATTAACTAGGCATGTGCCACTGCTTCATCATGGTGTTCATCACCATGCGTGTCTTCAACAGCCATGCCGATATAAATCATCGAAAGCAAAATGAATACGAGTGTTTGAATCATACAAACCATAAGCCCCAAGCCCAAAAATGGGAGCGGAACGATAATTGGTACAAGGCCAAGAAAGGCAAAGAGTACAGCATGGTCACCGACCATGTTTGCGGCTAAACGTACGCCCAGGGAAAAAGGACGTGCGCAATGGCTGACCAATTCGATCGGAAACATGAGCGGCGCGAGGAACCAGCCCCACCATTCACCAGCAGGGTTGGCCATATGAGCGATATGTCCCATCCCATGCATGCGTATTCCGTGGAAGTTGTAATAAAGAAAAACGAATCCACCGCATGCGAAGGTTGTGTTCCAGTTGTCCGTAGGTGGGCTGAAGCCTGGAACAAGACCCATGATGTTCGAGAAAAAGATGAACAGGCTTAAGGCCGCAATCACAGGAAAATAGCGGGCCGCATCGTTACCAATGATGGCTTTCATTTGACCGTAGAGGGCTGAAAATACGACCTCAAGAATATTTCTGATAGAAACTCGATCGTCTGGGACAACAGCATCGGCACCTGCTCGGTTAAGATCACGGCGCGCAAGAAAGGCGATGAGTACGACGACGCTTGCTGAAAGAAGCCCACTAAAAACGTGCTGAATGACCAATGCTGACTCAAAGAGTACACCTTTGGATTGTGCTTGCAGATACTGTTCCAGCTGCGCATAGCCAGGTAAAAAGGATAACCAAGTAACACCGTGTTCCATGAAAAAACTCTTTCTAATCTTTTGTGGTTGTAGAGTTGTCCGTTTGTAAACTTGTATGTATGGCGCTGAGCACCATGGCGATAAAAAGTGTGCTTAAGCCCAAGGTAAACCCTACCGGATGTATGAGGGAGAAGTGCATCAGAAGTCCGATGACACCGAGGACAGCGATAAGCTTAAAGCCGAGCATCAATGCAAAAAGAGCCGCACTTTTTTGCCCGCTTATGGCGCGGCGCATAAGCCACTTAAGCAGTGCGAAATTTGCCGCCATGAGGGCACCGCCGAGGATGGCGGACCAAGCAACTTCGGTGACGAAGATAAGGCAGAGAGTGCCCAGCAGGGCCACCGCCAAGAGTTGGTAACGACTAATTAATTCGAGGTTTTTTGCGTTCACCATGGTCGCGGCTGATAGCGCAAAAACATCGCCTTTTGCAAGTCAAGCTCGTGAATTTATTCTGATTTTTTCCGGAAAGATCGCTTAGCCTTAGACCTAAAAGACTTGTTTTCTCCGCGATGAAGATGGAATTCCAAGCATTTCCCGGTATTTAGCAACGGTGCGTCGAGCCACTTTGATATCTTTCTCTGCCAGCATATCCACCAGCTTTTGGTCCGAGAGGGGCTTTTTGGGGTTTTCCGCTGCCACCAAATTCTTGATGTGATTGCGCACGGATTCTGAAGCCACGTCATCGCCACCGGCACTCGATGAAATGGAGGAGTTAAAGAAGTATTTGAGTTCAAAGATACCCTGCGGGGTGTGTACATATTTGTTGGTGGTCACCCGAGAGATGGTCGATTCATGCATTTCGATGTCTTCAGCAACATCTTTGAGGACCAAGGGTTTAAGGTGCTCAACACCTTTTTCAAAGAAATCCTGTTGGAATTTGAGAATACTCTCCATGACACGGTAAATGGTTCTTTGACGCATATGGATAGAGCGGATGAGCCAGGCCGCCGAGCGCATTTTGTCCTGAATAAACTCTTTGGTATCACCCCCCGAACCTTCAAGGGCCTTGCGATAGTAATTCGAGATTCTTAGTTTGGGAAGGCCGTCATCGTTTTGCAGGATAACATACTCATCGCCAACTTTCTTAACGTAGATGTCAGGGGCAATATATTCAGCCTGCTTTTCGTTGTGGCTGCGTCCTGGTCGCGGTTCAAGATGGGCTATTATTTTTAAGGCCTCACCAATTTCTGCAAGGGGAACACCAAGTTCTTTGGCAACTGCTTGGTAATTACGGCGTTCGATCTGTGGAAGAAAGCTGTCGATAATATCTCGTACCAAAGATTGATTATAGGGTGTTTCCGCCAGTTGAATCAGCAGAGACTCTCGTAGATTCCTTGCTGCGACGCCGAGCGGCTCAAAGGTTTGCAGGCGCAGCAGAAGTGCCTCAACATCTTCTGGCTTAACTTCAAGATCTTCCGCAACAAGATCGCAAACATCTTCCGGAACATAACCATCGTCATTGAGTTCTTCAATGATGCGCAAAATGATTGGCATTTCAGCTTCCGTAAAATCCGCCATCTGCACTTGCCAGCGCATATGCTCAATCAACGAGCCAGGGGCGCTAAGGGTTGCATCAAAGGCGGGCATTTCATCGAAGTTGGTGCCGCCGGCGCTGGCGGGCAACGAATAGCTTTGGGATTCAAGATAGGCCTCCCAATCAATTTCTTTTTCAAGCTCCTTTGCGGAAGGCTCTGGCGCATTTTCTGAAGGGTTATCGCTCACACTCTTGGTCAAGTCAGTGGCTATTTCGGATGTGGTTGTGTTAACGATGCCTTCAGAGCTTGCTTCCATATTGGCATCAGAACTCGCCTCTGAAGCTCCTTCATTTGGGGCAGGGGCGGTATCAAGTCCCATCAGGCCGTCATTTTCTGCCTCAGCTCTCGGAGCTTCTTCGCCTGCAGAATCGTGCCCTTGTTCCTCAAGGATAGGGTTTTCTTCCATTTCTTTGCGTAGGACATCGGCTAGCTCAATATGCGAGAGTTGTAGGAGTTTGATTGCTTGTTGCAGCTGGGGAGTCATCACCAGCTGTTGTGACATTTTTTGTTGTAGGCGAAGTTCAAATGCCATAGCTCGAATACCTCTCTTCGTTCCCTCTAACCACCTATATAGGTTAGCTTATCACGCGTTACAAAACAAAATCTTCACCAAAATAAGTTGCTCGAGCTTCCGGATTGGCGACAATTTCTTCGGGAGTTCCAGCAAGTAAAATTTTGCCCTCAGAAATCAAGTAGGCTCGGTCACAAATTGTTAATGTTTCCCGGACGTTATGGTCGGTAATGAGAATGCCGATTCCGTCTTTTTGAATTTTTACGATAAATTTACGAATATCTGAAACAGCAATAGGATCGATTCCGGCGAAAGGTTCGTCAAGAAGCAGGATGCTGGGTTTATTGATCAGGGCCCGTGCCATTTCAACGCGCCGTCGCTCACCGCCGGAGAGCTGAGAACCCGCATTCGATTTTACATGCTCGAGGTTGAATTGAGCAATCAGCTGCTGACAAATTGTTTTCTTCTCTTTTGAGTCGTGCTTGCCTTGCTCAAGGATAGCCAAAAAGTTTTCTTCCACACTGAGGCCGCGAAAAATTGTCGATTCTTGAGGTAAATAGCCGAGTCCCAATCTTGCTCGCTTGTAGAGTGGGAGAGGGCCTAGTTCCTGTGCACCCAGAGAAACACTGCCTTCTCTGAGTGGTAGAAGGCCGGTTGTTAAATTGAATGAGGTCGTTTTTCCCGCACCATTGGGGCCAAGCAGTCCGACAATTTCACCCGGATTCACTTCAAAGGATACATTTTTTACAACCTGGCGTCTGTGGTAGGAATGGTTAAGGTGCGATACCTTTAATGCGTTCTGTTCTTGTCCCATGTTGGCTTTATCTGAACTCATGTCTTGGGCGGGATTGGGCATCTGTTTGGCAGTTCGCTAATGGATGGTTTCCCGTCTTTCATTTCGACAAGGTTTGTGTTTTTCGAATTTATTGTTCCTCGTGGCTTAATTACTTTAGCGACTTCTTTTGTTAAATCGATAATAATCTTTTTGCCGGTCAAAAGACTGGCCCCGCGTTTGAGGTAGGGTTTACCTGTCAGATAGATTTCATTCTTAAGGTATTCGAAGCTGGCCTTGTTGGCCCACATGAGCTCATTCTTGCGCTGCGCGCGAACTTTGTCGATACAGTCAAAGGTTTTCCATTGCCAGTCCTTGTCGGAGCGGGCTTCAAGGGTGTTACAACAAAGAAGAACATCTCCACGCCTCATGACAACATTTTTGTTACACAAAGTGAGATGAGTTTTGGTGTCGACTTGCATGTTGTCACAACGAAATTCAACCTCTTGCGGCGCGGGTGCGGGGGCGTTGGCCAGAAGCAATGCGAAAATAAAACTTTGAGCAGTGATATACATTTCTTATAGAACTCTTATACTTTTGCTTGTCTTTATAAAAGACTTTTAAGGTGTGATTTTTACTCTTGGGTGTTTTCGGGGCGGGTTTTCCAGCGCTTATGCAGCCATACCCATTGCTCTGGCTGTTGGCGAATAGCATCTTCCAGCTTTTGATTAAGTCGATCAATAAGTTGTTGTTTTGCCGCCTCCTTATCCTCAATCTCAGGAGGAATGATTTTTTCAAAATAGAATTTGTGGCCCGTTGGAGTTCGATGATTCCAGCCAAAAATAATTGGTGCATCAAAGCGGAGGGCCAAAGCGGCAGCAGCACTTGGTGTGGAGGCGGGTTTGCCAAAAAAAGGCGAAAAGATGCTTTGCACACGAGTATCCTGGTCCATGAGCAACGCTAAAATTTTGTTGCTGCGAAATGTCCTAATCATTTCCCGGGAGACAGTGTTTTCTCCGCGCCAGATAACCTCAAGTCCGTATTGAGAGCGGACTTGATCGAGCCATTTCGTTATTCTTGGGTCATAGGTCGGCCGGGCTATGGTTACCATTGGAATGCCTTGTTGTACCAGAAACTGGGCCAAGAGTTCCCAGTTGCCTATATGCCCGGTAACAGCCACGACTCCCTTATTCTGCGCCAGTGCCTCCCTAAATAATTGCTCTTGTTCTGGTTGTAGGCTCAAGCCGTTATCGGTGGCTACGAATTTTTCAATTTGTATGATTTCCATGGCAGAAATTGCCAGGTGGTCATACATTGCACGAACAATCTTTCGACGCTCACTAAGAGGTCGTTCTGGAAAGGCAATCTCTAGATTTTCCAGTGCTGTTTGTGTTTCCTTTCTAGCGATATAGTAAGCCATGGGGGCAAGTAGTCTGGCGAGAAGCTTGAGACACAGCCAAGGCGTGTGCTTTAGGATGAAAGCCAAAGTTCTTAAAGAGAAGTAGATGAGGGTATTCTTCATCTTTTGTATCGTGCCCCAGCGACTGGGCAATGCGGAGCTGCTCGGCTGGATGGGCATTGTAGGCTAGGATTTTGCCCTGGAAATGCTGTCTATAGGTGAGACGTAACTTAAGGTATCTTCAAGGAGTTCAAAGGTTAAAGAATTGGGTCCGTCAGATAAGGCGGAGTCCGGATT